>NZ_JABVBF010000143.1 GCF_013344765.1 Acinetobacter lactucae
GTATGCGTCTGGTTATCTATATCTCTAATGGGCACAAAATGCTTGATTAAAATATACAAATAAATCAGGAGTTTGTTTCCATAAAATGATTGAACAGGCCAGAAGAGTAATCACGAGCAAAGTCATAATTATTTTCAAAAGTAAGGCATTATGCGTCATGAATAATAGCCTCTTCATTTACAAAGAAATGTACGATTACCCCTAATATACTCAAAGCTATTGAACATAGCCAAATCGCATTGTAATTACCTGTTAAGTCATGGTTAACACCGCCAAGCCAACCACCAAAGAAAGAACCGACTTGATGAGTGAAAAACACAATACCACTTAACATTGAAAGGTATTTAACACCAAACATATTTGCCACAATGCCGTTTGTGAGAGGAACTGTAGAGAGCCATAGAAGTCCCATAATGATGCCAAAAGCATATACCGTATAAGTGCTTAGAGGTAATAGTAAAAAGGCGATGATTGCGATGCCACGGCTGCCGTAAAGTGCCATTAATAATTTAGGTTTTGAGAACCGATCTCCTAACCAGCCCGCACCATAAGTTCCTACAATATTAAATAATCCAACTAAAGCAAGAAATACGGTACCAGTAGCTGCATCAAACCCGTGGTCAATTAAATAGCCAGGTAAATGCACACCCAAGAACACAACTTGGAATCCACATACTAAAAAGCCTAAAGCTAACCACCAGAAGGGCTTATGTTTTCTGGCAATATTCAGTACTTCTTTAAAGGTGAGCTGAGGTTGTGCAATTGCTTTTGGTGTTTGAGTGCTAGGGCCTTTTAACATCCAAGCCAAGGGAATGATAAGAGCAATTAATAGCGCACTTACCATTAAAGCTGCTGACCATCCCACTGTTTTAAGTAAGAGTAGAGTGGAAGGCAGCATAATAAACTGACCAAAAGAACCTGCTGCACTGGCAATACCCATTGCCATACTCCTTTTTTCAGGCGGAGCAGCTCGGCCTACTGCACTAAGTAATACCGTGAAAGAAGTTGCTGATAAAGCTAAGCCAATAATAAGACCTAGGCTCAAATTCAAAATGAGTATACTTGAGCTAAAAGCCATTAGTAGTAAGCCGAGGGCATAAAGTAGTCCACCAACAGCAACCACAATTTTACTGCCATATTTATCTGCGATTGCCCCAGTAAAAGGTTGAACTGCACCCCAGATTAAATTTTGCATAGCGATTGCAAGACTAAAAATATGCTGTCCCCAGCCAAATTCATGGCTCATCGGTACGAGGTAGAGACCGAAACCATGACGAACACCTAATGAAAGTGCCAGAATAATTGCACTGCCAATCAGCATATAGATGAGGGACTGAGAAAATTGGTTGCCAGTTTTAGTCATGATTAATGGAAAATTATAATAATGATGATTTATTGTAGAAGATATATCGAAAAATATCGATATAGTTGGAGGGAATATTTAAGCAAAATTAAAAAGTTCTTAAGGATCGTATTTTATGAGAAGAAAATTAAAGAAGCAGACATCATTTTGATCCCTGCTTCTTGTAGAAATTATGCTGCGGAATTACGTTCAAGTAATGCTTGTTCAAAAAGTACTTGCTCTTTTTCTTTATGTTCAGTCGTGAAGCGAATTAGAATTACGCTACAGCCTGCGACCATAACCAAACCACCTAAAATAAATAGACAAGTTTGAACATCAAGTAAGCCTTTAAGTAGGAAACCAGCTGCAACTGCACCTACATTGCCACCAGCCCCAATAATGCCGGCAACACCACCTAATGCATTACGATCAATAAATGGTACGAGAGCATATGTTGCACCACAAGCCATGTGAGTAAACAGTGCAAAAATTGTCATAGAAATAATTGCAAGGGCAACTACATTCATTTGCGAAAAGAGTATGAGGAATAAACCTTCGCCCAAAATCATGAGCACCAGTACTTTAGTGCGACCATCTAACCCTTTTTTGAGTGCGACTTTATCAGAAATAATACCGCCAAGCGCACGAGCGAATAATGCTAAAAGTCCAAATATTCCGGCAGTTAAACCAGCAGTTTTTAAATCCATTTTGAACTGATCAACATAGTACATTGCTGCAACGTTATGGATGAAAATTTCGATTCCGAAACATGCTCCGTAAGCCACAAATAAAATCCAGACACGGTAGTTACGCGCAGCCTGCATTAAAATTGCCATGCCACCTTTTTTACCACTACCGACTTCAATGCCTTGTGCGCGAACTTCTTTAAAGTTTCCTTGAGGGCAGTCTTGGGTGAGTTTCCAGTAAAGAATACCCACAATGACCATCATTACGCCCGGTACGATTAATGCAACACGCCAGCCCATAGCTTGCTCAACACCAAACATAACAATTGCGCCCAGCAATAAAGGCATGAGTGCTTGAGTTGCACCACCACCAGCATTTCCCCAGCCAGCCGCTGCTGCATTTGCTGTACCTACCACGTTAGGGGCAAACATGACACTTGTATGATATTGCGTAATAACAAAACTTGCACCAATAGCGCCGATGAGCAAACGGAAGAATAGGAAAGATTCATAGCTATTTGCAGCAGCTACACCAAATACGGGAATACTGCCAAGTAGGAGAAGCGCAGTATAGGTAATACGTGGACCATATTTATCACAAAGTGGCCCTACAATAAGCCGCACTAAAATCGTAATAGCAACAGCAGCAATATTAATATTGGCAATTTGGTCCTTGGTTAAACCAAACTCACCTTTAATCACGGGCATTAATGGTGCACATGCAAACCATGCGAAAAAACAAACGAAGAAAGCGAGCCATGTCATGTGGAAGGCACGCATTGCTGGAGTTGAAAAACTGAATAGTTTAATCTCAGTTGCTTTTTTTGCATCGAGATTGATATTTGAAGACATACGCCGTCCCCCTGAACTGAACGAAATTTTAATTTGCATGGCAATTTATTGCCTATCTGCAGACCGATCAGAGCGGACATCGTTGGCCGTCTTGGTTTGTTCATCGAATCATCGTTGATTCATCATGCTATGAGTAAAGCAAGGGCCGTGCCAAAAAATTAATTTTACTAAAAGGGAAAAATTACTTTTTAATTTTATTGAGTTACTTTGTAGATGTAAAAATAACTAAAAAAGGAACATCAAAATGAAAGGAGGGTGATAGGAGTATGGAAAGTCTGTTTTATCTATTATGTTTATAAAAAATGCTCATTTTTTTAGCATTTTGATTTAAAAAGAAGCAATTTTTAGGAACTTATAGATTGAAAGAAAGCTATAAAACGTGCATAAGTTTTTATAGCTTTGTGATTAAGAATGATTAGAAACGATAACCGACACCAACATATGTAATGAGTGGATCAATATCAATTTTGGTATTTGCTTTAATTAGCTCTTTGCCTGTATTTTGGTCAGTCACATAGATTTTTGCTTCACTATTCATTTTAGAATACGAAACTGAACCAACAGCAAACCAGTTTGGGTTGAAGTCATAAGATGCACCTAAAGTCACAATTGGTGCAAAAGTATCGGTCGCTTCTAGTTCCACGATAGGATTTGCTGATGATGTTTTGCGATCTAATGCTGCCCCAGCTTTACCATCATGGATATTCTGGATCATGTGACCCGCTTGAATTAAATCAGCTTCAATACCAGAATTCATTTTTAAATCATTAAAGTATGCATACATCACGCCAGCTCCGATATAAGGACGGAACTTATTTACACCTGTTTTACCAAACTGATAATGTAGTTCAACTGCTGGCAACCATGCACGTGCGGTCGCAGCCTTGCCCCCCTGAAAAAGATCAGTAATATGAAGGTCTTGTTTTAGAGGAATATCTCCACCCGCATTAGAAATTCCACCTCCTATGATTCCTCCAATCAAAGATCCATCTTTTAATGGAGTCGCTTTTCCAGAAAGGGGGGCGTAAATATTACCTTTTCCATTAATATCTACTTTAGGGGGAATACCGCCTTTAATTTCTAAAGATAAATTATCCGTAAAGTTGTAGTTAAACATAAGACCAACAGTATCCACATCATCAGCTTCTAAGCCAGAACCTTGTTGTTCCCATTGAGAAAGTCCATTAACTTCTGCTGTACCCGCGAGTGATGAGGGAAGGGTGTCTGTAAACTTATCAAGAAGGCTAATAGTGCTATACCAGAATTTTCCTGAAGCTTTACTTTGATCGATTGCATCTAAAACGGCTTTTGTAGATACATCTCCAACTTTAGATGTTGTACCTTCTGCAACACTAGTATTGATATTGACAGGATTTCCTGAGCCTTGAGGCATGGCATGGAGCCAACCAGCAGAGACAGAAAAACGTTTGAAGCCATCGCCATCTTTAAAACTAAAATATGGTGAAGCGGCATAAGTGACTGTTGGCAGAGCAAAAAAGGCAGCTGTCATACAAAATAATGACTTTTTCATCATAAAAGGACTCCATGTCCGGCATTTGTTTACTGATTTTTATTGAGCCCACCATACCGTGTTTTATTAAATTGATTGTGTATTAAAAATTAATAATTGTAATTTTTTTGAAATATTTGTTTAAATTTAGAATGGTTTGTTAATAAAAAATACATAATAAATGATAAAAGGCTACACAAAGCAGCCTTTTATTTAAGTTTGTTAAAATATTAGTTGAAGCGAGATAGGTCTTCTTCAGGACGAGCAGTTAAAACTTCAATACCTGTTTGAGTAACTAAAATAGTATGTTCATATTGAGCTGAAAGTTTATGGTCTTTCGTTACAACCGTCCATTTATCACCTAACAATTTAGTTTGCCATACGCCAGCATTTACCATAGGTTCAATCGTAAAAGTCATACCTGCTTCTAAGCGCATGCCTGTACCAGCTTGACCATAATGGAGTACTTGAGGTTCATCATGGAAAACAGTTCCAATACCGTGACCACAATATTCACGTACTACGCTAAAACGTTCTGATTCAACATATTTCTGGATTGCATGGCCGATATCCCCCAAATATGAACCGTCTCTAACAGTTGCCATTCCACGATACATCGCTTCTTGAGCAACCTTACATAAACGGTTCGCTAAAATAGAAGTTTCACCACCAACGACATACATCATGTTGGTGTCGCCGTGATACCCATCTTTAATGACAGTCACGTCAATATTAAGAATGTCGCCATTTTTTAAGATTTTATTTTCAGAGGGAATACCATGGCAGACAACATGGTTAACCGAAGTACAGATAGAGTGTTGAAAAGCAGGGCGCCCAGGAGCTCCCCCATAGCCGACACAAGCAGGAATGGCATGCTGCACATTTTCAATGTGATTACGACAAATGGTATCAAGTTCAAGTGTACTTACACCTGCCTTGATATGGGGCTTGATCATCTCTAGAACTTCAGCCGCCAGTCGTCCCGCAATGCGCATTTTTTCAATTTCATCTGGAGTTTTGATTAATCGACGTGGAGCTGTATAAGTACTGTTCATGATCTCTAAAAACTTTTGGTAATTTACAAGTGTCTATGGTATAAATAGCCGCCCATTTTATCAAATGCTTTTCGTGAATATCTTTTACGAACAATTTTGATAGATGGAGTAAAAAATCCGCACATATATCGTCACATTACTCTGGGTGCCTGTAAAAGGGTGGAGAATGCGGATATATGGAGGCCTAACCCAACTTTTAAGGTAAAGAAAATGGCAGATTACAACGTAAGCATGCGCGACCTTCTTCAAGCAGGTGCGCACTTTGGTCACCAAACTCGTTTCTGGAACCCAAAAATGCGTCAATACATTTTTGGCGCGCGCAACAAAATTCACATCATCAACCTTGAGCACACTGTTCCTGCGTTAAATGATGCTTTGAACTTCGCTAACCAATTAGCAAGCAAAAAGAACAAAGTTTTGTTCGTTGGTACAAAACGTGCTGCTTCTAACATCATCCGTGAACAAGCTCAACGCGCTGGTCAACCATATGTAGATCACCGTTGGTTAGGTGGTATGTTGACGAACTGGAAAACACTTCGCCAATCTATCAACCGTTTAAAAGATCTTCAAACTCAATCTCAAGATGGTACTTTTGCTAAGCTTACTAAACGTGAAGCTTTAGAACGTGCTCGTGAGATGGAAAAACTTGAGCGCTCTTTAGGCGGCGTTAAAAACATGGGTGGTTTACCTGACGCATTATTTGTAATCGACGTTGATCACGAAGCGATTGCAATCAAAGAAGCAAAGAACTTAGGTATTCCTGTTATCGGTATCGTTGATACAAACTCTAACCCAGACAACGTTGATTACGTTATTCCTGGTAACGACGATGCGATCCGTGCAGTAACTCTATATGCTTCAGCTATGGCTGACGCAATTCTTGCTGGTAAAGAATACGCTCAATCTCAAGCGAACGCTCAAGCAAAAGGCGATGACGCTGCGAAAGACGCTTCTGAGGCTTAATGCGTTTTGACGCAGGCTTGTCATTTTTGCGACATGTAATGGTGGCAAATTAAGCGTCGAGAGTGCAAACGGCCCAGAGTTTCTTTGGGCCGTTTTTGTTGAACAGATTTATTTTCTACCGATTTTAGGAGATCAACATGACTGCAATTACTGCAAGCATGGTAAAAGAATTACGTGACCGTACTGGTCTTGCAATGATGGAATGCAAAAAAGCATTAACAGAAGCGAACGGTGACATCGAGCTTGCTATTGATAACCTTCGTAAATCTGGTCAAGCTAAAGCTGCTAAAAAAGCAGGTAACATTGCTGCTGACGGTGCAATCACAATCGTTCAAGAAGGCAACAAAGCAATTTTAGTTGAAGTTAACTGTCAAACTGACTTCGTTGCTAAAGACGAAAACTTCTCTAACTTCTCAAAAGCTGTTGCTACTGCTGCATTGGCTGCTGGTGAAACTGATGCTGCTAAAATCGCTGAATTAAAATTAGCAGATGATCAAACAGTTGAAGAAGCTCGTATTGCACTTGTTCAAAAAATCGGTGAAAACATCCAAGTTCGTCGCGCGAAAATCGTTGAAGGCGAAAACTTGGCTATCTACAAACACGGTTTAAAAATCGGTGTTGTAGTTTCTTATACTGGTGATGCTGATACTGGTAAAGGTATTGCAATGCACGTTGCTGCATTCAACCCAGTAGCTGTAAATGCTGAGGCTGTTCCTGCTGACCTTATCGCTAAAGAAAAAGAAATTGCTGAAGCGAAAGCGTTAGAATCTGGTAAACCAGCTAACATCGTTGAGAAAATGGTAAGTGGTTCAGTTGATAAATATTTGAACGAAGTTGCTCTTGATCGTCAAATGTACGTAATCGACAATGACAAAAAAGTTGCTGATGTATTAAAAGCAACTGGTACTACTGTTGCTAATTTCGTACGTTTCGAAGTTGGTGAAGGTATTGAGAAAAAAGCAGAACTTAGCTTCGCTGAAGAAGTTGCTGCTGCTCAAGCTGCTGCGAAGTAATTCGTATCACAATAAAAAAAGCCCCATTGGGGCTTTTTTTATCTTAGTTAAAATAAGGGGATACAATGACAACTAAAAAAAATCTCAGTATTGGTGGTGTCATTATTTTATTGATTGCTGCATATTTTGGTCTGGATTTATCTGGGAATAAGCAAAGTCAATCACCATCGTCAAATATACCCGTAGCTCAGCGTAATGAAACTACACTTTCAAATAATGGGGTGGACACTGTAAAAGCTGCTTACGAGCAAAGACAAAGTAATGTTCAAGTGCGGGGAAGTGGCCGAGTTAAAGCAATTTTAAGAGATGATAATGATGGGTCGAGACACCAGAAGTTTATTCTAGTATTAAACAATGGCCTTTCAATTTTAGTCTCACATAATATCGATTTAGCACCTAGAGTTTCTAATATAAACAAAGGTGACATTATTGAGTTTTATGGCGAATATGAATACAACCCAAAAGGTGGTGTTTTGCACTGGACTCATCACGACCCTCAAGGTCGTCATGAAGGTGGTTGGCTTAAACATGATGGACAGATCTATCAATAAAACCTAAGTGAACGTTTAATCAGATTACTTTTCATAGAGCAATTTTGTTCTATTCAGTTTGTTAAAACATGCTATGGTTTTTTTATTGAATAGATGAGACGTATTTATGCAGCGGGAGCAAGCCGATTATCTGCATGTGCGAGAATTGGGCGGTTTAGAGTTATTAAAAGCACATTATCACCAAACACAATTTTCAAAGCATACTCATGAAGGATACTGTATTGGTGTGATTGAAGAGGGGGCACAGTCTTTTTTTAGGACGGGACAGCTACATGTGGCTCCTAAAGGCGATATTATTTTAGTCAATGCTGACGAGATTCATACAGGCTCATCGGCTGTTGAGTCTGGGTGGCGTTATCGAGCAATCTATCCCACACCTGAAATGTTGGCAGAAGTTAGCCAGGATTTTTTTGAAAATCAACATGGGGCACCATGGTTTCCACAAGCTGTGATTCACGACCTAGGTTTGGCTCAACAGCTTTGTTTACTTTTTGATTTATTAGAACAAAAAGATAATTTCCTACTCAAAGAAACGATGTATTTAACAACGTTAGCTTGTCTTATGAAAAGACATAGTAGATCAAATCATACTTTTTGTGAGTTGCCAGAAGCGTATTCAAAAATATTAAGGGTTAAAGAGTTGTTGATAGAAATGCCTGAAGCGAACTTTTCTTTACAGGATTTGGCGGACATGGTCGGTTTGAGTGCTTGGCATTTTTTAAGACAATTTAAAAAATATGTAGGCTTACCACCTCATGCGTGGTTGGTTCAAGCGCGCTTGCAAAAAGCGAGACAGTTATTAAAACAGGGTGACCAAATTGCCATGGTGGCACAACAATGTGGTTTTTCTGATCAAAGCCATTTTAACCGTCATTTTAAAAAAGCAATGGGAGTGACGCCTACTCAATATGTAGCTAGCCTAAATAACTAGATTATTAAAAATTTATTTACAGCAATTTTATTCAATATAAATC
>NZ_JABVBF010000144.1 GCF_013344765.1 Acinetobacter lactucae
AGTTAACTTAATTAGAACATCTAACAAATAAATGTTCTTTTTCACTTTATTATTAATTTTTATTAATCTCCACAATTCACCCCTAGTCTGTTTACCAAGCGTAACACTGTTGTAACGTTTTGATGAAGTCAGTTCCCAAGCCCATATTCTCTTGGCTATGATTCGTTTGCGTTTATGAAATACCTCACTAAAAAGGTATATTCTTTGAAGGATATCGCAATGAAAATGATGAAAACAGCTATCGTTACTGCAAGCGTTCTTGCTTCTGCCTCTATTTTTGCACAAAGTGCGGGCGTTAATGCAGGTGCTTCTGCTCAAGTAAATGTACAACCGGGTGGTCTTGTTAGTGGCGTAGCCAATACAGTCAAAAATACTGCACACACTGTAAGTGGCACAGCTAAACATGCTGGGCATGTCGCTGCTGACACTACGGTTAAAGCAACTAAAAACACAACAGGAAAAGTGACTGAACTTTCTTCTAAGGCTGTAAATGGTACAAAACACTTAGCTACTGAAGCTGCGACAGGTACTAAAAACTTTGCTACCGAAGCTGCAACAGGTACTAAAAATGTAGCGACTAAAGCTGCAACTGGTACTAAACATTTTGCTACCAAAGCAGTAACAGGAACTAAAAATGTAGCGACTAAAGCTGCAAACGGTACTAAAAATCTAGCAGTTGAAGCTAAAGCCGATACGAAAGCAAGTGTTGATGCTGTAAAAGCTAAAGTTGCGGAGAAACAAGCTGAGCAAAAAGAATTTGTAGCCGACACTAAAGCTGATGCTCAAGCAAAGTTAAATGCAGCTCAACCAGCACAAGCAATTAATGCTCAAACGGGTGTAAATGTTGGTGTTAACGTTGCTCCTGTTGGAGTTAATGCAAACGCAAATGTAAATGCTGGTGCTCAAGCGTCTACCCAAAAAGCTGAAAAGAAATCTTGGGTTAAAGGTCTATTCGGTAACAACTAATCCGTTATAAATAAAAAAGGGCAATTCATTGCCCTTTTTTATTTCGCAAGAATCAAGCATTCAGCTCTTTTCAGTTAAAACTAAACCCGCACGCAAACCAATTTTCACATTTGGATTTGGAAATAAAATCCAGACCTGATCTTGCTCAACCACATAATTACCAGATGGTTGAGTTGCAATGATTTCACCTTTGGTAAAAGTCGAAAAATTCGGAGCCTCAGCCGATAAATTAATCTGAAAATCTTCATCTTTTTTAATTAAAGAATCTGATACATTAAAGACTCGAATTTTTGGTTTATTACGTGGTGGTAATGCCTGCTCAGAAACTACATTACGAATGACTTCATCAATTGCAGCAAACTGGCTCAGGTCATTTTGTCCAAATGGCAACGCTTTGCCTAACTCTAAAGTTGCGCTCGCAGCTTTAAAATTCTCACTCGTGAAATGTGTAAACGTTTTACCTACCGCATTGTGATAAACCAAAGCATCTAAATCAGCTGCTTCAAGACTTGCTTTTAAATCAGCATCATAGCCATGCGCTTGATAGGGAAACAAAGCAAATGTTGGCAATAAAGAAGTACGAATTGCGGTGTGCAAATCATAGTGATAACGTTTTGCCTCACTTGCACTTTCCTGAAAGAAAGTCGTAACCACTTGCTCTAAAACCTCAGCACGCTTTGATTCTTCAGTCACGGCTAGAGTTTTATATCCACCACAGAACATGCGGTTTACATCGTCATCCACATAACGTTTGCCATGACGCATTGCATAGGGGTTACCCAATATAAGCAGCAACCTCACAGCAAGCTTTAAACGCCCTGCAAATAAATCTGTGCAAAGATGAGATAATAATTCAATTGGTGCTGTTTCATTACCATGTACTCCAGCTGACAGTACAACGGCTTTGTCGTACTGTGCGTTTGGCGTACATTCAAGAAGTCCTTCACCCAACCAACGCCAAGAAAAACTATCTTGTTTTCCTTCACGGGTTTTAGGCTGCTCACCTTGTAAGGTTAATGCTAGAAAATCTTGCATGTCACCTCCTCATTATTTTTGGAAAGGATAAACCGAACCTAAACCTAAAATTTTGGTTAGCTCGTCAAGTGCCATGCGGCTTTCCATTAACAAATGCGGATCAGCCAGATCTTCTTGTGCTAAACGATCACGATAGTGTTTATCTACCCATTGATTGAGCGTGCTAAACAATTGATCATTCATCAGTACTTTTGGATTTACAGCATTTAACTCAGTTTCGTTTAAAGCTACACGTAAACGTAAGCAAGCCGGACCACCACCATTACGCATACTTTCACGTAAGTCATATACCTGAATAGCATCAATTGGTGTGCCCATCTGAATCATGTCATTCAAATAGCCCCACACTGCTGCATTTTGACGAGACTCTTCTGGTACAACAATAGTCATTCCACCATCTGGACGAGTCAAAATTTGGCTATTAAATAAATAGGTTGCTACGGCATCATCAACGTTAACACGGTTTTCAGGGACTTCAATTGAAATAAAGTCTTCACCGATGCTTGCCATTTTTTGACGAATTTCAGCAAAAGCCTGATCTTGGTTTAAAAAGGCATGTTGATGATGGAATAAAACTTGTTGGTTACTTACTGCGATCACATCGTTATGGAAAACGCCCTGATCAATCACATCCGGATTTTGCTGAACAAAAACAGTATGAGCATCGTCTAAACGGTGCAAACGTGCAATTGCTTCGCTTGCTTCACGCGTTTGACGAGCCGGATAACGTTTTGGACCAGGTAAGCCATTATTTAAATGTTGTTGGCCATAAACAAATACCTGAACACCGCGCTTAGCATAATCACCACCTAAACGATTGTGATTTGCTGCTCCCTCATCACCAAACAAAGCCACTTGCGGTAAAGCCTCATGATGTACAAAGTGACGTTCATTTTTAAAGATCGCTTGTAAAACTTGGCTTGTTGTTTCCGCTTCAATTGAACGGTGAAACTTATTGTTCAGATTCGCTGCGGTAAAATGCACACGCTCATCTTGGCTATCAGCCGAAGGTGAAACAGTTGCCGCATTGGCAGTCCACATTGGTGAAGCCGAACTTAAAGATGACAATAGCTCTGGTGAATGACGCATTGCTTGAGCAACTACACTAATGTCATCCCCTGTAAAGCCTAAACGACGTAACATTGGAACATGTGGACGCTCATGCGGAACAAGTACACCTTGTTTCATTCCCATGTCAGCCAAAGCTTTCATCTTTAGCAGACCTTGTTTAGCTGCTAATTTTGGATTCGAGGTATTATTACGGTTTTTGGTCGATGCTTCATTACCAAAAGACAAGCCCGCATAGTGATGCGTTGGCCCCACTAAACCATCGAAATTTACTTCATATCCTTTCATTTTTTCTTTCCCTAGTGTTTAAGGCAACACAATCCCTGGAGATAATTTTTCTGGTAAAGTTAAGCTGTCACTTTCAAGTGATGCCATCGGCCAAGCACAATAGTCAGCAGCGTAAAAAGCACTCGCGCGGTGATTACCTGATGCTCCCACCCCACCAAATGGTGCAGCACTTGAAGCACCAGTTAATGGCTTGTTCCAATTCACAATACCTGCACGCGCTTCAATGAGTAAATCATCAAACAATTCACGCTTTGGAGAAACCAAACCAACCGACAAGCCGAAGCGAGTTGCATTTGCAATTTTTAATGCTTCTTCAAAGTTGTCATAACGCTGAATTGTGGTAAGCGGTCCAAAGTATTCTTCATCTGGAATATCTTTCACACCTGTGACATCAACAATGCCTGGAGTAAGTAATGAGCTATCTTCTTGCGGACGTGTCATTGCTAATAAACTTTTTGCACCAAGCTCAAGTAATTTTTGCTGAGCATGCATCATGTTTGTTGCAGCAACTGAAGAAATTACCCCGCCCATAAATGGTTGTTGTTCATCATTCCAACGACCAACTTTTAGATTTTTAGCAACTTCAACGAAACGTTGAATAAATGCATCGCCTTCAGCACCATTTTTTACCAAGATGCGGCGCGCACATGTACAACGCTGACCAGCCGAAACAAAAGCAGATTGAATCGCAAGATTCACTACAGCATCAACATCGATAATTTCATCAATAATCAATGCATTATTGCCACCCATTTCAAGCGCAAGAATTTTTTCAGGTGCACCCGCCATTTGTTTGTGTAGGTGATAACCCGTGTTTGCACTTCCGGTAAACAATAAGCCATCAATTTCATGTGAAGCAGCTAATGCTTCACCCGTGGTACGACCACCTTGAACCAAGTTCATCACACCATTTGGCAAACCGGCTTGCTGCCAAAGTTTTACAGTTTCTTCAGCAGTCCAAGGCGTTAATTCACTTGGTTTAAATACAACTGTGTTGCCAGCAAGCAATGCAGGAACAATATGCCCATTTGGTAGATGGCCCGGGAAGTTATATGGACCGAAAACTGCAAGCACACCATGCGGACGATGACGTAAAGATGCTACACCATCGGCCATTTCAGTAGAACTTTCGCCTGTACGCTGGTGGTAAGCGCGAATCGAAATCGCAACTTTGCCAATCATTGATTGAACTTCAGTTAACGTTTCCCAAAATGGCTTACTGGTTTCTTGGCTAATGACTTCTGCTAAATGCTTTTTATTTTCTTCAAGCAAAGCCGCGAATTTTTCAACAATCGCCACACGCTCTGCAAGTGGTAAACGCGCCCAAGCTGGAAATGCAGTACGCGCTGACTGACAAGCTTGCTCTACATCAGCAGCAGTAGCCTCGGCACCTGACCATACAGTTTGGTTATCAACTGGATTTGTTTTTTCAAATGTTGCGCCGCTGCCTTGTAACCAGACACCGTTTATAAATAAAGAGTTTGACATCAGGATACTTCCATTGGATTTAGTGATAGCACACGAACAACGTGACCTTCTTGTACACCGAGTTTTTCAGCTTGTTCATGTGTTAAATTTATTGTGTTATCAACAAGATCAAGCTTTAACAACATTGCCTTGTAGTCATGATAATTATCATTAGCAACGAGATATTGAGTCTTACCGACCACAGCTTCACTTGTAATTTTGACGTTTAGTAACTGACTTTCTTTTACTGCTCTCAATTCATCAATATTGGCTTCAATGGTTGGACCCGCATCAAAAATATCGACATATCCTTGATAGCGTAAGCCTTCCGACTCAAGCACGTGATAAGCAGGCAAAGTTTGTGGATGCATTTTTCCAATTACCTCTTGCGCGTCTTTTGGCAAGAGATCTACATAGACTGGAAAACGAGGCATAAGCTCTGCAATAAATACTTTTTGCCCAATTCCACTTAAATAGTCTGCTGTTGAGAAATCCATATTAAAGAAATGGTGACCAATCGCATCCCAAAACGGAGAACATCCATTTTCATCTGAGAAACCACGCATTTCAGCAATTAACTTTTTCTCAAAATATTGTTTAAAGGCAGCAATAAACATAAAACGGATTTTCGATAAGAATTTACCGTTTTGGTTTTCACGACGCTCTGGATCTAAAAATAATGTACAGAGTTCGCTACTACCTGTTCTGTCATTACTTAGAAATAAGGTAGGTAATGACTTATAGACATTTAATGCTTTTGAAGCATGTACTTGAGTACCCACATGAAAGTTGTACCAAGGTTCAATGAGCCCTACAGCAACTTCAATTGCACTTAACCCAATAACACGTTGAGCTTCTGTATCTTCAAGAACAAACAGATAACCTTGTTCACTTTTATGGACATTGCCATTTAAAGTATTGCGAGTACGTGAAATTCGAGCCGAAAGTGTATCCATATTTTGTGGCAAGGAAGTCAGGCCTACACCCGACTTACCCGCTAATTTATAAATATCTTCAAGGTCTCGAAACTCGGCATGACGGACGATCATCATGGCTAGCTTTCCTTTTTATTATTTAGCCAACTTTGCCAATGCGCGTTTTAAACGAGCAATTCCTTCATCAATATCTTGTTCAGGAATGATAAGCGACGGTGTAAAACGAACTACATTCGGGCCTGCAATTAAAGCAAGTAAACCTTCTTCACCTGCCCAAGTCGTAATATCTTTCGCTTTCCCTGCATATTCAGCTTTTAATTCACAACCAATGAGTAAGCCTTGACCACGAATTTCTTGAAAAATCGGGTATTCAGCATTTAATTTATTTAATGCATCAAGGAAATATTGATGGCGGTGTTTTACACCCTCAAGCACTTCAGGCGTATTAATAAATTTAAATACTGCACCGGCAACCGCACTTGCTAACGGGTTACCACCATAAGTCGTACCATGGGTACCCACTGAAAAATGCGGAGCAAACTTATCTGTTGTTAGCATTGCGCCAACTGGGAAACCACCACCTAGTGCTTTTGCAGTGGTTAACACATCTGGAATAACGCCAGAGTTCATGTAGGCATATAGTGCACCTGTACGACCAACACCGGTTTGTACTTCATCAAAAATCAGTAAGGCACCGAACTTATCACACAGTGCACGTAAACCTTTTAAAAATTCGATGTCAGCAGGAATAACGCCACCTTCACCTTGGATCAGCTCAACAATAACAGCACATGTTTGCTCATTAATGACTGCTTTGGCAGCTTCTAAATCATTAAAGGCAACATGATTGATACCATTTGGAAGTGGTGCAAAGTCTTGTGAATATTTAGGTTGACCACCTGCTGAAACGGTAAATAAGGTACGGCCGTGGAACGCATTATTAAATGCTACAATGCCGCTTTTACCTGTAATACCGCTGTCGAGTCCAACTTTACGAGCTAGTTTGAGTGCTGCTTCGTTCGCTTCTGCACCTGAGTTACAGAAGAAAACCTTATCTGCAAATGTATTTTCGGTAAGTTGTTTTGCAAGGCGTAGAACGGGTTCATTTGTATAACCGTTACCTACATGCCAAAGTTTTGTTGCTTGTTCTGTTAAAGCATTTACTGCCACTGGATGCGCATGACCTAATGCGTTTACTGCAATCCCGCCTGCAAAATCGATATATTCTTTATTTTCTTGATCCCAAATACGTGAACCTTCGCCACGTACCGGAATGAAATTTGCTGGTGCAAAAACTGGAACCATCCAGTCGTTAAAGTTGCTTCGAGTTACAGAAATTGGCTGTTCCATGCTTACCTCAGTATTTATTTAATATATTCGATAACACTTAAATTTGAATAATTCAGAAAAAGGGAGTGAGCAAATAAACCCTATAACATCCTTTATATTTGCTCAAACCACTTTTTCGAAAGTAATTTCCGCAGGTTAGCCTGGGAAAATACCGCGCTCTTTACGAGCTTTTAAGATACGCTCACATGCCAAGATGTAAGCTGCTGTACGTAAAGTACAAGCGTTACTGTTTGCTGTATTCCAAACGTCGTCCATAGCTTGAACCATCAACTTGTCTAAACGCTCGTTGATTTCTTCTTCAGTCCAGAAGTAGCTCGCCATGTCTTGAACCCATTCGAAGTAACTTACAGTTACACCGCCGGCGTTACATACCACGTCAGGAACGACAACAATCCCACGCTCAACTAAAACGTCTTCAGCTTTAGGATAAGTCGGGCCGTTTGCGCCTTCTAAAATCAACTTAGCTTTAAGTTTTTGAGCACGTTCAACAGTGATTTGGCCTTCCAATGCAGCAGGAACAATAATGTCAACTTCAGCTGTCCAGAAATCTTCGTCAGCAATTGATTGAGCACCAGCAAAACCACCAACACCTTGGTTTGCATTTACGTGATCACGTAATGCTTCAAGATCAATGCCATCAGCATTGAAAATTGTACCAGTGTGGTCTTGAACGTGTGTAACTTTCGCTTTTGATTCAACAAATAAGAAAGCCGCTTCACTACCTACGTTACCAAAACCTTGAATAGCGATTTTCGCACCTTCAATTGGTAAATTAATTTTTGCTGCTACTTCACGGCCTGTAACGAATACGCCACGACCAGTTGCTTTCACACGACCTAAAGAACCGCCTAGGTGAACTGGCTTACCAGTTACAACACCAGTTACAGTGTGACCTTGGCTAGTAGAATAAGTATCCATCATCCAACCCATGATATGGGCATTCGTGCCAACGTCTGGAGCAGGAATATCTTTTTGAGGCCCAATAATATGACCAATTTCAGTCGTATAACGACGAGTCAAACGCTCTAATTCACGATTAGATAATTTACGTGGATCAACACGAATACCACCTTTCGCACCGCCGAATGGCAAGTTCAAAACAGCAGTTTTAATTGTCATCCATGCAGACAACGCCATCACTTCATTCAAGTCAACATTTGGATGGTAACGAACACCACCTTTACCAGGACCACGAGACAAGTTGTGTTGTACACGGTAGCCTTCAAAGTGCTGAATAGAACCGTCGTCCATTACGATTGGCACGTCTACAATAAGTGCACGTTTTGGACGTTTTAAAGTATCGATAAACTCAGCTAAGTGGTCTAAATATGGCGCTACGCGGTCAATTTGTGCCAAGTAAGTTTGCCATGCATCACTGTGTTCGTTTACGTATGAAAGATCTGACATCTTTTTTCCTATATACCTTCATAGACTTAGACTTGATAAATCCGCAGTCTTTATTATTCAGCAACCAAAGCCTTGCAATAACAATGCTTTAGTTTATTTACTAAATCCTTTGCCCTTCTAAAGCATCAGATTTTTTAAATTCCATTTGTTGATACTAAAAGTATGATCTACTTTTATATATCGATATCTTTTACAAGCTTTCTTTCATTTAACTTACTGTTTATAAAGCTATCTTTATAAAAGTAAAGTTCAACCACAACCCACTTAATCCAGTCGGCTGAAATATAAATACAAAAGAAATGGCATAACCGTTTGGGAGTTAAAAAGAACGATGATTTATAAAAAAATCATGTGTCCATAAAAATTATTTTGACTAATCGATAGATCCCTCCATTAGTCTTTTTAAAAATAAACATTGTTCAATAA
>NZ_JABVBF010000145.1 GCF_013344765.1 Acinetobacter lactucae
AATGTCACGATGATTGAAAAAAGTGGTCAATTCGATCTCAAGAATGGTGCAATATTTTAGAATATTTTTTCTATGTTGCTTAATGATGAAAACACCAAAAAAAGTGTAATTTTGAGATGTATGGGAAAATTGTGTGAAAAAGCTCTACTCATCTACTCTAAAAACGCCCTAAATAGCTCTTATTTTAGAAAAATGGTACTAGGGTAGCGCAAATTTATTAAAGTCGCTCTAAACGCAATTTAGGAGCGAAATAGACTTTGATAAAATAAATGCAATTTTTTGATTAAAAAATATTCAAAATTGGGGTTGAAGAGGAGCTAAAAAGATAATTTTTTTACTCTAAGCTAGGAATTATTTTCATAGTTTAAAGCATAAAAAAGCCGCAGAAAAAATTGCGGCTTTTTACATGAACTCGAGAGGCCTATAACTTATGAAGTTGGACCATCAACGCGCTCAATATTTACTTTTGCAGTTCCGGCATTGGTAATGCCAAGACGTTTAGCTGCACCGTATGATAAATCAAGTACACGATTACCATGGAAAGGACCACGATCATTTACTTTTACAACCACACTTTTACCATTGTCTTTATTCGTTACTCGAATGTAACAGTTCAAAGGTAAGCTACGGTGAGCAGCAGTGAGAGCATTCATATCGAATGTGTCACCACTTGCTGTTTTACGACCATGGAATTGGCGACCATACCAAGACGCCATGCCAGTTTGGCTAAACTTACGAACAGTATTTGAAGCTACTGTGTTAAGTTTTTCAATCACTGAAGGCTCATCTTCAGGGATTTCAATTTTTGCTGCGATAGCTTGACGACGGATTTGATCGCCAGAACGTTCAGTGATTGAAAGACTGTTAATGTTAGAAAAACGAGAATTAAAGTTTTGAGTATCTTTACTCAATACACGTGCTGCTAGATTTGGTCCATCTACATCACTGTTTAATGATGATGACTGCACCATTTCAGCGTGCAGTGGGGCCATGCTTAAACTAGCCGTCAGTGCAAGAACGTATTTCAGCGATAACTGCATTTGTATAAACTCCTGAGAACATGTACTTTTTTCTTTCAGCCATTGACTGAAATTTAAAGTGAACATGTCTTATTATTCACTTTTGCAATTGCTATATTGGGGTGGATAATATTCATCGCTTACGGAGAGTGTCTAGTCTTTAACGAGAAATAGTTACAAAAAGGGCAAAAACTTACAGTTATAGATTAAAAAATAACCAAAAGTGTAACAAAATATTAAATTTGTGTGTATTGTGACCTGTTTAACAAAAATATTTATTGACTTTTACATAACTCATAAAAAAGCTAGCCTATCGGCTAGCCACTTCAGTGCCTAATAACCATACAGCAGTAGCATACATACGGCTCTTATTATAGGTCGTAATCACTTGAAAATTCGGATAAGTTAAATAGTAAATTGGACCGTTATAGTCCTGTAATTGAATAACATTCACCATATCTAGATCATCAATTTTAACTAAAGGATTTAAAGGTGAAACCCCGAGCGTCTTCAATGCACCATATGGAAAAGGCTGAGTTAAATCTTTAGCAATAATACTTTCTGGATTTGACCCAGTGTAACGTGCCATAAACCCGATCGGTTGATCGCGCTGCCATCCTTGTTTTGCTAAGTAATTTGCGATTGAACCAATTGCATCCTCTGCAGAGTTTCTTAAATCGATGTGTCCATTACCGTCATAATCGACCCCGTATTTACTAATATTACTTGGCATAAATTGTGGATAGCCAATCGCACCTGCATAAGAACCTACAATACTATTTGTTGGATAACCTTCTTTATAAGTCCATGCAATAAGAGCAGCTAGCTCATCGCCAAAATATTCAGCACGGCGAGGGTAGCCAAAAGCAAGTGTGGCTAAAGCATCACGTGTAATAAAAGAACCTTTATTTGCGCCATAACCTGTCTCGACACCCAAAATACCTAAAATGACAGATTGAGGTACGCCATATTGCTGTTCAGCACGATTTAAAGCATCTGCATATTGGTTTTTAAAACGGACGCCGCGTTGAATTGTTCCTTCAACCAAAAACATAGAACGATAATCGTACCAAGGCTTACTTTCACCAGGACGAGTCATAATATTTAGAATGTTTGGTAAATTTTTTGCGCCACTCATGGCTGCATCGACTTGATCGCTACTTAAGCCATAAGCATTCATCGTTTTTTGTTTAAAATTCAAATAATCAGGATGTGTGGCAAAATCGTTGGCCTGAGCGAAATGACTTGTACTGATTATGCCAGTACACAAAGCAAGCATTTTTAAAGTTTTATTTAAGTGTTGAGACAACATATCGTTTTAAAATTCCAGATTATCGATGTGTATGAATGGACATGACTAAACCAAAGGTGGCCATTAAAGTAATAATAGCTGTTCCACCATAACTCATAAAAGGTAAAGGGACACCTACTACAGGTAAAATACCACTGACCATTCCCGCATTTACAAATACATAAACAAAAAAAGACAAACCAAAGGCGCCAGCAACTAAACGTCCATAGTTATGGAAGCTTTGTAAACCGATCTGGAATGTTCTAAAAATAATAGCAAAATAAAGGATTACTAAAATAAGTACACCAATCAGTCCAAATTCTTCGGAGTACGCAGCAATAATAAAGTCAGTATGTCCTTCGGGTAAAAAGTGTAAGTGTGATTGCGTACCTTCGAGGAAGCCTTTACCTGAAAAACCACCAGACCCAATTGCAGTTTTAGATTGAATAATATTCCAACCTGTACCTAGTGCATCTGCCTCTGGATCAAGTAAAGTTAAAACCCTTTGACGCTGGTAATCGTGCAAAAGAAATTCCCACGCAATCGGAATGATGATCGCTGCACAAGCAGCAGCTGCACCAATCATCCGCCATGATAATCCACTTAAAAACAAGACAAATATACCGCTTGCTAATACTAAAAGTGATGTCCCTAAATCAGGTTGTTCCGCAATTAGTAAAAAAGGAATACCAATTAA
Organism: Acinetobacter lactucae; assembly: GCF_013344765.1. Lineage (GTDB taxonomy): Bacteria > Pseudomonadota > Gammaproteobacteria > Pseudomonadales > Moraxellaceae > Acinetobacter > Acinetobacter lactucae_A. Next base: position 3,008 of record NZ_JABVBF010000145.1, read on the forward strand.
CATTAATGATAAAACAACTTGTGAAAAGCTAGGTGGAAGGGGTTTGCGTGCTAAAAACCATGCAATCATCATTGGCATGCCGATTTTCATGAATTCACTGGGTTGGACACTTCCGAAACCGGGAATATCAATCCAGCGTTGAGCACCCATTCGGACTTCACCAAATACCATGACTGCCACAAGTGAAAATAGCCCAAACAAATAAAAATAGGGTGAAAAAGCTTGATAGACCTTGGGTGGAATTTGGGCTAGACCAAACATCACTAAAAAGCCAATACCAAAACTCATGGCTTGTTTGCTTACTAACCCTACATCCTGTGCAGAAGCACTATATAGTACAGTTAAACCTAACAGAGCATTTAAGAGCAAAAAAAGACATAACCAAGGGTCAACATGGAGTTGTTGCCACCTTGATGGTTGCATAGCGGTGCTAAGACCATCTCGAGGAGCTTGACGTAAAAATTTATATTGTGGGCTAGGAGACATGTGGCGTTAACTAAGGTCAATCAGTGCTTGGCGCATGCTAACATAAACCTGATGAATGGCAATGTATATCAATATTTTGCAATAAAAAAACCTAGCTCTCGCTAGGTTTCTCATAGCCTATTTTTTATTAATTAAAGAATAAGCTATCATGATATTCAGCCATCGCTTTTAGTTCAGTGCGATTTAAGCTTGGGATGAGTTTATCGATCGCAATATGAACTGCTTTTGTTACAGCCGCCGCGCCAATATCGGCTGCTTTACGCTTGATCATGCCGAGGTCTAATGTCTTGTTAAAATCAGACATAAAGTGCTTGATCATAGCATCGCCGAATTGTTTATATAGTTCAGCTAATGCAGCTTTATTAATATCGTTGCCTGCTTCAAGCTCAGTGAAGTTATGCTTAAGATTAGTGACTAAACTAGGATCTAAAGTTACACCTACTTTATATTGACCTTGTGGGTCTTTAAATAAGCTTTTTTCAGAGAACTCTACAGACTGTTTAACAACATCGTTTGGCGCTTTGCTTAACAATTGTTTTAAAAGAACAGCAACTGTTGATTTGACATAGCCTGCTAGTTTTTCGGCAGTATCGCGTTTTTCACTTGCAGGGAAGTGCTGAACTAACTGAATTAAGACATTATCAATAATCTCTTCATTGAGTTGTAAAGCAATCTTATCGCGAAGTGGATATAAAGGTTCACTAGAATTTTTATTAGCAATCCCAGTTTGTATATCGTTCAATAAGCCTTCAGAAGGGGTAAAACCAAAAAACGGCATGTTATATCCTCAAATTATTCGTTTTATTGTCGTGCCAATCGAATCGGTTTTGGCATCCATGAAAGATCCGATACTCGGCAAGGGTTAATATCAAGTCCGCCGCGACGAGTATAAGTTGCATAAACCATCAGCTTTTCAGGCTGCAAATTTTGCCAAATATCAGCAAAGATTTGCTCAACACATTGTTCATGAAAACCGTTGTGCTGACGGTACGAGATAATATAAGCTAAAATACTACGATAACAAGGTTTTTTGCCTTTAAAACGGATAAAAACTGTACCCCAATCCGGTTGTCCCGTGACTGGGCAGTTACTTCTTAGAAGGTGAGAATACAGTTCAACTTCCACTTCAACATCAGACTCATCTCGTTTTAAAAGAGTGGCATCAGGATGTTGCTCTAAACGCTCTGGGTTTAGATCATCAATACAAATGCCTTGAGGCTTAGAAATCTCTAAATCATCTACCTGAAATAGGGTTAACTCAACTTTTGCGCCTGCCGCAGCCGATAAGTCTTTTTCAACTGTTTCAATGAATGATTCTTTAGAATCAAATTGAGTAAAGTTAAGACTATTGAAGTAAAGTTTTAACGACTTTGATTCAATCAAATTTGGTGAAGAAGCTGGGAGCGTAATTCTGCCAATAGCAACTTGCGGGATAGCATGAGCGTTTAACCATGAAATTTCAAAAACATGCCACCAATCTTTACCTTGTGTAATACCTTGAATGTGTGAGTAAGCTTCACGAGACTGGGCACGAGCAATTGGAAATAAAACATCAGGTTGATAGTTAGTTGGATATTGAGTTTCTTTACCCAATAAAGACTGTTCGACACTCATTCACGCATTCCTGAACCACGAGCAAGTAAATAGTAAGCAATTCCGTAAAGTACAACACAGCATAATGTCACAATGATTAAAGAGAACGTAACGTTCACGTCACTATGACCTAAAATGCCGAAACGGAAAGCATTGACCATGTATACAATAGGATTAATTAAAGAAAGTTTTTGCCAAAAAGGGCCAAGTGCACTAATGGCATAGAACACACCACCTAAATAGGTTAAAGGTGTAAGGACAAAGGTTGGAATAATAGAAATATCATCAAATGATTTTGCATAAACTGCATTAATAAAACCACCTAATGAGAAAAGAACCGAAGTAATTAAGACTGTATATATAGTCACGAACCAGTTGTGTATAAAAAGGTCTGTAAAGAACAAGCTCATTGCAGTTACAATTGTTCCGACCAATACACCACGGCAAATCCCACCAATTACATAGCCCCACAAAATAATATGTAGTGGCACAGGACTCATAATCAGTTCTTCAATGCTTTTTTGGAATTTCACACTAAAGAAACTTGAAGATACGTTTGCATAACTGTTAGTAATAACCGCCATCATGATGAGGCCGGGCACGATAAACTGCATATAGCTCACGCCACCCATTTGTCCAATCCGCGAACCAACCAAATTACCAAAAATGACAAAGTACAAACTCATTGTAATCGCAGGTGGTAATAAAGTTTGGGGCCAAATACGTAGAAAACGGCGTACTTCTTTACGAACTAGAGTCCAGAGGGCAATTTGCAGTTGGTTAAAATTCATTTTGCCTCTCCTTCAAGATTTTTCTCGACCATTTTGACGAATAGTTCTTCTAGGCGGTTCGATTTGTTTCGCATACTACGAACACGAATACCTTGTGATTCTAAAAGCTGGAATAAGTCATTTAATGTATGTTCCTTATCCATCGTTACTTCTAGAGTGCTGCTATCAATTAAGTTGAACTTCACACCAATGATATTTAATTGAAGTGGAGCAATTGGTTCTGCCAAATCAAAAATAAAAGACTCTTCACTCAGCTGGTTCAAGAAACTTTTCATGCTGGTATCTTCTTTAATGACACCACGGTCAATGATGGCAATTTGACGGCACAACATTTCTGCTTCTTCGAGATAATGTGTAGTCAAAATAATAGAAGTACCGCTTTCGTTCATTTCGGTCAGAAAATCCCACATAGAACGGCGTAACTCAATATCTACACCGGCAGTAGGCTCATCTAAAATAAGAAGTTTAGGCTCATGCATCATGGCACGTGCAATCATTAGACGGCGTTTCATACCACCAGACAGCATGCGTGCTTGTATATTACGCTTTTCCCAAAGGCCTAGTTTTTCTAAATAATGTTCGGCACGTTTTTCTGCAATCTTTTTATGAATGCCGTAATAACCCGCTTGGGTAACTAAGATATCGAACGCTTTTTCAAACTGTCCAAAGTTAAATTCTTGAGGGACTACGCCTAGCTGTTGTTTTGCTAAGGATGGATGGGTGTCGAGATTATGTCCAAAAATCTCAACTGTTCCTTCGGTTTTTTTCGTGAGGGAACTGATAATACCAATGGTTGTTGATTTGCCGGCACCATTTGGGCCTAACAACGCATAAAATTCACCTTCAGGCACAGTGAGGTTAATACCTTTTAACGCCTGAAAACCATTACGATATGTTTTGGACAAATCTCTTAAAACCAAAGCATCAGTCATGAAATTCTCACATTATGAAAGAGGGGTATATTTTGAGCGATAATGATTAATAAACCAAGTAAAATAGTCGGAATTTTATAAAATTGAGATAAATTTATGAAGTTATTATATATAAACTGGTGCGCTCGGCGGGGATCGAACCCACGACCCCAGGCTTCGGAAACCTGTACTCTATCCAACTGAGCTACGAGCGCACGTGTGTGGGCCACATCATAGGAAAAAAACACCGATAGGTAAAGCACGAAATAGGTAACAAGTGAGTTTAATGCTTAATTAAACAGCAGCTTGTTGTTTTTTTTAGATGCGTTGCTGAATAAGTTGAATTGAATAATTAATAGAACGAAGCGTATGGGCTAACTCATGAGGCGGAATACGTGACTCCTGTAAGTAGGTAATCCATTGCATTTGACACATTTTAAGCTCTTGAAGTGTTTTTATTTGCTCTATTTTCTGAATAAGTGGTTTTGCCATAAGCCCACAGTACTGACTTAAGCTTTGTTTCATCAACTGTTGTATTTCTTCAAAAGAGAGTTGTTGAGTTGGATTTGGTGGCTGATTATTTTCTATATTTGAAGAAGGCACAGACGCTGATTGAGGAACCTTAATTTCTCCAACTAAATCGTTGTTTTTATTCTCCTCAACCTTTTTTTTGTATATTTTTTTGGTAGTTATAAGTGACTCTTGGGGAGATATTTGTTCGGTCAACTCTGCGTGACTTTCACTAGAAGTGGCGATCAGTTTTAAATCAATGAGTTGTTGAATCAATTCTGGTGGGGCAATCCGTTTCTTAAACTCGGGATCGAGGCTTTGAAAATCTTCATGGTCTATTAATAGTAGTAAACGTCTTTGTTTTGCATTTAAAGAAATATTACGTTGTTGAAGCGCAACTCTTCCCAAATTGGTTCGATAAAAACCAGCCATTGTTTTCCCCAAGATAAAAATAAATCAGACTGTTCAATCTTCTCAGTTGAACAGTACTGTTTTTAATAAAATATAAATGGGGTTAACGATAAAACTCAAAAATGACAATATGATGAAGAATTTATGAATATCATCTATTTAAGTCTTTAAAATGCACCTTCTAAGGCTTTACGTAAATACACATCTAGCTCGTCTTGACGTAAAAGCCATTGAATATAGTCTTTAGGAAGTTCAGCAATTGCCGTACCTTTATGTTTGCCAAAGTTAATAGTCGTAGGGATACGTGCCTCTTCGGAAACTCGGTACAGCTCTTCAATATCTTGAATATTTAAATGATAAACAATATGCATCAAAATATTAGCGGTCAAAATAATATCTGCGTCGGCACGATGTGCACCTTTGAGCAATTCTCGAGCTTTACTGCTGCCTTGAGAAATCATATAGATCAGTGCTGAAATATTATGTGCTTCTGCGTCAGGCCAAGTTTTACGCGCTAAAGCTAGAGTACAAATCGGTTTGATATTCGATACATCCACACCACAACGCGCAATCGCGGCAATATCATAATCAATATTGTGACCAATAATATAAGTTGTAGTTTCTGGCAATTTAAAAGTTTTATAGTGGGGCTGGTTTTCTAAATCTGACTCTAATATATGGTGTACTGCCATAGCAGCGTAAGAGATAGGGGTTCCGACTTGATATAGTTGATCAAACAATTTGCTTTTATCTAAGGTGAGCTTTCCTTCATTAATTTCAATTGGGGCATACGCAATTTCAATTGGCAAACCATTTAGTGTATGTGTTTCCGTATCTAAAATAATGGTTTGCATAACTGGCCCTTTAAACAATCACGAGTAATTATGAATGTTAACAGTTGACTACCCACTTTAAAACCTGAAGTGGGGCTATAAAGTAGTGATAACGTCAATTTATATTAAAAATAGAGCTTTCAGAGATTAATCCCATCTAATAGAACTTGCGATAATAATTTATCAGGGCTTAGCAGATTCCACAGTACCTAAAGTAGCAACGGATATTTTGATATCTAATGCCACTGTCGTAGGCACTAAAATTAATAGTTATGTGACAGGTAACTGGGACCATGGCACGGTAATGAGTACTAATATAGATAACAT
>NZ_JABVBF010000146.1 GCF_013344765.1 Acinetobacter lactucae
AGAAATTATCCGTATCCAGTTCCATAAAATATGCTGCATTTAGTAAAAATTTGTTAGAATATTTTTTTTAGTTGTTTTGATGATGAATGAGCAATACTTCCTCTAATACAGCACCGATTGAAATTAATGCCCTTGGACAGCCTTGTCCAATGCCATTGTTAATGCTAAAGCGTGAACTTAAGAAAGCGTCAGGTAAACAACAATTTTTATTAAAATCGTCAGATCCTCACAGTGAAATTGATGTAACTCGTTACTGTGGTTTACATCATTTTATGTGTCAAACTACACACATATCAGAAAGTGAATTTCACTATTTAATTGAAACTCAATAATTCTTTGCTAAACTAAAAGATTAGAAATTGCATAAAATTTTACATTTCTATACCCAATTTTCCTTAATTATGAAGCTGATTCAAATTAAGATGAATTTATTGGTTATTCCATTCGATCCTATAAGGAGAACTCATGAGTGACAGCAGCAATCAATTGATGCCCCTGTCATTGTCTGCGCCCGGTGTAAACCTTGGTGCATATATCAGTACTGTCAATCAGATTCCTATTTTAACGGCCGAGCAAGAAAAAGAACTTGCTGAGCGTTATTATTATGACCAAGATCTTGATGCCGCAAAAATGCTGGTAATGTCGCATTTACGCTTTGTCGTTCATATTGCGCGCAGCTATGCAGGTTATGGCCTACCACAAGGCGACCTTATTCAAGAAGGTAATTTAGGCTTAATGAAAGCCGTGAAACGTTTCGACCCAAATATGGGCGTTCGTCTAGTATCTTTTGCCGTCCACTGGATTAAGGCAGAAATTCACGAATATGTTATTCGCAACTGGCGTATTGTCAAAATTGCAACGACAAAAGCTCAACGTAAATTATTTTTCAATTTACGTAGCCTAAAAAAATCGAGTAAAAAATTAACGCTCGAAGAAGCTCAATCGATTGCTAATGACTTAAATGTAACTCCAGAACAAGTTCTGGAAATGGAAGGTCGTTTAACTGCCTATGATGCTGCTTTTGAAGCGCAAGGCGATGATGATGACGACACACCACATACTGCCCCTGCATTGTATCTTGAAGATAACCGCTACGACCCTGCTCGTTTAGTCGAAAATGAAGACTGGGAAGAGCAAAGTACTTCTGCCCTGCATGATGCAATGGACCAGTTAGATGACCGTTCACGTAATATTTTACAACGCCGCTGGTTAGATGATGACAAATCTACTCTTCACGAGTTAGCAGCTGAATACAATGTTTCGGCAGAGCGTATTCGTCAGCTTGAAAAGAATGCGATGGAAAAGATTAAAATCGCCATGTCAGCAAGCTAAATTAAATGAAAAAATAAAAGGGCGAATCGCCCTTTTGTTTTATCTGGCTATGTTTAGCCAACCCAATCTATGTTAACGTTGCCTTTCATTATTCAGTTGCGTTTTTTGTTATGTGGATCGCCATTTCGGCCCTTAATCTCGCCTTTGCAGTCATGTTGGGTGCTTTTGGAGCACATGGTCTTAAAGCTCACGCAGGTCCTGAGCAACTTGCTTGGTGGCAGACTGCAACCGACTACTTTTTTTATCATGCATTAGGTTTATTAGCGCTTGGTATTTTAAGTAAGGTTCTTCCTCAATTCCCAATCAAGTTATCTTTTCTACTTATCCAGATTGGTATTCTATTTTTTTGTGGTTCGCTTTATATCATGGCGCTAGGTTTACCACGAATATTAGGTGCTATTACGCCAATCGGTGGAGCTTTAATGATTGCGGGATGGCTAGTCTTGGCTTGGAATGCTTTCAAATACGCAAAATAATCGGAATGTGATCATGCAAATTTATTTAAATGGCGAATTAACGGACACGCCTTGTCAAAACCTGTTGCAACTCATTCAGGAACTGGCACTTGAAGAAAAACGCTTTGCTGTCGAACACAACCAGCAAATCGTTTCTAAAAGCAAATTAGAGCAAATTTCTATTGCTCAACATGACCGTATCGAAATTATTCACGCTGTTGGCGGCGGCTAAGTCGGAGTTATCCATGCAAGACACCCCTCTCATTATTGGTTCACGTTCTTTTCAATCTCGTTTATTGGTTGGAACTGGAAAATATAAAGACTTAAATGAAACGGATTTAGCTATTCAAGCCAGTGGTGCAGAAATCGTAACTGTCGCAATTCGCCGTGTGAATATTGGACAAAATCCGGATCAACCGAACTTACTCTCAGTTATTCCACCAGAAAAATATACCATCTTGCCAAATACCGCAGGTTGTTTTGATGCTGATAGCGCAGTTCGCACTTGTATGCTAGCGCGTGAGCTACTCGATGGTCATAACCTAGTAAAACTTGAAGTTCTAGGCGATGAAAAGACGTTATATCCAAATGTAACCGAGACTTTAAAAGCAGCTCGAACTTTGATTGACGATGGTTTTGAAATCATGGTCTATACCTCTGATGATCCGATCATCGCTCAAGAACTTGAAAGTATGGGCTGTGTTGCGATTATGCCATTAGGCAGTCTGATTGGTTCAGGTTTAGGTATTTTAAACCCACACACTATTTCAATTATTAAAGAAAATGCGAAAGTTCCTGTGTTAGTAGATGCAGGTGTTGGTACAGCAAGTGATGCCGCAATTGCAATGGAACTTGGTTGTGATGGCGTATTGATGAACACTGCAATTGCAGCTGCGCAAAATCCTATTTTGATGGCTTCTGCAATGAAAAAAGCTGTTGAAGCAGGACGTGAAGCATTTTTAGCTGGTCGTATGCCACGCAAACGTATGGCAAATGCAAGCTCGCCAGAAACAGGTTATTTCTTTAAGTAATTTATTTCTTGTGATAACACAGCCTTTAATTGCCGTTATAACGCCCATGCGACTTGTATAGGCATTTTACTTTTCAAAGATGAAAAGTAACAAAAATCTTCTGTTTCGCTGATATTACATCCATGTAATACAGCGAAACGGTGGCATCCCTGCCACCTCACGATAGTCATCGTTTACGAGAATTTACGTTGAGTAAGACTAAGCCACTTGCTCATCGCGTTTAAACACTAACTCTTTTGCCGATGAGTTATCAGCATCAAAGTAGTAACCCTCGGTATTAAACGCTTTGATGTCTTCAGCTTTATTTAATTGGTTTTCAATAATAAAACGAGCCATTAAACCGCGTGCTTTTTTCGCATAAAAACTAATGACTTTATATTTGCCATTTTTCTGATCAAGAAAAACAGGCTTCACGATTTCAGCCTTAATTTTCTTCTCATTGACAGATTTGTAATATTCATCTGAAGCTAGATTTACAAGTAATTCAGATTTAATTGTTGCCAAGTCTTCATTAATCTGGTTCGTGATAATGTCACCCCAGAATTCATACAAATTATGTCCGCGAGTATTTTTTAATTTAGTACCCATTTCTAAACGATAAGGCATCATTAAGTCTAAAGGACGCAATAAGCCGTATAGACCAGACAACATACGTAAATGTTGCTGCGCAAAATCTATATCTTTGTTTTTCAAATGATAAGCATCTAAACCAGTATAAACATCCCCCTTAAATGCATAAATTGCTTGGCGAGCATTTGAGAAATCAAATTCGGGATTCCAGTCTCTAAAACGATCTGCATTTAGTGTGGCAATTTTTTCACTCACACTCATTAAACTCGCAATTTCAGAAGCAGAAAGTTTGCGACAAACATCAATTAATTGTGCTGAGTTTTCTAACAAGCGAGGCTGAGTGAACTCATCTGTAGGTAAAGCTGATTCATAATCTAAAGTTTTTGCAGGAGAAATTAAAGCAAGCATACATAACCTGAAAAAATTATTCTTAATACCAACTATAACAGTAGATATTTTTTAATGCTAACTCGTGTTTTCAATGACGACTATCGGTAAAATAGTACTACGTATTGTTATTTAGCGGTTCTTATATGTCTGAGCAAACTTTCATCCAGGGTCCAGTAGGTAAAATTGAACTTTTCGTTGACCGCCCTGAAGGTGAAATCAAAGGCTTTGCGGTTGTTTGTCATCCGCACCCATTGCAAGGTGGAACCCCTCAACATAAAGTCCCTGCCCTTTTAACCCAAATTTTTAATGAATATGGTTGTATTGTTTACCGTCCTAGTTTCCGTGGTTTAGGCGGCAGTGAAGGCGTTCATGATGAAGGCCATGGTGAAACCGAAGATATCTTAGCTGTAATTGAACATGTCCGTAAGCTTCATGAAGACCTACCATTTTATGCAGGTGGTTTTAGCTTTGGCTCACATGTTTTAGCAAAATGCTTTGCACAGCTTGAACCTGAATTACGACCTGTACAGTTAATTTTATGTGGTTTACCAACAGCTACTGTAGTAGGTTTACGTCACTATAAAACACCTGAAATTCAAGGTGATATTCTACTCATTCATGGTGAGCAAGATGATATTACTTTACTTTCAGATGCGATTGAATGGGCAAAACCACAAAAGCATCCAATCACAATTTTACCAGGTGCCAACCACTTCTTTACAGGCTATTTAAAGCAGCTTCGCCAAATCATTACACGCTTTATTATCATGAAATAAACGGTAACTTGATGGGCATAGATTGAGTCTATGTCCATCATTTTATGAGCTCTGTAATTACTAAAAATTATTCAAACTTAAACCAAAACGGGCTAAATATTTTTTACTTGGTTACTATCGTTTACCCTGATTCTTATAAAATTTTAATAAGTGTCTATAATAACTTTACGCATTTGACTAAAAAATTCCAACAATATGCTTCATTTTACTTTTTTAGGCACATCTTCAGGTGTACCCACTCTGACACGTAATGTTTCAGGATTAGCGGCTCGTAACAGTAGAAATAAGGACTGGATTTTAATTGATGCTGGTGAAGGTACACAGCATCGTATTCAACAAGCTAGGCTATCCTTACAAAACCTAATAGCTATTTGTATTACACACGTTCACGGCGACCATTGTTACGGTCTAGTTGGCTTATTAGCAAGTGCAGGCATGAATGCTCGTACCAAACCACTAACCGTAATTGCACCGAAAGAAATACAGCAATGGTTTGAAATTACAGCGCAACTTACAGATTTATATTTGCCCTATCCCATCAATTTTATCGATGTTAATGAGGCAATACAGTCTCAGCAGATCTCTGATGAGTTTATTGTTCAGGCCCATCCTCTTAGCCATCGTGTCCCAAGTTTTGCCTTTAGTATTTATATAAAATCTATACAGAAGAAGTTAGATATCCAAACTTTAACTCAGCTTGGTGTACCCAAAGGCGATATCTGGGGACATTTAAAACGAGGTTATGATGTTGAGTTTGAAGGACGAATTTTAAAATCGAAAGACTTTATCAAAGTTCAGAATCAGCAAATCCACGCAGTTATAGGTGGTGATAATGATCAACCTGAACTATTAGCAGATGCTTGCAAAGATGCTCAATTACTTATTCATGAATCGACTTATTTACAAACGGTTTTGGATAAAGTTGGTAAAGGACCAATGCATAGCTCAGCAAAAATGGTCGCTGAGTTTGCGGAACAGCAATCTTTAAGTAATTTAATTCTGACACATTTTAGTCCTAGGCATCAGGATAAAATTGGGCAGCAAGCTATTACCGAAGAAGTTCGCCAATTTTATAAAGGTCATTTTTATTTAGCGAATGATTTTGATGAATTTACTTTAAATGAAGCTGGACAGCTTTTAAAAGTCGAGTAAAAGTAAAAGTTTAAGAAGCTCATCTGAGCTTCTTATTTATAAAAAATTACTCTACAGAGGCTAACGCTGTTACCAACAACTTCCAGCATTTTTCTACGGTATCCACTTTGACTCGTTCACCAGGTGCATGTGCACCCTGAATATCTGGTCCAAACGATACCATCTGTAAATCTGGATAGTGCTCGGCAATAATTCCACATTCCAAGCCCGCATGAATTACTTTAAGATTTGGCTCAATGTTAAATGCCTTTTGATAGGCTTGCTGTAAGCACTTTAAAGCGGCTGAGTCAGGGTTTGGGGTCCAACCTGAAACTAATGGTGTTAGTGTAGAGCCGATATTAAATTGACTAAAATGTGTCTGAATTTTTTCTGCAAAATCTTGAGCTTCTTGATTCACCATTGAGCGAACCATTAAGACAGCTTTTCCACCCTCTCGATTTAGTTTTACGACCCCAATATTATTTGAAGTCTCAACTACGTCTGGCAGAGCCTGACTCATACTTGCAACGCCATAAGGACTTGTTGCCAAAGCTTGCAACCATTCATTTTGCTGTTGTTGAGTAATCACTTCAGTTACTTCAGCACTATTGGGTTGAAGTGTTAATTGCAGGTTGTCATCAATACCCTGTAATTGGTTTTTCCATGTTGTTTGATATTCAGCAAGTATTTTTTCTAATTCGGGTAATTGGTTAGACGAAATTGCAATGGTTGCCAGTGCTTCTCGCGGTAAAGCATTACGAGCTGTACCACCAGTAAACTCAGCAAGACGTCCACCAAGCTTTGCTAAATGCTGATTTAAAAAGCGGGCTAAAATAACGTTGGCATTGCCACGTCCTAAATGAATATCTACGCCAGAGTGACCACCTTTAAGGCCCGAAACCTGAATATTCACGACCGTCAAATTTTCAGGAATTGGTTCATAAGTAAGTGGTTGCTCAACTTCAACATCAATACTGCCAGCACAACCCAGATATAATTCACCCCACTCTTCCGTATCAATATTAAATAACCATTTTCCTTTTAGCACACCGGCCTGTAAAAGCCGCGCACCACTCATCCCTGCTTCTTCGTCAACTGTTAAAAGAACTTCAATTGGCCCATGAGCAATATCATTTGAGTCTAAAACTGCCAAAGCTAAAGCCACCCCTATGCCATTATCAGCGCCTAAAGTGGTGTCTTTGGCAATTAGCCAACCATTCTCAAGCACTGGACGGATCGGGTCTTTAAAGAAGTCATGTACAGTGCCAGTGTTAACCTGCGTGACCATATCTAAATGACCTTGGAGAATGATCCCAGCTACATGTTCTTTACCATCAGTCGCATTCTTACGGATAATTAAATTACCAACTTCATCTACGTAAGTTTCTAAATTTCGACTTTCAGCCCAGTTTCTTAAAAACTCACGAAGCTGCTGTTCGTGCTTTGAGGGACGAGGAATAGTGCAAAGTGTTTGAAAATGCTGCCAAACCACTTGAGGAGATAAGTTCGAAAAATCAAATGGCACCATATATTTATACTCTCACAAATATTCTTAATAAACGTAGGTTTATTGAAAGATAAGAATTTATCAGCGCAGTTTTAGCTTTTTATTAAAATCGACGCTGATAAATTAAAAAAATGACTTTAAATGTAGAATATATTAGGTATAAAAATCAAAGCTAAATTTCGCGAACTAAACGGAATCCCCACATAATTGAACGAGCTTGTGAAGTTACATACGCATTACGATAAGCAGTTCGCACGTTATAAGTGTTATATATCCATGCTCCTCCACGTAAAACGGGGAAATTACACTGTCCATTATTTTCTTCACCCCAACGACGATTCACACTAGGAGCATTTTCATAATTTGAATGCCAGCAGTCATCCACCCATTCTCGTGCGTTGGCACTCATATCATATAAACCAAAATTGTTTGGTAAAAACTTCCCGACTGGTGACGTAAATGCATAACCATCCGTGCATTTAAATAGACTCCAACCACTGGTTTGGGGTAATGCTGCCGCTGTAGATGGATCTAATACATTTGCGTATTTACAAGCTTGGTCAAGATTAAGGTCATCTCCCCAATAATATGCTGTTGTCGTTCCAGCACGCGCCGCATATTCCCACTCAACTTCTGTTGGTAAACGGTAGGTCTGACCTGTTTTTTTAGATAACCATTTCGCAAATTCTCTTCCATCTTCACGACGTACACATACAACAGGATCCTGAGATGTTTGATTCATACCCGAATTATTCGGATTTAAGTCATCTCGATACCACATATTAAAGACACCATTGCGTGTTTCCCAATTACGGCATCCCTCGACTTCCCATCCAGTTTCCTTTTGGAAAGCCTGAAACTCAGCAATTGTTGTTTCATAAGTTGACATTGCAAATGGTTTTTCGACTTGTACTAAATGTTGAGGTAATTCATATGGTCGAGATTGAGCCGGTACATTCTGTTGCTCTTGCTCATTTATATTTCCGCCCATTAAAAAGCTACCAGCTGGAATAACCGTCATTTCTGGACAAAAACTATCTGAACAATCTTTGAATTTAGACTTTGCTAGTGTTAATTGATCAATATTGGTATTTGTTAATGACGCTAATTTAATTTCAGGATTCATATTTGGCGGGTTATTGATTTGACGAATTAATAAATTAATTGTTCCTTGCCATTCACTTAACATTTCCCTTAGCATGGCAGATCGTTCAATACTTACGCCTGTTCCATCATAATCTGGAGCATTACACCTCGCTCTTAATACAGTTGACTCATCGGTAAGCTGAGCTAATTTCGGAATAATTTGATTATCAAGAAAAACTCCTAAATTATTTGAACTAGCGATATTGGCTCTTAGTTCTGCCGCTGATTTTTGAGCAATTGCTGCCTCACTGATAACTTTAGAATAGACACTATCACACTGATTTTCTTGCCATACTAGATTTTGCTTAAGATTCTCCAAGGAAACAATAGTTTCTTCTAACAACTTCTGATTCGTTGAATTTATGGTTGTATCTTTATCATCACTATTACACGCTGATAATAAGGAGATAATCAATATACCAAAGCCTTTTGAATAATTACTGGAAATTATGTTCATGTTAATTCTCTGTAAAATAATATAAATAAGAAGAGGAAATTGAGTAGT
>NZ_JABVBF010000147.1 GCF_013344765.1 Acinetobacter lactucae
CCTTAAGTCAGGTAACCGCAATATCATTGTTAATTTAAACGATTAATTCGACTGTACTTCTGGTAGAACAACCATTTTTTTACGATATTTTAAGAAGTACATTACAGCTAAAACAGCAAGCCAGATTGGACCTAAAATAACAGCCAATCTCATATCTGGCGTCATTGCCATAATAATAAGAATAAAGCATACAAAGCTAATGGTTAAATAGTTACTCCAAGGACTCATAATACTTTGAAATTTAGTTTGGCGTCTTTGCAATTTCATTGCTTTAGTAAACTTCAAATGTGTGACTGAAATCATGAGCCAGTTAATAACAAGCGCTGCGACAACTAACATCATAAAGAGCTGAAAAGCTTGACCAGGAATCAGATAGTTCACAACTACACATATAGCTGTAATAGATGCAGAAACAACTGCTGCTGGAACTGGAATACCACGGCTATTTACTTTTTTCAAAATTGCGGGAGCATTACCCTGCTCTGCCAAACCATGCAACATACGACTATTACAATAGATACAACTGTTATAAACCGAAATAGCAGCAATCAAGACCACAAAGTTTAGAACGTTCGCTACACCGTTACTATTCAGTGATTGGAAAATCATGACAAATGGGCTACCGCCTTCTGCCACCATATTCCATGGATAAAGACATAAAAGAATACCGATTGCACCGATATAAAAAATTAAAATACGGTACACAATTTGATTGACTGCTTTAGGAATAGTCGTTTCAGGTTTTTTTGTTTCAGCCGCAGCAATACCAATTAATTCCAAGCCACCAAATGCAAACATAATGACAGCCAAAGCCATGACAAAACCGTGAATCCCGTGCGGGAAGAAACCACCGTGCTGCCATAAATTTGCAATACCTGCTTGTGGACCTGCTGAACCTGAAAATAATAGATAAGCACCAAATCCTATCATGCTTAAGATGGCAACAATTTTAATGCATGAAAATAAGAACTCGGATTCCCCAAAAAAGCGGACATTCACCAAGTTAATGCCGTTAATTAAAATAAAGAAAAATAAAGCAGTTAGCCATGTCGGAATTTCAGGCCACCAAAACTGTATAAACGTCCCAATCGCACTCAATTCAGCCATGCTGACGAGTACATATAATACCCAGTAATTCCAGCCAGACATAAAACCAGCCATTTTGCCCCAGTATTTGTTCGCAAAATAACTAAAAGAACCACTGACTGGCTCTTCAACAACCATTTCACCTAAATGACGCATGATTAAAAAAGCGATCACGCCTGCAATTGCATATCCTAATAAGATTGAAGGACCTGCCAGTTTAATTGTTTGAGAAAGACCTAAGAATAATCCTGTACCAATCGCCCCTCCGAGTGCGATGAGTTGAATATGCCGATTGGATAAGCCTTGTTTTAACTCGTGCTTATTGTTTGCATCCATAACGTTATCTCCAATGTTGGTGTCACTTCCTGTACACCTTTATTCAGCACCACATCCGAAGATCAGGAACCGACCTTCGGACATAAGTTTGCTTTAATATGAGTCCATTTAATTTTGAGAAGATTTGTCCTGTCTTCTATTTAAAAAAAGATTGCATCCTTACATTTAATCGGTTGGGAACGCTCCTTTAAAATTTCGTAGCCACGATCACCATAGTCAAAACGCGCAATCACAGAAGCAAATTTTTTCAAACTCACCGGTGCATCCATTGCTGGTAGTTTCAATTCAATAAAGGTTAATTGATCATTGTGCTGAACGTTGTCTAAAACGCTCTTCAGCTGTCCAGCAGTCTCAACCACATAAGTTGTATGGCCTTTTTTACCGTTAAACACAGCCGGGATTTCAGTGTATTTCCAGTTTTGCACGTCGTTATAGGCAGCGTTTTCACCCATAATTAAACGTTCAATGGTGTATCCGCCATTGTTCAGCAAGAAAATGATTGGTTTTAAACCATGACGGATAATCGTAGAAAGCTCTTGTACCGTAAGCTGGAATGAACCATCACCAATAAACAGAATTTGACGACGTTCAGGAGCAGCTAACAAACTACCAAGCAAAGCCGGCAAGGTGTAACCAATAGAACCCCAAAGCGGCTGAGCAATATATTTAGCTGTGGCAGGAAGCTTTATTCCTGACAAAGCAGAGTTTGATGTCCCCACTTCACCAATAATCACATCATCTTCTTTTAAGAATCCTGAAATGTAATTCCAAAGCACATCTTGACTTAGCTTTTGCTGAGCTGGAGCTTCAATTACTTTCTGTGGTTGTTTTTCAAGAAGAGGTATTGTCGATTTACGTGGCGCAACTTTTTTATTTAGCTCGACAAGTAATTGTCCTATTTCAATACCCGGAAAATCCTGACCAAAAATATTTAAGCCATAAGATTTAATTTCAATGTAGTTCTTAGTCTCAATTTGATGAGTAAATACAGCTGAGCCTACATCGGTAAAGCGTGCGCCAACACCAATTAAACAATCAGATTGTTCAATGATATTTTTTACATGCGGTTGGCTTGCCCCACCCACATAAGTTCCGATGTAACGAGGTGAGCCTTCGTCCATAATATTTTTTGCAGTATTCATGCCTGCAAATGGAATTGAGCATTTTTGAGACAAATCATTTAAAAGTGAAGTTACACCAAAAACTGAAGCTTCATTATCAATAAGAAGTGCAGGACTCTGAGCATTTGCAATAATGTCACAAAGTTTGCTTACCACACTCTGCAATAATTCAGGTTCAACAGCTGGATAGCTTAAGTCAAGCGGACGCTCAGATACTTCAATCTTAACGTGAGTAATATCGCCTGGTAGTTGAATGTGCACAGGACGGCGTTCAAGGAAACACTGACGTAATACACGATCAATTTCAAAAGCTGCATTTGCAGGAGTTAAACGTGTTTGGGCAACTGTAAACTCTTTCATACAGTTCATAATATTGTCGTAGTTACCATCGACAAGCGTGTGGTGTATTAGTGTGCCCTTTTGAACTGCATGTAAAGGCGGAATACCTGAGATATGAATAAGAGGTACATTTTCTGCGTAGGCACCTGCAATACCATTAATCGCACTTAAGTCACCTACACCATAAGTGGTTGCCAAGGCAGAAAAACCGTTAATTCGTGCATAACCGTCTGCTGCATAGGCAGCATTTAATTCATTACAATTTCCAATAAATTCGAGTTGTGGGTCTGCTTCAACTTGTTCTAGATATGAGAGGTTAAAATCACCAGGTACACCAAAGAGATGTTGGATACCCATTTGTTTTAAACGAAGATTTAAAAATTCACCGATTTCTATGAACATTGCTCTATATCCTTTGAGACCAATTTTTATTCCATAGAAAAATAATATTTCATCTATCTTTTAGATTTCGTGCATAATGAAAACGCATTTTAATAAAAATACATGATTTGTGTATCATAAAAGGATTTTATGCAATGGATAAGTTCGACTGGCAAATCATTCAGGCACTACAAAAGAATGGACGGCTCACCAATCAGGAAATAGGAGATTTAATTGGTTTATCTGCTTCGCAATGTTCAAGAAGAAGACAGCTACTTGAGCAAAAAGGCATAATTTTAGGCTACACTGCACGCATCCAGCAGCAGGCGCTAGGACTCGAAGTTACAGCGATGATTCATATTAATTTAAGGACACACGAGGCAAAATCACAGCAGGCTTTTCAAGAGCTCATTGAAGCTGAAGACAACATTCAGGATGCATTCTCCATTAGTGGTGATGCAGATTTTATTTTAAAAGTTGTTGCAGAAAACTTAGAACAGCTTTCTCAATTTGTGACCGAAAGATTACTTTCTTATAATTTTATTGGGCATATAAAATCTTACATCGTTCTTAAAAAAATTAAAGAACAGAATCATTTTTTAATCAAACCTAAAAGCATGAACTATCATCACTCCCAATAAACAGCTCAGCTTTTCACTCATAAAAATGAAAATAAAAAGGCGGATAATAGATCCGCCTTAAAGTTAATATTTAAACTTTACTGATATGAACCGTTTGCCCAATTGTATTTTCAAGCAAGCCTTCCAGACCAAATTCAGCACCTAAACCAGACATTTTCCAGCCGCCAAAAGGCGCATGAGGTAGAACTTCTGCATGGGTATTAATCCAAACCGTTCCGCATTGAAGCTGACTAGCATAAGTCTGTGCTGCTTTAATATCAGAAGACCAAATTGAGCCACCTAAACCAAACTCACTATCATTGGCACGAGCAATTGCATCGTTGATATCGGTATATTTTAAAACAGGTAACACAGGGCCAAATTGCTCTTCTTGTACCACGCGGCAAGAGTCAGAAACTTCAGTCATAATAGTTGGCGCAATAAAGTAGCCCTGCTCTGGAACTTGTTGTTGTCCTGAAAGTGCTTTTGCACCCTGTTCAATCGCTTCAGTAATAAGTGCTTTTACTTTGTTATATTGCATTTGGTTTTGCACTGGACCAAATGTTGTAGAAGATTGCATTCCGTCACCCACGACTTGAGCATTGGCAACGTCAGCTAACTTTTGTGATAAAGCCTCATATTGGCTTTCATGGACATATAAACGTTTTAATGCCGCGCATGTTTGGCCTGCATTTAAGAACGCCATATTAAAAATCTTAGCTGCAATTTCATCTATATTTGCATCTGGTAATACAATACCAGCATCGTTACCACCAAGCTCTAAAGTTAGGTGTTTTAAGTGTTGAGCTGCACCAGCCATAATGTGCTGACCTGTTCGAGTTGACCCCGTAAACACAACTTTTTGCACATCTGGATGAGAAGATAATGCTCCACCAATCTCACCAGCACCAACCACAATTGAGATCACACCTGCCGGAACTTCTTGCTGAATGATTTCACATAAACGTAAAGTTGATAGTGGTGTGTATTCAGAAGGTTTACTAATGACCACGTTACCCGCACGCAATGCAGGCATGATATGCCAAACTGCAATCATCAGTGGCCAGTTCCAAGGAGTAATTGAAGCCACTACACCTAATGGTTGACGATGGCGCTCAATACGCTTGGTTTCACTGTCTTCAATTACTTCTACCGGTAAATCCATAGAAGCCGCATAACGCGTCCAGCCAATTGCACCCTGCACTTCCATTTGTGCCAGTGCGAGTGGTTTACCTTGTTCAAGCACCACCAGCTCTGCAAGTATTTCTGCGTGCTTTTCAATGCCATCAGCTATCTTATTTAAGATCGACTTACGTTCATCATGGGAAACTTGTTGCCAAGCTTTAGATGCTTGTTTAGCTGCACTCACTGCCTGATTTACTTGCTCAACTGACGCCTTTGCACAACGTGCAGCTGTTAAGCCAGTCGCAGGATTAATAATTTCTAATTCACCTTGACCACCTGAACAAAGTTGACCGCCAATAATAAGTTTAAATTCATTGAGCATATTCGCTTGTTGCATTTCTTCTTCCTTGTCGTAATTGTAATTACAGCCACTTACTTTTTTCAGTTAAAACGGGATTATTTAAAGTAAGTACGATATTGATATATCAATGTGACCAAAAATATTGGGGACATATCAATACAATAAGAAATTTGCTCCCCATAAATCATGCATAATTATTTTTGTTTTTAAAAAAAATGCATGGTTTGTGCATATCACTCTGCTCCGATGCACATTTTAAATCAAAACAATCTGCAATAAAAAAGCCCGGCAATAAACCGGGCTTTTTTAGTATCAACTCAATTAGTCGATTGGTGGTACATAGTTACCAGAAACAATCGCATCTTTAATGCGGTCAGCTTCAGCCAATACTTGACCTAAAAGATTTTTAACATTTTCGAATGTCACAACAGGACTTAATGTGGTCATTTTCAATGACTGTACATTACCAACTTTTGTTACACCGATATTTGCTTCACCACGTGCAAACAATTCGTCCGCTACATTTTGGTTCAAGCTATCGATAAACTCAACTGGGTAGCCTTGTGGCACAACGCGGAACAATACCGAAGCAAACTGAGGCTCAACTAAAAGTTCTAAACCGTCAGTTGCCTTGATATAATCTGCAACTTCACGAGTAAGTTTTACACCATGGTCAATCATTGAACCATATAGGTCTTCACCTAGTGATTCAATTGTCATCCACAATTTCAATGCATCAAAACGACGAGTCGTTTGTAATGACTTAGACACAAGGTTTGGTACACCATGTTCTTCGTCATAAGCAGAGTTCAAGTATTCAGCTTCGTAGTGCATAAAGCGATAGTTCGCTTCATCTTTCAACAAGAACGCACCACAGCTAATGCTTTGGAAATAATGCTTATGGAAGTCGAGGGTAATCGAGTCAGACAACTCAATACCATCAAGCATTGCACGGTAGTCATTTGAAAGAATTAATGCACCGCCCCATGCCGCATCGATGTGCATCCATGAACCATATTTATTGGTGATTTCACGGATTTTCTTCAATGGATCAATTGCACCAGCATCAGTTGTACCTGCTGTCGCAACAACACAAGCAACCACTTTGCCTTCAGACTGAAGATGCGCCATCGTTTTTTCGAGAGCATCTACATCCATCTGTGCATTTTCATTCACAGGAACAGTCACAACTGACTGGAAGCCCATACCCATCATTGCCATGTTCTTTTGCACAGAGAAATGCGCATTTTCAGAACAAATGACTTTGACGTTTTTCATTGCATCGGCAGGAATACCATCACGCTGTACAGACCACGGATTACCGTTTTCGTCTTTCCAGTTTTTCGCGATACACCAGTCACGAGCAAGTAACACACCCATTAAGTTAGATTGAGTACCGCCAGAAGTGAAAACACCAGCCTGACCAGAACCATAACCTACTTTTTGACGCAACCAATCAATGAGCTGAACTTCCATTAATGAACCTGCAGGGCTTTGATCCCATGAGTCCATAGACTGGTTAGTTGCATTGATTAACACTTCCGCAATCTGGCTCATCACCATGGTTGGGCAGTGTAAATGTGCTAATGAATGTGGATGATGTACTTTTAAGCTTTTATTTAAGAAAAGCTCAATCATACGTTGAAGTGATTCTTGTACACCCATACCTTCTTTTGAAGGTTGGAAAGAAATTGCTGAACGCAATTCTTTAATACTACCGCCTGTGTACATCTTTTCATTTTGCAACCATGCTGAAACGGCTTTTACCGCTTCGCCCATTGCTGACTCATAGTCAGCAATGGATTGTGCATCATTGCAGAGTAACGCTTTACGATGTTCTGCAAAATCCACCATACTTATGCGCCTCGTACTGCAACCAATGCTTCTGCAATTGCTTTCTTAAAGCGAGCAACTACTTCAACACACTCGTCTTGAGTGATGATAAGCGGGCAAAGTAAACGAATTACTGTACCGTTACGACCACCTTTTTCAAGCAATAATTTATTGTTGAAACAAGCAGTTTGAATTGCAGCAGCTAATTGTGAGTCAGCAGGATGTGAACCAATACGATCAGCTGGTTTACGCTCGTCAACGATCTCAACACCAATCATTAAACCGCGACCACGTACGTTACCGATACATGGGAATTCTTGAGCTAATTTTTTAAATTCAGCTTGTAAGAAGTCACCACGCTCTTGCGCATTTTGAGCAAGATTTTGTTCACTAATCGTTTTTAATACGACAAGACCAGTACCCATCGCAAGTTGGTTACCACGGAAAGTACCCGTGTGACCAGCAGGCTGCCAAGCATCAAATTTACGTTTAATACCTAATACTGCAAGTGGTAAACCACCACCTACTGCTTTAGACATTACAACAACATCAGGTTCAATACCTGCATGTTCAAATGCAAACATTTTGCCTGAACGTGCAAAGCCAGCTTGAACTTCGTCTAAAATTAAAACGATGTTGTGCTTTTCAGTCACTTCACGGATTTTTTGCAACCATTTTACTGGAGCTGTAACTACGCCGCCCTCACCTTGAATCGCTTCAAGAATAACAGCAGCCGGTTTTGTTACACCGCTTTCAACATCTTCAATAAAGTTTTCAAAGTAGTAAGTTAAAGCGTCAACACCAGCTTCACCACCTAAACCAAGTGGGCAGCGGTATTCATGCGGATATGGCATGAATTGTACGCCTGGCATTAAACCGTTAACCGCATTTTTTGCACTTAAGTTACCAGTCATAGCAAGTGCACCATGGGTCATACCATGATAACCGCCAGAGAAACTGATCACTGAACTACGGCCAGTGTAAGTTTTAGCAAGTTTGATTGCTGCTTCAGTTGCGTCTGCACCAGCAGGACCACAGAACTGCAAGCAATATTCTTCTTTACCACCAGGTAAATATGCTAACAATGCTTCAGTGAATGCATCTTTTAAAGGTGTGGTTAAGTCTAAAGTATGCAATGGCAAACCACTTGCCAATGTATCTTGAATACTTTGAATCACCGCAGGATGATTATGACCTAAAGCCAATGTACCTGCCCCAGCTAAACAATCAAGGTACTGTGTACCTTCAACATCAGTAACCCAGCATCCTTGTGCTTTCGCTATCGCTAACGGTAATTTACGTGGATAGCTACGAACATTTGATTCCATTTGACTTTGGCGAGTCAAATAATATTCGTTAGTAGCATTAGTGGCAGGGTTAACGGAAGTAACGCTCATATCGGATTACCATCTCTGATAGGGGTAGAAAGAAATAAGTCTGGTGACGATTGGTCCTTTGACTCGGTGCTTTATAGAACTAGCAAAGACACTTATTTTATATCTTGTAACTAGGAGCGCGATGATACCTAATTTTACAAGAAAAAAAACGTCTTTTATGTACTTTACTCATCTAATCTTATTGAAAAAATGTATCATTCCAATAGTTATGATGAATTATCATCATACTATGTGACAACC
>NZ_JABVBF010000148.1 GCF_013344765.1 Acinetobacter lactucae
TGACAATTGAGATAGAAACGCATCCACTTGAACCTTTTTTACCTGAAAATACCCGTTTACTCATGTTAGGTAGTTTTCCACCACCACGTAATAAATGGAAGATGGATTTTTACTATCCAAATTTCCAAAATGACATGTGGCGAATTTTTGGTTTAATTTTTTTCCAAGACAAAACTTACTTTTTAAGTGAAAACCAAAAAAACTTTAATGAAGAACGTATCCGAAACTTCTTGATTGAAACAGGTATTGCAATCTTTGACACGGCTTACCAAATTAAGCGATTGAAGGGGAATGCCGCAGATAAATTTCTTGAAATCGTAACACCAACAGATCTTGCAGTTTTACTTCAGCAAATTCCCCTATGTCAGACTATTATGACTACTGGTGATAAAGCGACTGACACTTTAATTTCAGTTTTACCAGAACATACCGAAAAACCACTTATAGGAATATCTACCTCGACTTACTTTGCGGGACGTAACATTGATTTACACCGTCTACCATCTTCTTCTAGAGCTTATCCTTTAGCACTAGAAAAGAAAGCAGAAGCTTATCAAAAGTTCTTTGAAGAAATTGGAATTTTATAAGTAAAGCTGAAGCGCTTTTACATCATCCATTCAACTGGTAGATATGAAACAGCCTTAATCATGGTGCGTTGGAAAAGACTCGTATTCGGGTCTTTTTCGTATTCAACAACTTTTCCATTCGACTGATAATCTAACCAAATAATTTTACCTTCACTGTTTAATTTGAGCTGGTAAGCCACTTGAGGCAAGTGCTGATCGAGCATTACTGAAATTTGAGCCTGTAATTGACTTGACTCAATAATAAGACCAACCTCAGTATTTAAATAAGTCGAACGTGGATCAAAATTAAACGAGCCAATAAATACTTTACCGTCTACGTCAAAAAATTTGGCATGTAAACTCGATTTGTTTTTACCTTTTGCGGGAATAACGCTTCCAGTTACAACCTCATACCATGTTCTGCGTCTGCGTTCTAAAAATGGCTTAAATTCAAATAGCTCTACACCGCTTTTAAGCATCTCGACCCGATATTGACTATAAAAAGCATGCACAATCGCCACATCATTTGCAGCAAAAGAATTGGTTAAAACCCTGACTTTAACACCTTGTACTTTTAATTGTTTTAAATAATAAGTTCCTTGCTGGGTAGGAACAAAATAAGCTGAAGCTAATTCGATATGCTGCTTTGGTTCCCCCATAATCCCTATGACTTGCCCATAAAGCATCTCTTCTTTAGAAGCTATTCCTAAGATTTTTTTAGGTGAATCTGCAACAAAATACGCTTTTGACCATTGAATGGGGTAGTGCTCTAAAAGTTCTTTTAAATAGCTTTGAGCATCGTAAAGTTTATCTTCGGTTTGACTATGGTTTTCACTTTCATGAATTAAATCATGATAGTGTTGCCGTAATGATTGTAAGTGATGGACCGCACATGTTCCGACCAGTTCTGTAGCATTTTGACTCAAATCACTTTGCCAAAAATCATTAAAGACAGACTGTGCATGTTGTACTGTATATCCATAAAATAAAATATCTAGATCTGTAAATTGAAATTTACTACTTGCATCAAAATACTCACTACTGATATTTCGACCACCTGTTACTGCAATTACGCCATCTGCAATAATTAACTTATTATGCATACGATGGTTTACTTTTTTGAACCGAAAAATATAATCTAAAATTCTTAAATATCTAAACTTGTATGGATTAAATAATCGAATTTCAAAATTAGGGTGGTGTAGAAGACTTCTGAGAACTCCATCAAGCTTTACTCCATTTTGATCATCAATGAGTAAGCGAATTTTCACACCACGATCTGCCGCCGTTAACAACTCATGCAGCATTAGGTTGCCAACAAAATCATTGGTCCAAATGTAATATTGTAAATCGATTTTTTCTTTGGCATTTCTAATCAGATACATTCGAGAAGCGATACTGATAAAGGCATCATCTAGCGCCACAAAAGCTGTTAATCCTTGTTTAGTTTTTTCGGTAGCTTGCTCATCATTCAACCAATTAAAGCTATTCGTCACTGTATCATTCTCATCAGGGTCGTATGTACCGTTATACGAAGGTGTATTTGTAAAGCCCCAAGCATTTAATGCCATATTACTATACTGCTGATAGAGTTGATTGATCATGTAAGCTTTTAAGTCGCATCCAAGATAAGCACATCACAGCATTTTTATATTCAATTTATATGTCAAAATTCATATTAAACGTTATAAATACATTCTGCCAAGTCTCAACTCTGGCAATTCCTTATTTTTATAAGTATTTTTAAGAAACATATCCATTTAGAAATAAAAGTTAGATTTCACCCTCTTAAGCCTAATGCTATATTCAATATTATTTTTCAAAGGATATTCGAGATGAGTCATGTAGGTTCTTGTCTATGCAATGAAGTCAAATTTTCTATTAGTAATGAAATAAACACGGTCTATCATTGCCACTGTAGTCTCTGCCGTAAGCAAACCGGAACGGGGGCAAATGCAGCAACTTTAGTGAGTAAGGAAAAATTTGAATGGTTATCGGGTGTAGGGCTTGTCAGTACCTATAAAAAAGAAACAGGCTTCACATCTTCATTTTGTAGCAAATGTGGATCACCAGTACCCAATTTAGTGGGCAGCACTGACTTTATGTGGATTCCATTAGGACTGTTAGATCAAGATATTGTTGTGCTAAAAAAACTTAATTTTTGTATTGTTTCAAAGTCAAACTGGGCAAACATAGTAGCGGCTGATCAATCTTACAACCAACTTCCCACTTTAAATGAATTAAAAATATTTTTTGATTAGAGATTTTTTAAAATGAGACTTAGTTTACATTAACTTTATTTTTATTCGCCTAAAATATAATAAAACTGTTAAAACCCTTTTATAACTTTGAACTTATATCTAATAGATAATTAATCAGAAAGTAGAAATGTCAAAATATTAGTAATAAATATTCAAATAATTATTTTGATAACTTAAAAAATCTTATTGTAGAAATCAAAAAGCTATAGATTAGATATGAGCGTGATTCCAAGAAATAAAAGTAAGATGACTTTATCTGTAAACTCATTTTTCAATTATTCAACCATGATAGAAAGAGTATTTAAGGTTCTTGTCTAGGTGCTGAGTTCATATCATGGCGAATTCTGCTTATATTTTCATAAATGACTTTGCGCATTCGATTGACTGCACCTAATGGTTTATGTGCTGGTAGAGCATGCCACGGTGTGAAAGACAGATTCTCACAGAATTTATTTTGCTCGAGCGTATCAAAATTTTGCTTTGGAATATGAATAGTTGCTACTTGATAGAAAGGGGCTACTTTTTCATCCCATTCTGTCATCGAATCTTCTACTAGCATTTTACTTAAAGTTCTTGGCTGAATAAGAAACTCCATACAGGCATCAGAGTTTTGCAAAGTATTCTTTAAAGCTTCTCTTAAAAAATCATGAGGAGGGTTTTTAGGTAGATTATTTGGTGTTACCGAACAAGCACGAACTGAATATTTAACTGCTTGCCGATCATTACCAAGCCCTAACTGATAGGGAACCATAGACCAGTAACGTGCATATAATGGATTTGCGATCTGTGAATTACGTGCTCCGAGCGCATTCATGGTTCCTTTAAAACCTAAGGCAACCGGGATATGAAGTTTTCTGATCATATTGCGACTATTCACATCGTTCATAAAAGAAAGATATCGTTTAGCATCATTCGCAAAAAAGACTGGATGATTAATCATAATAAAATCTTGAGTGGTTGCTTGCTTTTCACTTTCTAAAATTTTCTGTCCAGACACACCTAAAAGTTTTATCGCTATGCCACGAGCATCTTTGTCAATATCGGCACTAGTGGCATCATTAGAGGCATTCGAAAAACGAATCCATGCTTGATAACTCTGATCTGGGACAAAAATACCTTTAGCGAACTGAGCCGGTATATTTTTTGAGACATGAAATTCGGCTCGAACACACCCATGCGCTTTAGGGTGTGCATCACGCAAAGCATTTCCCGCCGTATATTGTTCACGAATTGATTTTTCAATGACTTGAGCTATGTTTTGAGCTAACACTTCCTCATTAGGCTGTAACTTTTCTCCTAAAAATGGATCGATCTTTGGATAAGCAATATTTTCTGAAGAAATCTTTACAGATGATGATATTTGAGAATGCAAGGTCTCACTACAACCTGTTAGTGCAAAAACAAGAGGAGTAAATACAAACAACATCCTAAAATGTGTAGGCTGCATAAAATTTGACATTTATTATTTCCTCAGTGCGAAAATATTTTAGGATAATATTAAGTTTAATTATTTAATTTTATTTTGATCTTTATCAAAAAATAAACTGTAAATAATTTAAACCTCATTGTTACTTATATGAACAATAAAATAAGAATTATTATTTAATATAAAACCTCTTAATACATTAAGAGAATGACGACATGATAACTAATCCTCAAAATGTGCAAAATAATTCCAATTCATCACCACATCCAATTACACAAAATACACTTATTGATCGGTTCAGTCCTATTTATTGGAGAATAGATGGCCCGCAAACGATGTCTTTCGCCATTACGAACTATGGAAATGGTTTTGAAGCATCTTTTAGATCACGTATGACAAATGATTTGGTAGGAATTACTTGGGATTCTTATGACACTAAAGATCATAAATTTTTAGCGTATGAAACCAAATATAGCTATGCAGGGGTGGTTTGGGACTTCGATATTGAGTTATCTACCTCTATGCCAGTGCTGAACAATCCAAGTTTAACACCGACATTAACGGTGTACTATCATGACAATGGTGTAGATAAAATTGCATATGTTGTCTTATTTAACTATGCAAATAATCCTTCATCACGAACGGCGCATATTCATATTAATTGGGATACAGTAAAAGCAGGTTTCTCTGCTACAGATAGCTTTCCAGTAACGAACATTCAACGCATTTCATTTTCTGGCTTTACCAATGACTATAATGGCCAAACTGCCACACCTTTAAGTCAACCAAAAGATGGCTACATTCGTCTGACCAACTCAGTTGTGACTGGAACTAATGCAAAGTTAAATTTGAGCCGTGTGGTTGTACCACAACATAATTATGGGATCTGTACAAGCTACGATGACCACTATGATTTAAACCCTCAGCGCTTAGTCAACAATATGATCGCTTTGGGATATCAGGGGTTAGTAAACCATTATTGTGGAATGTCACATTACCCTGAAATGACATGGAAAACTGATATTAATAAATGGCAAATACCAGATACCTTGGTGACAGGCGAGGCGGTCGTTAATTCATGTACCCTTAAATGGCATGAGAAATATGCTCAGGCTTTGAAAAATGCTAGTATGCAGCCTATCTTTGGGGTCAGCTTTGAAATGTATTCCTTGGGGGCCAATGAATATTGGGCTCAACGTGACTGGAACAGTAATTTGGGTAAAACAGGCTACCAACCACCGAGCTATTTTTTTAGTTTAAGTCATCAGAATGCTTTGGCATATCTACATAAGGTATTTATTGAGTTTGCAGATACAATGGTTGCTGGTGGATGTGATGTAAACATGCAAATTGGTGAACCTTGGTGGTGGTATAACACAGGTACAAACCTACCTTGTGTATATGACTATCCAACTAAACTGGCATTTAACGCAGATACAGGTTTATATGCACCAGATTTGGGTACAATTTATGAAGCAATGAATAAAACAGGAACGCCATATGATGAGTTTAAAACATGGCTCAGAAATAAATTAGGTCAAACCTGCCAAGACATTCGCACCGTTATCAAAGCAAAATACTCCACTGCCAAAGTTAGCCCTCTTATTTTCTTTCCTTCTATTCAATCTCCAATTCAGACTTTAGCTACTTATATTAACTATCCAAGCCAACATTACTCATATCCTAATTTTGATTATATGATGACAGAAGCTTATGACTGGCTATTGGAAGCTCGCTTAGACTTAGCACATCAAGCAGTTTCACAAATACCTATACAAGGGCTAGGCTATCCTGCAAATAAAGTCATTTATTTATCTGGATTTGTTCCTGATGCATCTATTGCTTATATTTATGGATTCGATAAAAACAAACCTTATCGAACTCCTATTTGGCAACGAATTTTTGGTGACATGAAAAACAATGTTCCTCTCGGTTTAATGAAACAATTTATCTGGGCCTATCCACAAGTTATGTATGATTCAATTACGATTGATACTACTCAAGCCCCAAATGGCTTCTTTGTTGAGAATACGCTTTATGCTCCAATTAGTGATAACACACCATATCCACCAGATATTTACCCCTAAGTAAAAACAAGCTGCTTATAAGATAATGATTTGATAAGAAACCTCTTCAAGTAAGAGGTTTTCTTCTTTTTTAAATGTAGGCTTGCTTAGATGTACCTGACTGGCTATGCTGTGATGGATTGTCATGAAAGCCAATTTTAATTTAAGCAAAATTAAGCTCTTGTATTATCAGTATATAATCTATTTTGCTCGACTATAAATACCGAATGATTTAAAGGAAACCCAAAGATGAAATCTCGTGCAGCTGTCGCCTTTGCCCCAGGAAAACCTTTAGAAATTGTTGAAGTTGATGTTGCACCACCTCAAGCGGGTGAAGTTTTAATAAAAATTACCCATACAGGGGTATGTCATACCGATGCTTTTACATTATCTGGAGATGACCCAGAAGGTGTTTTTCCTGCTATCTTAGGTCATGAAGGCGCAGGTGTTGTGGTTGAAGTGGGTGAGGGCGTAACAAGCGTTAAACCTGGTGACCATGTGATTCCACTTTATACAGCTGAATGTAAAGAATGCTTATTCTGTAAATCTGGAAAAACCAACTTATGTGTTGCGGTACGTGCTACTCAAGGTAAAGGTGTAATGCCAGATGGAACCACACGTTTTTCTTATAATGGTGAACCGATTTACCATTACATGGGTTGTTCAACCTTTAGTGAATATACGGTAGTTGCAGAAATCTCTTTGGCTAAAATCAATCCTGAAGCAAATCACGAACAAGTTTGTTTACTGGGATGTGGGGTGACTACTGGTATTGGCGCCGTGCATAACACAGCAAAAGTACAAGAAGGTGATTCAGTTGCTGTATTTGGTCTAGGTGGTATTGGTTTAGCTGTTGTACAAGGTGCACGTCAAGCGAAAGCAGGACGCATTATTGTCGTAGATACAAACCCAGATAAATTTGAACTTGCTAAACAGTTTGGCGCTACAGATTTCTTAAATCCAAAAGATTATGAACAACCTATTCAGCAAGTGATTGTAGAAATGACAGGTTGGGGCGTAGATCATTCATTTGAATGTATTGGTAATGTCAATGTTATGCGCTCGGCTCTAGAGTGCGCACATCGTGGCTGGGGGCAATCTGTTATTATTGGTGTAGCTGGTGCCGGTCAAGAAATCTCGACACGCCCATTCCAGCTAGTGACAGGCCGTAAATGGTTAGGTACTGCTTTTGGTGGGGTAAAAGGCCGTTCACAACTTCCTAAAATGGTCGAAGATGCTATGAAAGGTGAGATTCAACTTGAACCTTTTGTAACGCATACAATGCCTTTACAAGACATTAATACTGCTTTTGATTTAATGCATGAAGGTAAATCAATTCGTACTGTTATTCATTTTTAAAAAAGAAAAAGGGCTGTGATTCAGCCCTTCTTTATGACTTATAGTTTTATATCTTAAATGACATTACCACACATGTCAGTGGTACCTTGAGGATAGTTAAACTGTAGTGCATTACGGTCAGTAATGAGTTCATTAGATAGTTCTTGTGTAAATGATTGCTCAGAATAAATTGATATACCACTTAGAACAGAAAAACTTATATTTTCAAGTGGGGCAGGTAAAGTAGATTGATACCCCTGATCAACCCCATTAAAAATGAAACCGACCTGCCTAGTATTCTGATTAATATATATACCTAAACGTTGGTATTGCTTTGTATTATTTGTCATATTCTGACTTTTAAAGTAAGGATTATCAGGCCCACTATTATCACTAAGTCGGTAAGCTACAGAATAGCTTAATCTAGGGGGATTCTCACCAAAGTCTGGATCATAAGTCCCCATATCAAACCCATAGTTGGATCTAACCGTGTAACCATTATTTGTTACACCCATAAAACCAATGTTAGAAATATAAGAAGAGTTACCAAATGATGAGTTGCCAAGTGCTATTGTTGGCACTTTAAGCTCCATTTCAAATGCAATAATACCTGTATGAGGTAGAGTTAAATCTCCAATGTCATTAGACGAATTAAGACTAGTTTTACTTCTAGCTATATAATCTAAATTGCCATACTCACTTTCTGGCCTAGGCTCTACTTCGAAGCTAAATTTTTGACCATTGATCGATGGGAATATATTCATAGGAAAATATTCAGGATGTTCATTATTCCATAGATCGAAGTCTTCTTGAGTCGCGTCAAAATTATATTTACAGACTGGGCCAGAAGAATTAAGGGAATTCGTTTGTGCCAAAAGCATTTGAGGCGCTAATTTTTCATTCTTTGCAGTTGATGAAAAGTTTTTAGATGTGACTTTTTGGCTAGCCTCATTAGGCGTTACTGTATTGGCATTATCAGAAGATACCTCATACATTGCCCAACATAATGTCACTGCACTAACAGCAACTATACCTATTTTTTTCATAAATTTTCCTATTAAGTTAAGTATTAAAT
>NZ_JABVBF010000149.1 GCF_013344765.1 Acinetobacter lactucae
GTTGTATATACATAGCATGTCAACTAAAATACCTTTTTGCCTGCCGCCTTTTTGAGTATTTGTTATGCCCAGAACATCAAAACAAGAACATGCTGAGCTTTCGATTGAAGCTGATAGTCCAGTTCCTCTATATCAACGCGTCAAACAGCTAATTTCACAAAAAATTTATGAAGGCTCGTGGGCTGTAAATAAAAAAATTCCTTCGGAAAGTGAACTGGTTAATCAACTCGGCTGTAGCCGTATGACGGTAAACCGTGCGCTACGTGAGTTAACAACAGAAGGCTTACTCGTTCGAATTCAGGGCGTTGGTTCTTTCGTAGCTGAAGGGCAAGGCCGAACTGCACTTTTTCAAATTAATAATATTGCCGATGAGATTATTGCACGAAACCATAAGCACCACGCTGAAGTTTTGGTCTTAGAACAAATTTATGCAAATGCAGAGCAAAGCGTGTTAATGCAGACTCGCGAAGGGCAAAGATTATTTCATTCGATTATTGTGCATTATGAAAATGATGTACCTGTTCAGGTCGAAGATCGTTTGGTTGATGCAGCACTGATTCCAGATTATTTAGAACAAGATTTTAAAACCATTACCCCAAATGCTTACCTCATGGCAAAAGCACCTGTGTCAGAAGGCGAGCATATTGTCGAGGCCGTTTTAGCATCTCCTCAAGAGTGTAAGTGGTTAAAGATTACCAAAGCTGAACCGTGTTTACTGATCCGTCGCCGCACATGGTCAAATAAACAACTCATTTCAAGTGCGCGTTTAATCTATCCGGGTAGCCGCTATTATCTCGAAGGGAAATTTAACCCATGATTGAATTGATCAGGGCCGATCAATATACAAAAATGCTTTGGAAAAACGGTGCAGGCTTTACTTTAGAAATTGCCAGAAGCCAAGGTGAGGCTGACTTCGATTGGCGCATTTCGATGGCAGATGTGACAACTTCCGGACCATTTTCCTTATTTCCCCATAAGCAGCGCATTATTAGTGTACTCGATGGACAGGGCATGGTATTGCATGTCGATGATCTTCCTGCCAAAACGCTGAACCAAGGTGATATTTTTGCTTTTCATGGTGAAAGTCAGGTTCAAAGTGAACTGGTCAATGGGGCAATTCGAGATTTAAATTTAATTTATGATCCTGCAAAATTTCATGCTCGCTTTCAGAGAGTAGATGGTACAGAAGCACAGACTTTTTTAAGCTCGGCAGACCTGATTTTTATTTTTAATAGTGGTTCTGCCGCTGAAGTAGAGATTGAAGAAAAAGCCTTTTTACTTGCTGCCCATGAGACTTTAAAAATTGAAAAAAATACTGATGTAACATCGGTTCATTTTACTCAAACTCAGGCAAAAAGTTGTTATGTTATTGAGCTAATTCAGCGTTAAAACTTAAGTAATTTGCTTATTTAAAAGCACATGTCTCGTGAAAAGATATGTGCTTTTTTATGCTTAATGTAAAAATAAATTAATTTAATTCATAAGCTTATTAATTATTTTTAAAAAAATACGAGCAAGCCTCTTCACGCCGAAAAATATTTGTGTAGTATATGGATGTATATACAAGTTAATACATTACTATACAAATGCAGAAACAAGAGATGTTCTGCTGATGTAAGCTCAAAGGAAGGAGTCCGCCTGTGACAACAATGACAACAAAATTTCGTGATGTAGAAATTCGTGCGCCACGCGGCACTGAATTGACGGCTAAAAGTTGGTTAACTGAAGCTCCATTGCGTATGTTGATGAATAACCTTGATCCGGACGTTGCAGAAAACCCGAAAGAGTTGGTTGTATACGGTGGTATTGGCCGTGCAGCACGAAACTGGGAATGTTTCGACAAAATTGTAGATACTTTAAAAAATCTTGAAACTGATGAAACTTTATTAGTTCAATCAGGCAAACCAGTAGGTGTATTTAAAACTCATAAAGATGCACCACGCGTTTTAATTGCAAACTCAAACCTTGTACCGCACTGGGCAAACTGGGAACACTTCAACGAGTTAGACGCAAAAGCACTTGCAATGTACGGTCAAATGACAGCAGGTTCATGGATCTACATCGGTAGCCAAGGCATTGTACAAGGTACTTATGAAACTTTCGTTGAAGCAGGCCGCCAACACTACAATGGTGACTTAAAAGGCCGTTGGGTGCTTACTGCTGGTTTAGGTGGTATGGGCGGTGCTCAGCCTTTAGCAGCAACACTTGCAGGTGCGTGTTCTTTAAACATTGAATGCCAACAAGCAAGTATCGATTTCCGTTTACGTACCCGTTATGTAGACGAACAGGCAACTGATTTAGATGACGCTTTAGCGCGTATTGATCGTTATACAAAAGAAGGCAAAGCAATTTCAATTGCGCTTCATGGTAACGCTGCTGAAATTTTACCTGAGCTTGTACGCCGTGGTGTACGCCCAGACATGGTAACTGACCAAACAAGTGCACACGATCCACTTAATGGCTACTTACCAGTAGGTTGGACTTGGGATGAATACCGTGAACGTGCCAAAACTGAACCAGAAGCTGTTGTAAAAGCTGCAAAACAGTCGATGGCGAAGCACGTACAAGCGATGCTCGATTTCCAAAAAATGGGTGTTCCAACATTTGACTACGGCAACAACATTCGTCAAATGGCGAAGGATGAAGGCGTAGCAAACGCTTTTGATTTCCCTGGTTTCGTACCTGCATACATCCGTCCATTGTTCTGTCGCGGTATTGGTCCATTCCGTTGGGCTGCGCTGTCTGGTGACCCAGAAGATATTTATAAAACAGATGCCAAAGTTAAAGAATTAATTCCTGATGATGAGCATTTACATCACTGGTTAGACATGGCTCGTGAACGCATTAGCTTCCAAGGTTTACCAGCGCGTATTTGCTGGGTAGGTTTAGGCCTACGTGCAAAACTTGGTTTGGCATTTAACGAGATGGTTCGTAGCGGTGAATTATCAGCGCCAGTTGTGATTGGTCGTGACCATTTAGACTCAGGTTCAGTTGCAAGTCCAAACCGTGAAACTGAAGCGATGCAAGACGGATCAGATGCAGTATCAGATTGGCCTTTATTAAACGCATTGTTAAATACAGCGGGCGGCGCAACTTGGGTGTCTTTACATCACGGTGGTGGTGTAGGTATGGGCTTCTCTCAACACTCAGGCGTTGTGATTGTGTGTGATGGTACAGATGAAGCTGCCGCACGTATTGCTCGCGTACTGACCAATGACCCTGCAACAGGTGTTATGCGTCATGCCGATGCAGGTTATGAAATTGCGATTAATTGTGCGAAAGAGCAAGGCTTGCACTTGCCAATGATCACGCAATAAAAATACACGGAAGAACTAGCGGTGCTTTTTGCAATTGTGAAAAGCACCGTCTCAGCAGAATATAGTGCAAAAAATTAGGAAGCCAACATGGAATTACTGATCCAACCGGGAAAACTAACCTTAGCTGATTTACGTCAAGCTTACCTCAACCCAATTAAAGTTAAATTAGATGAAAGTGCTTCATCTGCAATTAATGCAAGCGTGGCTTGTGTAGAACAGATTGTAAATGAAGGGCGTACAGCTTACGGCATTAATACTGGTTTTGGTTTACTTGCTTCGACCAAGATTGCTCCTGAAGATTTAGAAAAATTACAGCGTTCATTAGTTCTTTCGCATGCGGCAGGTGTAGGTGAAGCACTTGATGATGCAATGGTTCGTTTAATTATTCTATTGAAAGCAAACAGCTTGGCACGTGGTTTCTCTGGTATTCGTCGTAAAGTCATTGATGCTTTGTTGGCTTTAATCAATGCTGAGGTTTATCCGCATATTCCTCTTAAAGGTTCAGTAGGCGCATCGGGTGACTTGGCACCACTTGCTCACATGTCTTTAGTGTTACTTGGTGAAGGCAAAGCACGCTATAAGGGTGAATGGTTACCAGCAGTTGAAGCTTTAAAAGTTGCAGGTTTAGAACCGATTTCTTTAGCAGCTAAAGAAGGTTTGGCTCTTCTAAACGGTACTCAGGTTTCGACCGCTTATGCTTTGCGCGGCTTATTTGAAGCTGAAGATTTATTTGCTGCTGCAACCGTTTGTGGTGGTTTAAGTGTTGAAGCAATGCTGGGTTCACGTGCACCATTCGATGCTCGTATTCATGAAGTACGTGGTCAGCGTGGTCAAATTGATGTTGCTGCTGCTTATCGTGACCTCTTAACAGACTCAAGTGAAATTGCCCATTCACATGAAGACTGTAGCAAAGTTCAAGACCCATATTCATTACGTTGCCAACCACAGGTAATGGGTGCTTGTTTAACCCAAATCCGTCAGGCGGCTGAAGTACTAGAAATTGAAGCGAATGCCGTATCTGATAACCCACTTGTTTTTGCTGAACAAGGTGATGTGATTTCTGGTGGTAACTTCCATGCAGAGCCTGTTGCAATGGCGGCTGATAATTTAGCGCTGGCAATTGCTGAAATTGGTTCACTGTCAGAACGTCGTATTTCAATGATGATGGACCGTCACATGTCACAGCTTCCACCGTTCTTGGTGGCAAATGGTGGTGTTAACTCAGGCTTTATGATTGCTCAAGTTACCGCTGCTGCACTTGCGAGTGACAACAAGGCACTTGCACATCCTGCAAGTGTTGATAGCTTGCCAACTTCAGCCAACCAAGAAGACCATGTATCAATGGCTCCGAATGCGGGTAAACGTCTTTGGTATATGGCTGATAACGTCCGTGGCATTTTAGCTGTTGAATGGTTAGGCGCTTGTCAGGGTCTAGACTTCCGTGAAGGCTTAAAAAGCTCGCCTAAACTTGAACAAGCTCGTAAAATCTTGCGCGCTCAAGTGCCTTACTACAGTGAAGACCGTTTCTTTGCTCCTGATATTGAACAAGCAAGTGAATTACTCTCAAGCGGCTGCTTAAACGAGTTACTTATTCCAAAACTACTCCCTAGTTTGTCTGAAGTGTGATTGATAAAACGGTCACATGGAGTGGCCGAATCTAACTAAATATCCTCAAGGATTGGAGATTATAATGTCACAAAACTCCACATTACAGCGGGGATTGAACACCCGTCACATTCGTTTCTTGGCATTGGGCTCAGCAATTGGAACTGGGCTTTTCTATGGTTCGGCAACTGCGATTAAAATGGCAGGGCCTTCAGTATTACTTGCGTATATCGTTGCAGGGATTGCAATTTATATCGTTATGCGCGCACTAGGTGAAATGGCTGTCCAAAACCCTGTCTCCGGTTCGTTTAGCCACTATGCTTCACAGTACATTGGTCCATTGGCTGGCTTTACGACTGGATGGACGTATGTTTTTGAGATGATCATTGTGGCGTTGGCTGATGTCACTGCGTTTGGTATTTACATGGGGTTTTGGTATCCCGATGTACCACGGTGGATCTGGATTCTATCGCTGATTATGTTCTTGGGCGCAATTAACCTTATTCACGTTAAAGTCTTTGGCGAACTCGAGTTTTGGCTTTCTATTGTCAAAGTGAGCGCCATTGTTGCCATGATTTTAGGTGGAATCGGCTTAATGTTCTACGGCTTCCATGCTGACCATAGCAGTGTGGTACCGGGTATTCAAAACTTATGGATTTATGACGGCTTTATGCCACATGGCATTGCAGGTTTAGTTGCATGTTTATCTGTGGTTGTATTTGCTTTTGGTGGTATCGAAATTATTGGTATCACAGCTGGTGAATCACAAGACCCGAAAACAACTTTACCAAAAGCGATTAATGCTGTTCCGGTTCGTATTTTACTGTTTTACGTACTAACCATTTTTGTACTCATGTCGATTTTCCCATGGAATCAAATTGGTAGCCAAGGTAGTCCATTTGTACAGATTTTTGAGAATTTAGGCATTCAATCAGCAGCTACAATTTTAAATATTGTCGTGATTACTGCTGCTGTTTCAGCAATTAATAGTGATGTATTTGGTGCTGGTCGTATGCTTTATGGCATGGCAAACCGTGGTCAAGCGCCTCGAGTTTTTCAAAAATTATCACGTAATGGTGTGCCATGGATGACTGTAGTGGTTATGGCTGGCGTGCTGTTAATTGGTGTGGTGCTGAATTACCTGATTCCTGAAAATGTATTTATGATCATTGCATCGATTGCAACTTTCGCAACCGTTTGGGTGTGGCTCATGATCTTGCTTTCGCAAGTTGCGATGCGCCGTAAGTTGTCTACTGCTGAAATTAAGGCATTGGATTTCCCCGTTATTGGTTGGCCGTATGCTCCTGCTTTTGCAATCGGTTTTATGGTGTTCATTTTAGTCATGATGGGATATTTCCCAGATTCACGCCCTGCAATTTATGTAGGAATCACATGGCTTGTTCTATTAATGATCGCTTATCGTATTTGGGTGAAACCTCAGCAGAATTTAGGAAAGCAAAATAATTCAATTCCGCAAAATATCGAGATAGAAAGCTAACAAGTCAACTGCCCGATAGTATTACTATTGGGCAGTTTTGAGGAAAAGCGAATGAAAAAACTTTGGCAAAATTGCCACATTGCGACCATGCAAAATGGGCAATACTCCTACATTGAAGATGCTGCAATAGTCACAGAAGGGCATCTGATTCAGTGGATTGGAAAACAACAACAAATTCCTGCCGACACTTATTCCGAAACAGTTGATTTAAATGGCGCTTGGGTGACCCCAGGGTTCATCGACTGCCATACACATAGTGTGTTTGGTGGCAATCGTAGTGTTGAGTTTGAAAAACGCTTGCAAGGTGTGAGCTATGCTGAAATTGCAGCAAGCGGTGGCGGCATTGCCAGTACAGTGCGTGCAACTCGAGAAGCCAGCGAAGAACAATTACTAAGCTCAGCACTTAAGCGTATTCGTTGCATGCAACAAGATGGTGTAACCACCATTGAGATTAAGTCTGGCTACGGACTTGATTACGAAAATGAGCGCAAGATGCTCCGTGTGATCCGTCAAATTGGTGAAAAATTACCGATGACGGTAAAAAGTACCTGTTTAGCAGCACATGCGTTACCATCAGAATACAAAGACCAAAGTGATGCTTATATCGAACATATCTGTACAGAAATGCTGCCTAAACTGCATGCCGAAGGTTTAGTCGATGCAGTGGATGCCTTCTGCGAGCATTTAGCATTTTCACCTGCTCAGGTCGAACGTGTTTTTAAAACAGCACAATCATTAGGTTTACCCGTTAAGCTTCATGCTGAACAGCTTTCATCGCTAGGCGGTTCAAGCTTGGCAGCACGTTATCAAGCTTTATCGGCTGACCATTTAGAGTACATGACTGAAGATGATGTCAAAGCCATGGCAGAGTCGGGTACGGTTGCAGTGTTATTGCCGGGCGCGTTTTATTTATTACGTGAAACACAATATCCACCGATTGAAAGTCTCATTAAACATGGCGTCCGTATTGCGCTGTCGAGTGATTTAAACCCGGGTACATCTCCAGCACTTTCTTTACGTTTAATGCTGAACATGGGCAGCACGCTATTCCGTTTAACGCCTGAGCAAGCATTAGCGGGTGTCACTATTCATGCTGCACAAGCGCTCGGCTTAGAACAAACGCACGGCAGTCTGGAGCAAGGTAAAGTCGCTGACTTTGTGGCTTGGGATATTGAACATCCATCTGAAATTGTTTACTGGCTTGGCGGAGATTTGCCTAAGCGAGTCGTTCAGCATGGACAAGAAGTTACTTTTTAAACGGTGTCATATGAACCACACATTTAAATGGCAAGGCCGCCATGATGGCGAGGGTGAAGCACACCAACGTATTCATCACATCATGAACAAAACCCAACCTGCCGAATTTGCACTGATTGGTTTTAGCTCTGATGAGGGCGTGAAGCGTAACAAAGGCCGAGTCGGTGCTGCCGATGCGCCAGATGCAATTCGCACACAACTTGCTAACTTACCGATTCATCGTCCAGTCAGTATTGTCGATTTAGGTACAGTAACTTGTGAATATGGCAATTTAGAGCAAGCCCAAAACGAATTAGCTGAGCAAGTCGCAAATAGCCTGCAAAATGATTTAAAACCGATTGTATTAGGCGGTGGACATGAGGTTGCATTTGGCAGCTTTAGCGGCCTGTTCCAATATGTACAAGCCCATGCGCCAGATAAAAAAATAGGCATTATTAATTTTGATGCCCATTTTGATTTGCGTGAAGCAGAGCATGCTACCTCTGGAACACCATTTTTACAGGCAGCTCGACTTTCAGAGCAGCATCAAAAACAATTTAATTATTTATGTATTGGGGTGGCTAACCATGCCAATACTAAAGTTTTGTTTGATACAGCCGATGCTCTAAATTGCTCATATTTACGCGATCATGAGGTTAATATTTTTAACCTAAACAACGTGCTTGCTGCGGTTGATGCTTTTATTGAAAAAGTAGACTGTTTGTACGTTACGATTGATTTAGATGTATTTACTGCCGCGGTTGCACCCGGAGTAAGTGCACCTGCTGTAAAAGGAATTGATTTAGCGACTTTTGAAGCAATTTTTAAACATCTTCAAGAGACTGGCAAGATCAAACTTTTAGATATTGCTGAGTGCAATCCAAAATTTGATTTAGACAATAGAACAGCAAAACTGGCTGCATATATTGTTTATCAATATTTGTTTTCTTAAGAAACAATTTTTAATGCAAAATGAAAAAGTGCACTGAGATTGCTCATGTG
>NZ_JABVBF010000014.1 GCF_013344765.1 Acinetobacter lactucae
TAATGGTCTATAATGCACATCCATCGGCGGTGATGCAGATAGAAACTTGTTGAAAAACAGTTACTTGTGATTAAGTTGATTGCTTTAAGTGATGAATTTGATGGTGAGTTGGTTTTGAGAATAAGTTTTAAAAATATCGAAATTACCTGTTGACTTTTAAGAGATTAAGAGTAATATAGCCGACCTAGCTTGCTGGTGACGAACCAGTAAGAAGATCATTAAGAGAATTGAAGAACAACTTGTGTGGATTTTTACTGATTGATTAATCGAAATAATTTTCATTGATTGATTGGTTTAAATTACTCGAAGTTTATTTGAGCGAAATTTAAGTCAGTAATTGATGAGCCAGAATTGGTACCTTGTCTTTAATAAGGTACAAAATGATTTTAACTGAAGAGTTTGATCATGGCTCAGATTGAACGCTGGCGGCAGGCTTAACACATGCAAGTCGAGCGGGGTGATGGTGCTTGCACTATCACCTAGCGGCGGACGGGTGAGTAATGCTTAGGAATCTGCCTATTAGTGGGGGACAACATTTCGAAAGGAATGCTAATACCGCATACGTCCTACGGGAGAAAGCAGGGGATCTTCGGACCTTGCGCTAATAGATGAGCCTAAGTCGGATTAGCTAGTTGGTGGGGTAAAGGCCTACCAAGGCGACGATCTGTAGCGGGTCTGAGAGGATGATCCGCCACACTGGGACTGAGACACGGCCCAGACTCCTACGGGAGGCAGCAGTGGGGAATATTGGACAATGGGCGCAAGCCTGATCCAGCCATGCCGCGTGTGTGAAGAAGGCCTTATGGTTGTAAAGCACTTTAAGCGAGGAGGAGGCTACTTTAGATAATACCTAGAGATAGTGGACGTTACTCGCAGAATAAGCACCGGCTAACTCTGTGCCAGCAGCCGCGGTAATACAGAGGGTGCAAGCGTTAATCGGATTTACTGGGCGTAAAGCGCGCGTAGGCGGCTAATTAAGTCAAATGTGAAATCCCCGAGCTTAACTTGGGAATTGCATTCGATACTGGTTAGCTAGAGTGTGGGAGAGGATGGTAGAATTCCAGGTGTAGCGGTGAAATGCGTAGAGATCTGGAGGAATACCGATGGCGAAGGCAGCCATCTGGCCTAACACTGACGCTGAGGTGCGAAAGCATGGGGAGCAAACAGGATTAGATACCCTGGTAGTCCATGCCGTAAACGATGTCTACTAGCCGTTGGGGCCTTTGAGGCTTTAGTGGCGCAGCTAACGCGATAAGTAGACCGCCTGGGGAGTACGGTCGCAAGACTAAAACTCAAATGAATTGACGGGGGCCCGCACAAGCGGTGGAGCATGTGGTTTAATTCGATGCAACGCGAAGAACCTTACCTGGCCTTG
The DNA here is from genome assembly GCF_013344765.1 of Acinetobacter lactucae. GTDB lineage: Bacteria > Pseudomonadota > Gammaproteobacteria > Pseudomonadales > Moraxellaceae > Acinetobacter > Acinetobacter lactucae_A. The sequence continues at coordinate 1,376 of NZ_JABVBF010000014.1, forward strand.
ACATAGTAAGAACTTTCCAGAGATGGATTGGTGCCTTCGGGAACTTACATACAGGTGCTGCATGGCTGTCGTCAGCTCGTGTCGTGAGATGTTGGGTTAAGTCCCGCAACGAGCGCAACCCTTTTCCTTATTTGCCAGCGAGTAATGTCGGGAACTTTAAGGATACTGCCAGTGACAAACTGGAGGAAGGCGGGGACGACGTCAAGTCATCATGGCCCTTACGGCCAGGGCTACACACGTGCTACAATGGTCGGTACAAAGGGTTGCTACCTAGCGATAGGATGCTAATCTCAAAAAGCCGATCGTAGTCCGGATTGGAGTCTGCAACTCGACTCCATGAAGTCGGAATCGCTAGTAATCGCGGATCAGAATGCCGCGGTGAATACGTTCCCGGGCCTTGTACACACCGCCCGTCACACCATGGGAGTTTGTTGCACCAGAAGTAGCTAGCCTAACTGCAAAGAGGGCGGTTACCACGGTGTGGCCGATGACTGGGGTGAAGTCGTAACAAGGTAGCCGTAGGGGAACCTGCGGCTGGATCACCTCCTTAACGAAAGATTGACGATTGGTAAGAATCCACAACAAGTTGTTCTTCATAGATGTATCTGAGGGTCTGTAGCTCAGTTGGTTAGAGCACACGCTTGATAAGCGTGGGGTCACAAGTTCAAGTCTTGTCAGACCCACCATGACTTTGACTGGTTGAAGTTATAGATAAAAGATACATGACTGATGATGTAAGCTGGGGACTTAGCTTAGTTGGTAGAGCGCCTGCTTTGCACGCAGGAGGTCAGGAGTTCGACTCTCCTAGTCTCCACCAGAACTTAAGAGAAGTTCGGATTACAGAAATTAGTAAATAGAGATTTAGATCTTGGTTTATTAACTTCTGTGATTTAAGTATCACGGTATTAAGCATGACCTGACGAAGGCATGTTTATTCATTAACAGATTGGCAAAATTGAGTCTGAAATAAATTGTTCACTCAATAACAAAGAGAGAGGAAGTAATTCTAATCTTGGAGTTAATTGAGAACTAGCAAATTAACTGAATCAAGCGTTTTGGTATATGAATTTAGATTGAAGCTGTACAGTGTTTAGATACACAGTACTTCGAACTGTATGGATGAATGAGAAATCATTTGTTCTGTTGCTACACTCACTTGTAGGTGTAACGACTGTTTGGGGTTGTATAGTCAAGTAATTAAGTGCATGTGGTGGATGCCTTGGCAGTCAGAGGCGATGAAAGACGTGATAGCCTGCGAAAAGCTCCGGGGAGGCGGCAAATATCCTTTGATCCGGAGATTTCTGAATGGGGGAACCCACCTACTTTAAGGTAGGTATTGCAACATGAATACATAGTGTTGCAAGGCGAACGAGGGGAAGTGAAACATCTCAGTACCCTTAGGAAAAGAAATCAATTGAGATTCCCTCAGTAGCGGCGAGCGAACGGGGATCAGCCCATTAAGTTATGTGTGTTTTAGTGGAACGCTCTGGGAAGTGCGAACGTAGAGGGTGATATTCCCGTACACGAAAGGGCACACATAATGATGACGAGTAGGGCGAGGCACGTGAAACCTTGTCTGAATATGGGGGGACCATCCTCCAAGGCTAAATACTCCTGACTGACCGATAGTGAACCAGTACCGTGAGGGAAAGGCGAAAAGAACCCCTGTGAGGGGAGTGAAATAGATCCTGAAACCGCATGCATACAAGCAGTGGGAGCCGACTTGTTCGGTGACTGCGTACCTTTTGTATAATGGGTCAGCGACTTATATTCAGTAGCAAGGTTAACCGTATAGGGGAGCCGTAGGGAAACCGAGTCTTAATAGGGCGTTTAGTTGCTGGGTATAGACCCGAAACCAGGCGATCTATCCATGAGCAGGTTGAAGGTTGGGTAACACTAACTGGAGGACCGAACCCACTGTCGTTGAAAAGCCAGGGGATGACTTGTGGATAGGGGTGAAAGGCTAATCAAGCCTGGTGATAGCTGGTTCTCCCCGAAAGCTATTTAGGTAGCGCCTCGGACGAATACCATAGGGGGTAGAGCACTGTTTCGGCTAGGGGGTCATCCCGACTTACCAAACCGATGCAAACTCCGAATACCTATGAGTACTATCCGGGAGACAGACTGCGGGTGCTAACGTCCGTAGTCAAGAGGAAAACAATCCAGACCGCCAGCTAAGGCCCCAAAATCATAGTTAAGTGGGAAACGATGTGGGAAGGCATAGACAGCTAGGAGGTTGGCTTAGAAGCAGCCACCCTTTAAAGAAAGCGTAATAGCTCACTAGTCGAGTCGGCCTGCGCGGAAGATGTAACGGGGCTAAAACTATGTGCCGAAGCTGCGGATTTGACATTAGTCAAGTGGTAGGGGAGCGTTCTGTAAGCCGATGAAGGTGTATTGAGAAGTATGCTGGAGGTATCAGAAGTGCGAATGCTGACGTGAGTAACGACAAAACGGGTGAAAAACCCGTTCGCCGAAAGACCAAGGGTTCCAGTCCAACGTTAATCGGGGCTGGGTGAGTCGACCCCTAAGGCGAGGCCGAAAGGCGTAGTCGATGGGAAATTGGTTAATATTCCAATACTTCTGTGTAATGCGATGAGAGGACGGAGAAGGTTAAGTCAGCCTGGCGTTGGTTGTCCAGGTGGAAGGATGTAGGTATGTATCTTAGGCAAATCCGGGGTACTTTATACTGAGATCCGATAGCAAGCTGTACTTGTACAGTGAAGTGGCTGATACCATGCTTCCAGGAAAAGTCTCTAAGCTTCAGTTACACAGGAATCGTACCCGAAACCGACACAGGTGGTCAGGTCGAGTAGACCAAGGCGCTTGAGAGAACTCTGCTGAAGGAACTAGGCAAAATGGTACCGTAACTTCGGGAGAAGGTACGCTGTTGTTGGTGATGGAACTTGCTTCCTGAGCTGACGACAGCCGCAGAAACCAGGCCGCTGCAACTGTTTATTAAAAACATAGCACTCTGCAAACACGAAAGTGGACGTATAGGGTGTGATGCCTGCCCGGTGCTGGAAGGTTAATTGATGGGGTTAGCGTAAGCGAAGCTCTTGATCGAAGCCCCAGTAAACGGCGGCCGTAACTATAACGGTCCTAAGGTAGCGAAATTCCTTGTCGGGTAAGTTCCGACCTGCACGAATGGCATAATGATGGCGGCGCTGTCTCCAGCAGAGGCTCAGTGAAATCGAAATCGCTGTGAAGATGCAGTGTACCCGCGGCTAGACGGAAAGACCCCGTGAACCTTTACTGCAGCTTGACACTGAACTTTGACCTTACTTGTGTAGGATAGGTGGGAGGCTTTGAAGTTGGAACGCTAGTTCCAATGGAGCCGTCCTTGAAATACCACCCTGGTAATGTTGAGGTTCTAACTCTGTCCCGTTATCCGGGACGAGGACCGTGTCTGGTGGGTAGTTTGACTGGGGCGGTCTCCTCCTAAAGAGTAACGGAGGAGTACGAAGGTGCGCTCAGCGTGGTCGGAAATCACGCGTAGAGTATAAAGGCAAAAGCGCGCTTAACTGCGAGACCCACAAGTCGAGCAGGTACGAAAGTAGGTCTTAGTGATCCGGTGGTTCTGTATGGAAGGGCCATCGCTCAACGGATAAAAGGTACTCTGGGGATAACAGGCTGATACCGCCCAAGAGTTCATATCGACGGCGGTGTTTGGCACCTCGATGTCGGCTCATCTCATCCTGGGGCTGAAGCAGGTCCCAAGGGTATGGCTGTTCGCCATTTAAAGAGGTACGCGAGCTGGGTTTAGAACGTCGTGAGACAGTTCGGTCCCTATCTACCGTGGGCGCTGGAAATTTGAGAGGATCTGCTCCTAGTACGAGAGGACCAGAGTGGACGAACCTCTGGTGTACCGGTTGTGACGCCAGTCGCATCGCCGGGTAGCTATGTTCGGAAGGGATAACCGCTGAAAGCATCTAAGCGGGAAGCCTACCTCAAGATAAGATTTCCCTAGGAATTTATTCCTCTAAAGAGCCGTTCGAGACTAGGACGTTGATAGGTTGGATGTGGAAGCATAGTGATATGTGAAGCTGACCAATACTAATTGCTCGTGAGGCTTGACTATACAACACCCAAGCAGTTGTATATGAAGCATCAATCGATTCATAAACATGCAAAGCAACTTGATTTAGTTATACGCTTAGCTAAAATGAACAACGAAAAATCAGATTCAATCAGCCCATCTGTCAAGATTTGGAAAACGCAACGTATCACTAAGTGAATAAAACGAAGCAAGTATCCATACCAGTTGTGCTGGCGACCATAGCAAGAGTGAACCACCTGATCCCTTCCCGAACTCAGAAGTGAAACCTCTTAGCGCTGATGGTAGTGTGGGGTTACCCATGTGAGAGTAAGTCATCGCCAGCTCATTATTCAAACACCCCCGTTCGAATGAACGGGGGTGTTTTTTTGTGGCGCTAAAAAATGTTTAAGAGCTTATTCTTGGTTCAACTTTTTCTAAGTGGAATTTTTAAGGATAAGGAAAGCGTCAAATTAAGACGTTGGGAACTGTGTAAGCATGTTATTGCTATTCAAAATTCACTATGCTATAGAATGAAAATACATTTCTAATAGTATTATGCAAGAAAAACCTTATATCAGAGCCATAAAGCTGAAAGCTCCAGAGAGCTTGGACTGGGCCAGTTATCCCTATGTTATTCCAGCAGTAAATGATTTGGAAAATATTGAATTTCATCCTGATGTTACATTTTTTGTTGGGGAAAATGGTTCAGGCAAGTCCACTATTCTCGAAGCGTTGGCACTGGCATTAGGCTTTTCGGAAGAAGGCGGGACACGCAATGTTCAACTGAATACGGCAACCACCAGTTCCGTTTTGTATCAATCTCTACGCACAATAAAAAGCTATAAAAAGCCTCAGGACTATTATTTTTTAAGGGCCGAAAGTTTTTATAATGTGGCAACTTATATGAAAGAAATAGATTATCTGGCGGGTTACGGTGGAGATATACATACGCGTTCTCATGGGGAGGGGTTTTTAAAGCTATTAACCATGAAGTTAAAAGGACAAGGTTTATATCTTTTGGATGAACCGGAAGCCGCTTTATCGCCAACCATGCTGATGACAACGCTATCAGTCTTAGATCGTTTATGTCAGGCACAATCCCAATTTATTATTGCAACACATTCACCTATCCTTCTGGCGTACCCAAATGCAAAAATTTACCAGTTTTCGGAATCGGGAATTAAACAGGTGAGCTATGAAGAAACGGAACATTTCCGAGTAACAAAGGATTTTTTGAATAATTACCAAAAGAGATTAGCGCAAATTCTGGATGAACCATAACGAGCAAAAGATTAATGCTTATTTACTCATTATTTTTTTGTCATGATGCATTGAGTTAAAAGGGTCATTTACTTTTATTATTTATACTTAAAATATTGAAAAATATTTATTTTTATAATTTTTCTATCTTTTCTACTTTTCTCCTCGGTCCACAAGCCTATAATGATTCAGAAGCATTCCAAATTTAATAAGGATATAACATGTCTACCGATCAGCAATTCCCAACACCCAATAATTTAGGTATCGCAGTTTATTCAAATAATGCAGAAGCTATTGGTAATACTCCTTTAGTTCGCATCAACCGATTAATTAAAACTAGCGCAACTGTATTAGCAAAAGTAGAAAGTCGTAATCCTGCATTTTCTGTGAAATGCCGTATTGGAGCAGCACTTATTGCAGATGCAGAAAAGCGCGGCGTGTTAAAAGAAGGCATGCATATTGTTGAACCAACCAGTGGTAATACAGGGATTGCATTGGCTTTTGTTGCGGCGGCGAAAGGTTATCCAATTACTTTAACTATGCCAGCAAGCATGAGTCTTGAACGTAGAAAAGTATTAAAAGCTTTAGGTGCCAATTTAGTTTTAACTGAACCAGCAAAAGGGATGAAAGGTGCAGTTGATGAAGCTGTACGATTAGCAACTGAACAGCCCGATGTTTATTTCTTGCCACAACAATTTGAAAACCCAGCCAATCCACAAATTCATGTGGACACAACTGGTCCAGAAATTTGGCAAGCAACAGGTGGGCAAGTTGATATTTTGGTTGCGGGCGTAGGTACTGGTGGTACGATCACGGGTATTTCTCGTTATTTTGAACAAGTCCAAAATAAGCCATTATACTCAGTAGCTGTTGAACCTGCTGAGTCTCCAATTATTACTCAAACCAAAAATGGAGAGAATATCACTCCTGCACCCCATAAAATTCAGGGGATTGGTGCGAACTTTATTCCAAAAAATCTTGATTTAGATGTTGTTGATGAAGTTGTACCAGTGAGTAGTGAGGAAGCAATTCAGTGGGCAAGAAATTGTGCAACTCAAGAAGGTATTCTGGTTGGCATTTCGAGCGGAGCTGCATTGGCTGCTGCTGCTAAAATTGCAGAACGTCCTGAAAATGCTGGTAAAACAATAGTTGTTATTCTTCCAGACAGTGGCGAACGTTATTTATCTTCTGTTTTATTTGAAGGTTTATTTGACGAATAAAATTAACTATGTAAAAAAGCCCATTAATAGATGGGCTTTTTTTATTTGATCTTAATTTATAATGCACTTTTTAAAGTTTTCTGATGACGCTTCACAGATCGAGCGTATTTTTTCGCTTTGTGTCGTGTCCAGAAGCTTCGCTCATATCCAGTTGGTCCTACATTATAATAAGCTGTTGCCTTAAACCAACTATCCGCTGACTGATAATAGTGATTTAAGATATAAGCACCACATTGAATATTAGTGGTTTCATCATATAAATTCCCAGCACAAGTTTGTTGCCAATAGCTCGGAATAATTTGAGTTAAACCGACTGCACCAGTTGGAGAGTGAGCATTACTATTGTAACTAGACTCTTGCCTAATGACTGCTGCAAGTAAAAGAGGAGGTACATTATATTGGTCAGCACTTTGAATAATCATTGGAGATAGCCGATTGGCTGTGCTGGCTGGAACAGAATAAGCTTTTTGTAAGCCAGACGAGAGTTTATTTGAGCGCCAAGAAAAAGAGCCACTATTAGGTCCTAAGCTTGTACATCCCGTCATTATTGTTATCAACGCAATAATAAAAAATTTGAGGCTAAGGCGGTGTAATTGTGATGGTTCAAAATGATCTTGAGCTAAAGATGAGGTAAGCAAAATACAAAACCAATAATCAAATTTTAAATGAAATGATGGTATTCAGCTATTCTTATCGGATCAATATAAGTTCTGTTGCTCGGCACATCTAGAAAGTAAGAATTTTGTATAATTGAAATGAAAAACCCCCGACATCCTGTCGAGGCTTCTTCGTATTCAGCTTTATGTAGCTAACTCCTGTCAACTACCGCTTCCTGCGTTCTTATTCTTCTTCAATGAGACATCCTGTCTCTCTATGATTCATATAGTATGAAAAAATACTAAAGCTGGATATCCGCAAATCACTGCAAGTTTTGTAGGTTTAAGCTTACAGATCTACTTTTTAAATTTTCTTAAATATTATTTCGACTCGTTTTTATGCTTTCATGGCTTTATATTCCTTGATAAGCATTTAAGGTCAATGCAAAATTTTCTCCAAATTGTTGAGCAGTTTTAATATCTCCTTCATCAAAACCATCTGCATTACTGCCATGTTCAGCTTGAGCCATTAAGCCTGACCATGAACCGAGACGGTTAGCTGCTTTTGCATAGGCAACACCTTGATGTTGTTCTGGCAGAATTGGATTGCCAACCCAGAGCATACCGTGTTGCATACAAAAGGTAAAAATCGAAATTAGCGTGGATTGTTTATCACCAGCAGGAAGGGAAGATACGGTAAAGCCAGCTGCTAATTTTCCTTTAAAACTTTGTTGTTTCCATAATGGACCAGTTGCATCCATGAGTTGCTTTAATTTGGAAGATACACCACCTAAATAAGTGGGGGATCCCCAAATTAAGCCGTCATATCGGATAAGAATTTCTGGGCTATTGATAATATCTTCGGCATTGAGTGAATCTACTTCAATATCTTGATGGCTCAAAATACCAGTTTGAATTTGCTGAGCAATAAATTGGGTGTGACCTTGGCGGCTATGGTAAATAATGGCAGCAGTTTTCATGAGCAGTCTTCTCTTTATTTAAATTTGAAATAGTTTTGCAGTGAGATATAAACCACAACCAAAAACACTATGGTTCATTAAACTTTTTAGACAGTTAAAAAAAGGATGAGGTGTTTTTGATGAAGCAAAGCCACTACCCATCGCAGGTTGCATAATAAAAAAAGGAATGAGAACGGTGACTACACCAAACATTAGAGCTGAGTAAAACTGAGCATCAATAAGCCAATCTGAGCCAGCAATGAAAAGAAAGCTCAATGCGAAGATAATCCCGACACTATAGTGGGCAATCCAGCCCAATAAATACTCATGCTTAATTGAGGGGCTTTTTGCAATAGATTGATGTACGAGTTTCCCTTGAAATATCCAACCAACCCAACGTCCGAGAAAGGCAAGATTTAATGTCGGGATCTTAAATATTTTTAGTATTAACAGCCATATATCCATAATAACTGTTGCACCAATACCAAGACATAAAGCTTGAAAGAATAATGTGGAAGTATTCATTTTTACACCTTGCTTTTATACGTATGAAACGTGATAAATTTATTGTGCAAGTTCAAGTTCACTTGAAGTCAAGAGGGTATTATGGATATTGGTGAAGTTGCTAAAAAGGCAAAAGTCACAACGGCTACACTACGTTTTTATGAAGAGAAAGGATTAATTAAATCGATAGGGCGGCAAGGCTTACGTCGACAATATGGCAAGCAGGTAATTGATCAATTGGCATTAATCTCTTTAGGTCGTGCTGCGGGCTTTTCTTTAAATGAGATCGCTGCAATGTTTGGACAAGATGGTAAGCCTGAACTTGATCGGCAAAAATTAAAAGATAAAGCTCAACAATTAGAGCAAATGGCGAAGCGATTGCATTTTATTAGTCAGGGATTAGAACACGCGGCTGTATGTCCTGCCGAAAATCATATGGAATGCCCAACCTTCCAGAACTTTTTAAAAGCAGCAATTGCTGGAGAATATCAGCCAACGAAACTTTAATTCTTTTTAATGAGGTTACTTAGTTTGTGTTTGTATTGAATAGTTGGGGTTGTCATATTTTCGCCATAAAGATTTCATCTTTTTGAAGTAAAAACTTCATATAAGCTTGATTAAATTTGCTTAATTTTTTACCAACTGTATAAAACCATGAGCAAAAAAACATTAGCGGCATTATTATGCTTTGCCAGTCTGGGATTGACTGCATGTAATGATGATAACGACCAAGAACAAACTGCACCTACTGAAAACATTACCGAACCTACCTTAATTTCCTTTGCCAAGTTACCTGTAGAAACTTATGCTGCTGGTCCAAACTCAGGGGCATTTGTAAAAGGTGCAAATGGAATTTATCCTCCATTTAAAGGTCAACCTGTACAGGGGTTTTCTGCTGCATTAAAAAATGCAGATGGCAGTTATATGGCAATGGCCGATAACGGTTTTGGTACCCAAGATAATTCAGCAGACTTTTTACTTCGTATTTATAAAATAAAGCCTGATTTCAAAACTAAAACTAAGGGCACGAGCCAAGTTACTGTACAAAGCTTTATCCAACTGCGTGATCCGAATAAATTAATTCCATTTAATATCGTCAATGGTGATACAGCTGAGCGTTTATTAACGGGCGCTGATTTTGATCCAGAATCTATGCAACGTACTAGCGATGGGACTTACTGGATTGGAGATGAGTTTGGGCCCTATTTACTTCATTTTTCAGCAGATGGTGTGTTATTAGATACACCGATTGCTCTGCCAAATCCGTTAAATCCGACTCAAGAATTACGTTCACCACAGAATCAATTTAATAAAGCGCAAATTAATTTTGTAGAGCCTCTAGTTCAGCAAAGTGGTGGTTTTGAAGGGATGGCAATTTCGCCAGATGGGCAGTATCTTTATCCTCTTATAGAAAAGCCAATTAAATCAATTCGAGAAACGGAAAGACAATTATTGATTTCTCAATTTGATGTGAAGAAAAAAGCATATACAGGGAAATATTATTGGTTCCAGTTAGACAGTAAGGCAACCAATATTGGTGACTTCCAACTCTTTAATGATAAAGAAGGCATTATTATTGAACGTGATGCAACTCAGAATAATTTAGGCGGCTATAAAAAATTAATTCGTATTAAATTAAATGAGTCAGGCCAGCTGGTCAGCCGTGAAGATTTAGTTGATTTAATTAAAATTGCTAACCCGAATTTGTTGTATGGCACAGCTAGAGAGGGTGATATTGGTACGGGGCAGGTTTTTGCTTTCCCATTTGAAACCATTGAAGATGTGATTATTGAAAATGGTACAACGCTTACCGTTTTTAATGATAATAACTTCCCAGGGTCGACAGGACGTAACGCAAAATTAGCTGACGATAATGAGATTATTCAGATTCGTTTGCCAAAAGCTTTGTTCTAAGCTCTATAAATAAAAAAATTAAAACTGCGGCGGATTTTGTTCCGCCGTATTTATTGCAGGAATAAAATATTGAGTAAACTTTAATCAAATTAATTTCTATATTATTGTTTTCGCATGTTTTATAAACAGGGAAAATGAATGAAATTCATGTTAAAATGATCGGCTTTCATCTTTAGATGTCTCTCCTTCATCTGCTAGCCGAGATTCGCAAGCCATGTCTACTGCCTACACCATGCAAACTGCGCCAAAAGCGTTGTTTGATTACGACAAATATTGGGCGTCGTGTTTTGAACCAGCACCATTTTTGCCGATGTCACGAGAAGAAATGGACCAACTCGGCTGGGATGCGTGTGACTTTATTTTAGTCTGTGGTGATGCTTATATTGACCACCCATCATTTGTATCGGGTGTGATTGGACGTGTGCTTGAGGCACAAGGTTTCCGTGTCGGAATTATTGCGCAGCCAGACTGGACGAATGTTGAAAGCTTCCGCGTTTTAGGTAAGCCAACGATTGCTTGGGGAGTGACTGCAGGTAATATGGATTCGATGATTAACCGTTATACGGCAGATCGTAAAATCCGTTCTGATGATGCATATTCTCCAAACAATGAACCAAATAAACGTCCTGACCGCGCAGCAACAGTTTATTGTCAACGTTGCCGCGAAGCCTTTCCAGACGTACCAGTGTTATTAGGTGGTATTGAAGGCAGTTTACGTCGTATTGCGCACTACGATTATTGGTCAGATAAAGTTCGTCGTTCGATTTTGATGGACTCAAAAGCCGATTTGCTCATGTATGGTAATGGTGAGCGTGCCATTATTGATGTGATGCATCGTTTGGCCAAAGGTGAAAAAATCCACGAGATTACTGATGTTCGTGGTACGGCATTTATTATTAATAAACATAATAAAGCATCAAAAGCAAAGTTTGTTGAAGTTGCGAGTAATGATGTAGATACGGTTGGGCGTGTTGATCCAATTATTAACCCATATGTCATGACAGAAGATATCGATGGCTGTGAGGTTGAAAAAGAAAAGGGTAACTCTTTAGCTCAATATCAAAATTTCCAAAAAGAGATTGTTGCAAATCCGATTGTGCGTGAAGGCGACAAACTCGATGACGATACTCAAATCGTTCAATTAAAGCCAGCACCATCAAAAGCAATTAAACACAAATTACCACCGCGAGAGTTGGCGGTCATTCGTTTGCCTTCTTTTGAAGAAGTGGCAAATGATCAAGTGCTTTATGCGCATGCAAACCGTATTTTGCATCTTGAAACTAATCCGGGTAATGCCCGCGCACTTGTTCAACGCCATGGTGAACGCGATGTCTGGATTAACCCACCTCCAATTCCTCTAACTACAGAGGAAATGGATTATGTGTTTGATTTACCGTATGCACGCTTGCCACATCCTACTTATGGCGATGCTCGTTTCCCTGCATTTGATATGATCAAATTCTCGGTCAATATTATGCGTGGCTGTTTTGGCGGTTGTACATTCTGTTCAATTACAGAACATGAAGGGCGTATTATTCAAAACCGTTCGGAAGATTCAATTTTACGTGAGATTGAAAAAATCCGTGATACGGCACCAAACTTCACCGGCATTATCTCAGACTTAGGTGGTCCAACGGCAAACATGTACCGTTTGCATTGTAAAGATCCTGAAATTGAAAAGAACTGTCGTAAACCTTCTTGTGTATATCCGGGTGTTTGTCAAAACTTGCATACTGATCACGCGCCATTAGTGCAGCTTTACCGTAAAGCACGTGCAATTAAAGGTGTGAAGAAGATTCTGATTGGTTCGGGTTTACGTTATGACCTTGCAGTATTGAACCCTGAATATGTGAAAGAGTTGGTGCAACACCACGTGGGTGGTTATTTAAAAATTGCTCCTGAACATACCGAGCAAGGCCCGTTATCAAAAATGATGAAGCCGGGTATTGGTACGTATGATCGTTTCAAACAAATGTTTGACCGTTTCAGTAAAGAAGCAGGAAAAGAGCAATATTTAATTCCTTACTTTATTGCTGCGCATCCGGGCACTTCAGATTACGACATGATGCACCTTGCAATTTGGTTGAAGAAGAATGGTTTCCGTGCCGATCAGGTACAGACTTTCTATCCATCACCAATGGCAACTGCAACAACCATGTATTATTCGGGCAAAAACCCGCTTGCTAAAGTAGCTCGCTATACTGAAAAAGTTGATATTGTAAAAGGTGAGAAGCGTCGTCGTCTGCATAAAGCATTCTTACGTTACCATGATCCAAACAACTGGCCATTGCTTCGTGAAGCCCTAAAAGAAATGGGACGTGCCGATTTAATTGGTAATTCGAAGCAACATTTAATTCCAACTTATCAGCCACAAGGTACTGCTGAAGGTGAATATAAATCTGCGCGTAAGAAGAACTCGTCTGTGGCGGGAGATTCAGCAAAACGTGGTCAGGGACAATCTCGTTCAGTAGTAGGGCAAAAACGTCCACAAAAAGGACAGATTCTAACCCAGCATACAGGTTTGCCTCCTCGTGAAACAGGAGAAAAAAGACCGTTTGGTGGAAAAAGTAAACCAAAAACCAAAGCTCGTGGATGATGATAAAACAGGCTCTTCAACAGAGCCTGTTTTGTTTTAAATATGATTATTTAAATCGCATAGTGAGATTTTTGAAGATTTAAAGTACAAAAAGCGTAAGGGAAAATGATAAATACCATAAATCTGACGAGCTGCACTTGATTGTTGTTGACTCTATGATTATAAATAGTGTGAGGGTGGCTAAATTTAAGCCAAGCTTGATAACTACAAGTGAAATTACTAAGTGAACCTTTTAAAGAACGGCTGTGTCGTTATCAATTAAAACAAAGTGTGATCTAGCAAAATCATTATAAAAAACTTAAAGGATTAGGCCCATGTATTATCTAATTACGATCTTATTATTATTTTTGGCTGTTGTGATGGCAGTGAAAAGTCTTTCGCGAAGGCATCAACATGATAGTGCCTTGAAGCGCCGTGCAGTATTAACTAGTCATGAGCAAATAACATTAACCAGACTACAAACTGTTTTACCCAAATTTACCGTTTTAGCCCATGTATCTTTTGATGCACTATTAACTACGAAATATGCACACACACGTCGAAAATATCAAAATATGGCAGCTGATTTTGTTGTACTTGACCAAAATTATCAGGTGGTTGTAGTCGTTGTTCTGGGGGAAAATGGGTTACGCCGAGCGCATCAACAATATGAACGTCGTCTATTACAGTTAGCTGGCTATCGTGTGCTGCATTATAGCGGTGTGCCTGATTATCATGATTTAAGAAGAGACTTATTGAGTCCAGAATCAGATCTTGCAATTTTACATGCAACGCCACAGCAAGAAAGAATGTCAAATGCTTTTGTGAAGTCTTAAAAATTAGTCCCTATAGCAATTGATGGGAAAATTCATTAAAGAAGATCTTGATAATATGCTGACATTAAAGACTTTAAAACCATTAAAAAAACTGAGTAACATCACTTAAGAGATTGCTCAGTTTTTTTATTGATTAAAACCAATAACGATTAAGGAAGTACCGCAACAACCGTCATTTCTACAAGCACATCTGGCGCATAGAGTTTTGACTCTACACATGTGCGTGCTGGAGGGTGTCCTTCACTAATCCATGCATCCCAAACCGCATTCATTGCTGCATAGTCTTTTTCGATATCTTTTAGAAAAATCATGACAGAAAGGATATGGGTTTTATCTGTTCCAGCTTCTGCCAATAGACGATCAATATTGTCTAAAGTTTGTTGAGTCTGTCCCGTAACATCTGCGCTTGTATCATCTGCGAGTTGCCCAGCTAGGTGTACCAAATTACCTGAAATCGCAACTTCGCAGTAGCGTGAAGTAACGTGTAAACGCTTTACCGTCATAAAAATGCTCTAAAGTGGCCTTATTTAATAGTTTTGATTTTATGAAGAGTTGCTAGACCGGTGCAAGTAAGTAGAAAGAAATTTCAGTAGATTATTGTGATGAAGGGATATCTAAGCCATGTATCAGAAGAGCCCTGCAATATTCGGATTTGGTCGTCACGCCAATCACAGGACGATATGCCGAAAGTAAAGGTTGCTTTGGCATGTTGCAAATACATGGGTAATGAATATGCGTGGATTAGGTTACTCTAAAGTTTGAGTAAAAGGGAGTCTATTTTGTTTAAAAGTTGCTCTTTTGAGTGAAAAGTAGTCAATTACCAAAGGTTAAGCTGGAAGTCTTCCGCTTGGGTCTGTAATTGATAAACACCTATACCAATCAGGCGAAACTGGAAGTGTTCGGGGATTTGCATTTCATTTAATAATAAAAATAAAACTTGGATTAAGTCTTGTAGCGACTGGATCGGTCTTTTAAAGCTTTTACTATGTTGTAAAGTCTGAAAATTCTTGAGTTTAAGTTTGATATTCACACCACGTGCATTGAGCTGCTTTTTCTCTAGTGTTTGCCAGACTTTTTCAGCTAATCCCTGCCAATAGGGTTGGCATTGAGCCAAAGTAAAATCACTATCAAAAGTTGTCTCTTTCGAAATTTGTTGGCGAGCTCTTTCAGCTTGAACAGGTCTGTGGTCAATGCCTTGAGCATATAGGTAGAGTTGCTGTCCATATTTACCAAAGTGATGTACTAAAACAGCCTCTTCAATTTTCTGTAAATCACCTAGCGTATGTAATTGAAGCTGTTGTAATTTTTCCTGAGTGACTTTACCCACGCCAGGAATCTTTTTAAGCGGAAGGTCTTTAATAAAAGTCGCAACTTGCGAAGGTTTGATTACACATAAACCATTCGGTTTATTCCAGTCGGAAGCGATTTTTGCCAAAAATTTATTTGGTGCCACACCTGCCGATGCGGTCAGTCCAGTTAACCTAAAAATATCTTCTCGAATATGCATGGCAACTTCGGTTGCACTCGCAATCTGTTTTAAATTATCAGTGACATCTAGATAAGCTTCATCTAAAGATAAAGGCTCAATAAGTAGCGTATATTGCTGAAAAATAGAATGAATCTGAGCAGAGACTGTACGGTATTTTTCAAAATTTGGCTCAATAATAACGACTTGAGGGCATAGTTTTCTTGCCTGACTCATTGACATGGCTGAACGTAAACCAAATTCACGGGCAGGGTAGGATGCAGCAGCGATTACAGCTCGAGGATGATGAGATGAGATAACAACGGGTAGATGTCTTAATTCAGGACGTTCCCGTAACTCGACCGATGCATAAAAGGCATCCATATCGATATGAATGATTTTGCGCATATTATTGTGCTTTCACGATGCCTTGCTGCTGTAAAAATTGTTGCCATTGCTTGACCGATCCCTCATAAACATTGAGATCAACAGGCTTGGCTATCCCTACAATTTTACCCTGATTACTATGCTGCCAAAAGAGCCATTTTCTCTTATCTTTGAGTTCAGGTTTACCCTCATAATCACGTACCCAAAGAGGAGTCTCAGAAAAATTCCCAACTAAGACAATGTGATAAAAAGTTTTAGAAATATAAAAGATGGGTTGTTTGTCATAATGCTGTTTTAAGCGGTCATGCATGATGCCAATTTCTTTAATTAACTGTTCTTTGGTGTAAGTATTAATACAGTTACTGTCGTATTCCAGATCAATGACGGGTGGAAGGGCATCTGATTTTTTAGGTACCGTCGCAATAAAGTTATCTGCTTGTGTTTTACCATCACGACATAGACGGTAAAAGTGATAAGCACCTACATGAAAGCCGTGCTCACGTGCTTTGAGCCAGTTTTCTTGAAACTTTGAATCTTTATAATCGCCACCCTCTGTCGCTTTTAAATAGACGAATTGGAACTTATCTGGTGATATTTTTTTCCAGTTAATATCACCTTGATGGTGAGAAACATCGAAGCCTTGAATTGGATAATCTTGTGCAACGGCTTTTTGCTGATAGAACAGACCAAAATAAGCCAAAATTCCCATAACAAAAGCTAAGCCAATCCCGATTAAGGTATTGTGCTGTACTGTGAAAAAGGTTTTAGCCGGTTTGGTCATGCAAAACTCATTCAAAATATGAAGCTGACATCATAGCGTGATTCACGAGCGAGAAACCATGCTAAAAATGCAAACGCTTACACAGGCGTATTTTTTGGAATTTGCCAGAAAATACATGCAGTAATGACATTGATACAACCGAGACAAATGAGAGTGACATGAAATGCTGTAGTCACATGGTCTGGACCATAATAATTGGTAAAAATATTAATGAGGGTACCTGCCAGTGCAACACCAATACTCATTGATAGCATCATGATCATTGATAGGAAACTATTACCGCTACTCGCATCTTGTTGAGGCAAATCTTTCAAAGTTAATGTATTCATTCCAACGAATTGCAATGAATTTAATGTGCCAAATAAGAAAAAGTGTAAGGCTCTAAACCAAGTTGGAGTGTCGACGGTCATAATCGAAAAAGAGGCAATACATAACCCAACTAACGTTGTGTTAATAAGTAAAAAACGTCGATAGCCAATTTTTTGAATAATAGGTCTGACAATTGGTTTTGAAAATAATGAACCCAAAACTAATGGAATCATCATTAAACCTGCAATGAAGGGTTCAAAACCAAAAGCAACCTGTAGCATGAGTGGTAAAACAAAAGGTAAGGCATTACCACCAAAGCGAGCAAAGAAATTACCTAAAATACCAATCGCATAAATTTTATTTCTAAAGAGTCGGCTACGGAATAATGCATTTTGATGAGTATGTGAATGATAGGCATACCAAAATGTTGCGATTATTCCGACCACTAATAGCGAAATACTGAACCATTTTGAATATTCAGGTGAAGCTAAGTGTTCAATCCCTAAAGACAATCCAATCATTGCCACTACTAATAAGATGAAGCCACCTAAATCAAATGTTTTGACTGAGGGTTCTTTTACATTTGGCATGACTTTTAGTGTCATTAATATGCCAAGTATGCCCATAGGAATATTGATGAGGAAAATCCAGTGCCAACTTGCAACTTCAACTAACCAACCACCTAAAGTTGGGCCGGCCAAAGGTCCGAGTAAACCCGCTAGACTCATTAAGCTCATTGCAGCTAAGAACTGAGTTCGAGGAATAATTTTTAAAAGTGATAATCGGCCAACAGGAAGTAGTAAGGCTCCTCCTACACCTTGGATGACGCGGAAAAATAACAGCTCATTAAGACTTTGTGAAAGACCACAACCTAAAGAAGCCAGAGTAAAGATCACGATTGCCGACAAGAAAATATTTCTAACACCAAAGCGATCTGCTAACCATCCACTCAATGGGATACAAGCAGCAACCGATAATACATAGGCCACGACTACACTATGCATGCGTAAAGGATTTTCATTTAGATGATGAGCCATTGCAGGAATAGCGGTATTTACAATCGTTGTGTCTAAAGCCTGCATAAAAAAGCCAATGGAAACCAAAAGAACGAGTAAGCGATATTCGGGTTGCAAGGCTTGGTGAGTCGGCGTGGCATTCATAACATTTGAAAATTAACGTTTTGGTCTAGTGTAAAACAAATTGAGATTAAAAAAGTATGTCAATGCGGAATACCCCCTTTTTGAATCTCACTTGTTATATTGACCAAAATTATGAAGCTAATTTGTTTTAAAGAAAGATATTGGTACAAATGTTAAAAGTAAAAAAGCGGGAGAACCGCCTTTTTATTAAATTAAAGAGGTTACACAACGAATCTTTTTGGCATTTTTAAGTTTTTAATGACGTTATAAATTTGATCAACGTCTTCACATACAATTAATTTAGCTCGATGCTGAAGGGGAAGGAAACCTTCTTGAACTGCATGGTCTAATTGGGTAATTAATGCATTATAAAAGCCATTTACGTTATATAAAATCATGGGTTTTTGGTGTTGATTGAGTTGGCCCCAAGTGGCTATTTCCAATATTTCTTCGAATGTTCCTAAACCACCTGGTAATGCAATAAATGCACTTGCGCGTTCTGCCATCATGGCTTTACGTTCATGCATGGTTTCTACGACATGTAGTTCGGTGAGTCCCGCATGTGCGACTTCATAATCAAGCATAAATTCAGGGATAACACCGACAGCTTCTCCGCCGTTTGCAAGAACGCTCTCTGCGACTTGTCCCATTAAACCGATACTGGCACCGCCATAGACTAAACCAAAGCCTTGTTCAGCGATTCCATGAGCCAGTTCAATCGCCTTCTCTCGATAGATTGGTTTATTTCCTGCACGTGAACCACAATATAATGCAATAAGAGGTTGCTTTGTTTTTACAGCTGTTATTGGTGAATCATTTACTGCCATTGTTAATACGCTATTCATTGTTTTATTTTTACCTTATCACGTTCATATTTCTTGTCTACACTAAGCAAAAGATATGACAACTTTATAAGCAGATTTATAAGAAATATTCATATTTTGTATGGGTTTGGTGAATGCTGGGCATGAGCAAATAAAAATGATGAATTTATATTAAATCTTGCCTATACTAAAAATTCGTTTAACAACATATGAACAAATATGGGTAGTGGTTGTAGTCGCTCCGTTTTAATTTCTTGTCTTAAAAAAACATTTTCCCCACTTTGTGTAGGCGCGCCTGTTGTGTTGCCAAATAAAGATAAAATCCAAACAACACAGGAGCAGGATCAATGATCTTTGAATGGATGTCTGATCCGTCGGCTTGGGTGGGTTTAGCAACTTTAATCGTTCTTGAAATTGTATTGGGGATCGATAACCTCGTTTTTATCGCGATTTTGGCCGAAAAACTGCCACCAGAGCAACGAGCTAAAGCCCGTATAATCGGTTTGGTGCTCGCGTTAGGAATGCGTCTTGTACTCTTAGCCTCAATTGCTTGGGTCGTGACACTGACTGAGCCACTCTTCCATATTTTTGATCATCCATTTTCTGGTCGTGATTTGATTTTGCTATTCGGTGGAGTGTTCTTACTCTTTAAGGGCACCATGGAACTGCATGAGCGGATGGAAGGAAAACAACTTCATAAAGAAGATAATCCCGTACATGCCGCGTTCTGGATGGTTATTGTCCAGATTGTTGTGCTTGACGCTGTATTCTCGTTAGACAGTGTGATTACAGCTGTAGGTATGGTGAAAGAGCTGTCAGTAATGATGGTTGCTGTTGTTATTGCTGTCGGAATCATGTTGTGGGCATCAAAACCACTCATGGACTTTGTCAATAAGCACCCAACAGTCGTTATTCTGTGTCTTGGCTTCTTGATGATGATCGGTTTCTCTTTAGTTGTGGAAGGCTTTGGTTTCCATATTCCGAAGGGTTATTTATATGCTGCAATTGGTTTCTCAATTTTAGTCGAAATGATCAATCAGAGTATGCGTCGCAATCAGGAAAAGCTGGTTACTACGACAGACCTGCGTTATCGCACAGCCTCTGCTGTTTTACGTATGTTAGGTAGCAAAAACAGTGGTTCTTCAGATACTCAATCTTCTGATAAAGAAGATGTATTGGCTACGCAAGCTTTTGCAGATGAGGTTTTTGACGAAGACAATGGTGCTTATCACAGTGTGTTGGTACAAGGCGTTCTCGGTTTATCAGAGCGTCCTGTAAAATCTGTTATGACTCCACGTCCTGAGCTTGAGTGGATTGACCTAGACGATGAACCTGAAGTTTTAAAAGAACGTTTAATGTCGATGACACACTCTCGTTTAATTGTCGCACGCGGTGAGCTTGATAATATTGAGGGTATTGCACTTACGCATAAAGTTTTAAACAACTTTATTGAAACAGGTGTAATTGATTTCCAAAAGCATCTACGTGAACCTGTGATTGTGCATGAAAATGCTCAAGTACTCATGGTGATGGAGCAACTACGCCAAGCACCTCTACAAATGGCAATTGTTCTAAATGAATATGGTTCAATCGAAGGTATTGCAACGCCAATCGATATCTTAGAAGCAATTGCGGGTGAATTCCCGGATGAAGATGAGTTAGATGCTGCTGCTGAAAGCTTGGCAGATGGTTCATTAATGCTTGAAGGTTCAACTGACATTCGTCACGTATCACTTTTATTAGGTCGTGACTTGGTTGATGAAAGTGAACAATATTCAACTTTGTCCGGCTACTTGTTATTCCATTTAGGCCGTTTACCTGAAAATGGTGAAGCTGTTGAGGCGGACGGTTATCGCTTTGAAGTGATTACGATGGAAGGTCATAAAATCGAGAAAGTTCATATTGTTTCGATCGAACAAGATGAACTAAAAGATTAAATGACATTTTAAATTTAGAAACATCATAAAATAGCTCAACTCTGAGCTATTTTTTATTTGAGAAACACCAAATGACCCAACAAACTTGTCCATGTGGGAAAGGCAGCTATATAGAATGTTGTGAGCCTTTACATTTAGGCACAGCAAAAGCACTAACGGCAGAGCAGCTTATGCGTTCACGCTATAGCGCTTTTGCATTACAACAAATTGATTATATTGTAGAAACGACTGCTTTAGGTCAGCAAACAGCACTTGATAAGGAGGCTATTGCAGAGTGGAGTAAACAAAATCAATGGTTAGGTTTAGAGGTAGTTAACGCCAACGAGAAATTAGATAAAACTCATGCACAGGTTGAGTTCAAGGCTCATTATCATGATGGACAAAAAGCCCAAATACACCATGAGATTTCACATTTTGTATCTCACCAGCAACAATGGTTTTTTCTCGACCCAACGGTTGAAATGCAAGTCACCATGAAACAACCTTGTATATGTGGTTCAGGAAAAAAATTTAAGCAATGCTGTGCACAATTTCTGTAAGTTTATCTTAAAATACGCCCACTGTTTGGCCTGAGGGAAAGGGCGATGTTACTCACCGTTATTTATATTATTGCGATTACTGCGGAAGCCATGACAGGTGCATTGTCTGCTGGTCGACGGAGTATGGACTGGTTCGGTGTCGTACTGATTGCCTGTGTGACTGCTTTAGGTGGTGGTTCGGTGCGTGATGTATTGCTAGGTCACTATCCTTTAACTTGGGTAAAACATCCTGAATACTTAGTTCTGACTTGCTGTGCTGCATTTGTCACAATCATTATTGCCAAATGGATGCGTCATTTACATAACATCTTTTTGGTGCTCGATGCTTTAGGCTTAATTGGGTTTACGATTATTGGCTGCCAGATTGCCTTACAAATGGGGCATGGTTTTGTCGTGTCGGCAGTAGCAGGGGTGCTGACTGGGGTATCTGGTGGTATTTTACGTGATATTTTATGTAATGATGTTCCGTTTGTTTTCCGCCGTGAACTCTATGCGAGTATTTCTTTTGTCGCAGTCATCTGTTACTGGGTTTGTCAGGATTTAGGATTAAGTTTAGAGTTAACCGTCATTTCAACTTTGGTGTTTGGTTTTACCTTACGCCTGATTGCGATCTATTTTGGATTGGAAATGCCGAAATTTATTTATAAAGATGATGATGCAGAATCGGCTTCTTCAACCGACGAACATTAATCATGTAGAACTCCATGTGGGCATGCTATAACAATTAAATATATTGTCTTGCTCACCTATTCTTTCCAGTAGAGTTTTTCCTATGGACCTGATTTCACGTATACAAAATCTTCCAATCGGCAAATTTCACTACACATTATTGTGGGTAGTTGGGTTAGGTTGGATGTTTGATGCGATGGACACAGGAATCATTGCTTTTATCATGACAACGCTTGTGAAAGACTGGGCATTAACACCAGCCGAAAGCGGTTGGATTGTGAGTATTGGTTTTGTAGGAATGGCTATTGGGGCCGTTTGCTCAGGGGCTTTAGCAGACCGCTTTGGTCGTAAGGCAATATTTGCAGTGACTATGGCGATCTATAGCATCGCGACAGCCTTATGTGCTTTTGCTCCAGACTTAAAGTGGTTATTAATTTTCCGTTTTATTGTTGGTCTTGGATTAGGTGGACAGTTACCTGTTGCAGTGACATTGGTGAGTGAATATATACCTGCACATGTACGTGGTCGTTTTATCGTACTACTCGAAAGTTTTTGGGGTTTGGGTTGGCTAGTTGCGGCACTCATTTCTTATTTTATTATTCCTAAATTTGGTTGGCATATTGCCTTTCTTATGGGAGGCCTTCCACTAATTTATATTTTAGTGATTTGGAAAAAACTCCCTGAATCGATACCGTACCTGATTAACCGTGGACGTGTTGAAGAAGCACATGCATTAGTTCAAAAATTAGAAGCTCAAGCAGGTGTTCAAATTGTTCACCATATTGAAGTCGTGCCTGTTGCCATGCGACAAAAAGTCTCTTTTAAACAACTGTGGAGTGGTCAATTTGCTCGCAGAAGTTTAATGCTTTGGCTCATCTGGTTTGGAATTGTATATTCCTACTACGGTATCTTTACGTGGCTACCAAGCTTATTGGTGAAACAGGGCTATGACATCGTTAAATCTTTTGAATATGTTTTGTTGATGATTTTAGCGCAGCTACCCGGCTACTTGGCAGCAGCATGGTTTGTGGAGCGATTGGGTAGAAAAATTACACTCGCTGCATTTATCGGTTTTTGTGCGTTGTCAGCATATTTCTTTGGACAAGCCGATAGTGTAAATAGCATTATGTTTTGGGGCTGTCTCATGTCATTCTTTAATTTGGGTGCATGGGGAGTGTTATACACCTATACACCAGAGCAATATCCAGCCAATATTCGGGCTTTCGGTTCGGGCTGGGCATCGGCAATGGGCCGTTTAGGTGGAATTTTGGCGCCGATAGTCGTCACTCATATGATGGTTTCCAAAAATGGGTTTAGCCATGTTTTTATGATGTTCACTATTGTTTTACTTTTGGTTGCAGCTGTAATTTTAATATTAGGTGAAGAAACTCAAGGTAAAAGACTAGAGTCTATAGGACTCTAGTTTTGCCTAACTTTATAGCAAGTAACTAAAAATATAGAGAGATGAGACATAATTTGACGCTCAGGTGACAGAGTCCCTCTTGTGTCTGTAACATAGCCCACTTAGCATAAGACTCACTTAAAATAACGACTGATTTGGAAGATAAGCTGACTATGACCAGCCTTGCGCATCAAGCGACAGAAAACCGCTCTGTAGCCGAATTTACTGAACAGGCTTACCTGAATTATGCCATGTACGTCATCATGGACCGTGCATTGCCACATATCAGTGATGGCTTAAAACCCGTACAGCGCCGTATTGTCTATGCCATGAGCGAGTTGGGCTTAAAAAGTAGTGGTAAGCCAAAAAAATCGGCCCGTACTGTCGGTGACGTACTCGGTAAATATCATCCGCATGGTGATTCGGCGTGTTATGAAGCCATGGTTTTAATGGCTCAGCCATTTAGTTATCGCTATCCTTTAATTGAAGGTCAAGGGAACTGGGGTTCACCAGATGACCCTAAATCGTTTGCTGCGATGCGTTATACCGAGGCAAAACTTTCTGCCTACAGTGAGTTATTACTAAGTGAGTTAGGACAAGGCACGAGTGAGTGGCAAGATAACTTTGATGGTTCTTTAAAAGAACCGATTACTTTGCCAGCACGAGTCCCTAACATTTTGCTTAATGGTACAACCGGTATTGCGGTTGGTATGGCGACCGATATTCCGCCACATAATTTACGTGAAGTGATTAAAGGAACAATCGCTTTAATTCGTAATCCGCAAACTTCAGATGAAAAATTGGCTGAATATATTCCAGCACCAGATTTACCAACAAAAGCTGAAATTATTACTCCGCCTGAAGAATTACTCAAAATCCAGACGACTGGACGTGGTAGTTACCGCATGCGAGCGGTTTATACCATCGAAAAAAATGAAATCGTGATTACCGAGTTGCCGTATCAAGTATCGGGTTCTAAGGTGATTACTCAAATTGCCGACCAAATGCAGGCCAAAAAGCTGCCCCTAGTGGTGGATGTACGTGATGAGTCGGATCATGAAAACCCAACACGACTTGTGATTGTACTGCGTTCTAACCGTATTGATGCGGAAGCGGTGATGAGCCACTTATTTGCGACTACCGATTTAGAATCAAGCTACCGTGTTAATTTAAACATGATTGGCGAGGATGGTCGTCCTCAGGTTAAATCGATTCGTCGTATCTTGCTTGAGTGGATTGAGATCCGCAAAAAAACGGTAACTCGCCGTTTAGAATATCATTTAAACCGCATTGAAAAACGCCTACATATTTTGGCAGGTCTTTTAATTGCTTATCTCGATATTGATACAGTCATTCGTATTATTCGTGAAGAAGATCAGCCTAAACCTGTATTGATGGAACATTTCAAAATTGATGAAATACAGGCAGAAGCAATTTTAGAACTCAAGTTACGTCATTTAGCAAAACTTGAAGAGATGGAAATCCGTCATGAACAAGATGAGCTTGCTGCAAAAGCTGCCATTATTCGTGAACAGTTAGAAAATCCAGAATCTTTAAAGAACCTGATTATTGGTGAATTAAAAGAAGACGCGAAAAAGTTTGGTGACGAACGCCGTTCTCCAATTGTCGCGCGTGCTGAAGCTGTTCAAATTAAAGAACAGGATTTAATGCCAGCTGAAGCAGTAACAGTGGTTTTATCTGAAGCAGGATGGATTCGTGCTGCAAAAGGTGCTGATGTTGATGCAGAGAATTTAAACTATCGTGCTGGCGACCAATATTTAAGTCATGCAGTGGGTAAAACCAATCAACGAATTTATTTCCTTGATGAGACAGGGCGTAGTTACGCATTACCTATTAGCAGTTTGCCATCAGCAAGAGGTTTAGGTGAGCCATTAAGTTCGAAACTTGCTCCTGCAAGTGGAGTATCGTTTATTCAGGTCTATTTAGATGATGAAGAGTCGGAAATTATTGCTGCCAGCTCATCAGGTTATGGCTTTAAAACTCAAGTCAAACAGTTAGATACCAATGCCAAGGCAGGAAAAAGCTTCTTGTCGGTACCTGAAAAATCAACAGCTTTACCCTTAATACCTGCCCAAAACATGACACATTTAGCTGTGCTCAGCTCAGCAGGGCGACTCTTACTTATTGATTTGTCAGAACTGCCAAGCTTAAATAAGGGTAAAGGTAATAAGTTGATACAACTTGAAGCGAAAGAGCAGATTTTATCCATGACAACCCTGAACTTAGATGAAATAATTCAGGTGGTTGCAGGTCAACAACATCTAAAATTAAAAGGTGAGGATCTACAAAAATACATGGGTAAACGTGCTTCAAAAGGTCACCTCTTACCACGTGGATATCAAAAAGCAAATAAACTGTTGATTCAGAGATAAAGCTAGCGTCGGGCAACATAAATACGCTATATATGGCAACATGTTCAAGCAATGAACTGAACTTGTTGGTATGGAATAATGATTAAAAGGACAGCAATTTGGAGTACATAATTTGTACTCCATACAAAAAATTTGACAGGGTCAAATTGTCAAAACTTCTGTCTCATAATCTTGTTCGAAAGTGTCATGAATGTGCCAATAAGTTTAAATATGTTCTGGCACCAAGAAGCTAAAGAATAGCTGGGGCATTGAATAACAGTTATTACTAAGGATTACGAATCGGAGATAATGGCATTATGGAAAAGATTTGGTTTGCAGAATACCAAAAAACAGGGATTCCAGAAACAGTAGCATTGCCTGCGGAAAATACCTCTCTTGTTGATATTTTTGAGAGTAATTTCCAAAAATTTGGTTCTCGTGATGCCTTTATCTTTATGGATAAAGCGATGTCATTTAGTGAGTTAGAGCTTGCGAGTCGTAAGTTCGCGACCTATTTGCAAAATTTGGGGTTAGCAAAGGGAACTCGTGTGGCAGTGATGATGCCGAATGTGTTGCAGTATCCTGTAGTTGCATTAGCAGTGTTACGTGCAGGTTTGGTTTTAGTAAATGTTAATCCACTTTATACAGCACGTGAACTCGAGCATCAATTAAATGACTCTGGTGCAGAAGTACTCGTGATTATCGAAAACTTTGCCAGTGTTTACCAAAGTATTTTAGGTAAAACTCCTGTGAAGCATGTTGTGGTTGCGACAGTAGGAGATATGCTGGGTACGCTTAAAGGTACGTTAGTAAATTTTGTATTACGTAAAGTACGTAAGCAAATTCCAGCTTGGAATATTCCGGGACACGTTAAGTTTAATGCTGCATTAAATAAAGAGAGTCCAAGTAATTATAAGCGCCCGAATTTAACTTTAAGCGATACTGCCGTACTTCAATATACGGGTGGTACTACAGGTGTTTCAAAAGGTGCGGAACTGACTCACCGTAATTTGGTTGCAAACCTTTTACAGTGCGATGGTATTTTCCAAAGTAAATTTGGTGCAAATGATGGTGCTAAAGGAGACCGTATTGTTTGTGCATTACCGCTTTATCATATTTTTGCGTTCATGGTTTGTGCAATGTACGGTATGTATAAAGGTCAGGCAAATATCTTGATTCCGAACCCACGTGATTTACCGGCTGTAATTAATGAATTACGTAAATATCAGCCATCATTCTTCCCAGCAGTAAATACATTATTTAATGCTTTAGTGAATAATGAAGAATTCAAACAACTTGACCATAGCAATTTAAAAATGGCGATGGGTGGGGGTATGGCAGTTTTACCTTCTACAGCAGAAGCTTGGAAGAAAATTACTGGTACAACCATTATCGAAGGTTATGGCTTGTCTGAGACTTCTCCGGTAGCGACGGCGAACCCACCAGCTTCTACTGAATTTAGTGGCACAATTGGTATTCCATTACCTTTAACAGAAGTTGCTATTTTAGATGATGACGGTAATGAAGTTGCTTTGGGAGAACAAGGTGAAATTTCAATCCGTGGTCCTCAAGTCATGAAAGGCTATTGGAACCGTCCGGATGAAACAGCTAAAGTCATGACAGCAGATGGTTTTTTCCGTACAGGTGACATCGGCGTTATGGACAGCCGTGGATACGTTAAAATCGTAGACCGTAAAAAAGATATGATTTTGGTATCTGGCTTTAACGTTTATCCAAGTGAAATTGAAGAAATTATTGCTAAACATCCAAAAGTATTGGAAGTGGCTGCAATTGGTGTTCCAGACGAAAAATCAGGTGAAGTGCCTAAACTCTTTATCGTGAAAAAAGATCAAAGCTTAACCACTGAAGAAGTTTTGAACTTTGCTAAAGAGAACTTAACAGGCTATAAACGCCCTCGTTATGTTGAGTTTATGGATGAATTACCAAAATCAAATGTAGGCAAAATTTTACGTAAAGACTTACGTAAACCAGCCTAATCAGTTAATAAAAAAAGCGCCTTAGGGCGCTTTTTTTTGTTTTTATATTTTATGGTTTTTCATAAACCAGCGGTCTATATAAGGGCGACCAATTCCAACCATTCCAACAAAAACAAGCATCGTACCAAGTTGTAAGCGTAGATGAGTTAAATCGAGCTGACCATAACTTAAATAATTATCTATAAGGCAATATAGAGCAATCACAATTAACCAATGCCACAAAGTAAGTCGTTTAATACCGACTGCAATAAAAGTAATGGTTAAAATGACAAAGGTACCAAGCGTCGATTGCCAATTCAGATTTGCACAAATTACACTCAATAAAAAAGCGACAATAGGAAGCACGATTTTTAATATACGATCTACCTGAAGTTGATTCTGTTTTTGCTTGTCTAAGACGTCAAACAATTCTTTTTGATCAGGTTGTTGCATATATGGCCCTATTAATCAGTGATGACAAGTGATTGCATAAAATTTCAGGTAAAAACGCAATGTTATGATAGCATGATCAACAGTATTTTCAGTGATGGATGGCACTATGCAGGGCATTAGCGGCATTATCTATATTATTTTAGTGGCATGTTTGCTGCCATACGCATTTACCGTAATTGCAAAGGTTAAAGGTGGTTTTCAGCCTGTCGATAATCAAAACCCGAGAGCTTTTTTTGCTAAAACAACTGGCCTAGCTGCTCGTGCAAATGCTGTGCAACAAAATAGCTTTGAAAGCCTACCTTTATTTTTAACGGCTATTTTGATGGCTGAATATATGGTTGTTCCAGAATATTTCATTCTGAGATTAGGTTGGGCATATATTATTTTAAGAGTGATTTATGGGATTTGTTATTTAACTAATTGGGCAACTTTACGTTCGATTGTTTGGTTCTTATCTATATTGTGCCCAATCTTCTTATTAGTGATCACGATAAAACTGACTTGAGTGTCATTCTGTCACCATTCATATCAACTTTCGCGTGTGCCCATTGTATAATCGGCATCATTTTGATGATATCCACGCTATAATCGAGTGGATTTTACATCTGACTTCATAACGAAAGAGTATTGATATGAGTTACAGCAATATCCCAGCAGGTAAAGATGCACCAAATGACATCTATGTCATCATTGAAATTCCTGCAAATGCAGCACCAATTAAATATGAAATCGATAAAGATTCTGATGCATTGTTTGTAGACCGTTTCATGGGTACAGCAATGTTCTATCCAGCGAACTACGGCTATGTTCCAAATACTTTGTCTGAAGATGGCGACCCATTAGACGTACTTGTTGTAACTCCACATCCTGTTGCTGCTGGTTCTGTAATTCGTTGCCGTCCAGTGGGCAAATTAAACATGGAAGATGACGGTGGTATTGATGCGAAATTAATCGCTGTTCCACACGAAAAATTGTCTCCACTTTATAAAGACGTGAAGGAATATACAGATCTTCCTCCATTGTTGATTAGCCAAGTTGAGCATTTCTTCAGTCACTATAAAGATTTAGAACCAGGTAAGTGGGTAAAAATCAGTGGTTGGGAAGGTGCTGATGTTGCTAAAGCTGAAGTATTAAAAGCAATTGAAGCTGCTAAATAAGCTTTAATTTATAAGCTCAGAGTTTCTGAATTGATATTCTGAGCTTAATAAAAAACCTACATCTGTTGCCAGATGTAGGTTTTTTTATGCTTGATAGATTTGTGAATTAAAATAATTTCACAGGAATATCAAGGAAGATACGCCATTCATTGGTATCGCCAATGTACGCATTGGTTTGATAAGCATCGCTTGCACGGTAGTAGGAGTTACGAATACGAAGACTTGCATCTTTAGCGAAACCACTTTGAACTGTGTATTTCACTTGGTTAAAGAATTCACGTTCTTCAGCATCATCAGTTAAACCTTTAACTTTGATGTCCCAACCGTATACAAATGCAGTTGTCCAGTTTAGACCTGGTAATACACCTAATTTACCAAAGTCGAGGCTGTATTGAATTTGTGCAGATTTTTCATCATTACCGATGAAGTCAGACAGATAAGAGTTTGGCAAATAAATACTTTGACCGCCGTCAGCATTTTCCCCATAGTCATAACCGACATTACCACTGTTTTGTTGGTAAGCAACCATGATGTTATGTGGACCAGTATTATAGGCTGTAGAGATTGCCCAAATATTGTTTTTACGATTAGATAGGTCATCTGTAGTTTGTGAATAAGTAGAAGCGCCTTCATCAAACTTAGTGTGATAACCACTGAAATCGTAAGTTAATGAGCTGTCATTCGCCAATGGTTGTTTATAGTTTAGATTAACGTAGTGACGTTCAAGTTTATCTTTACTATCTAGACCATAGTAAGATGCATTTAAATTATCATCAAACTTGTATTTACCACCCCAAACAATTGCACGATCAAGACGACGACCGTCGGTATTAACTTGGTCAGAATATTGGTTTTTAGTGAATTTACCAGCAATTACTTCTAAATCTTTAATTTCATGGCTGGTTAACAATGTACCTGTGAAATACTCAGGAACCATACGTGCAGTGTTACTTGCCAGAACAGGTAAATCAAGTACTTGAGTACCGTAACGTACTGTTGTATTGGAGAAACGCGCTTTAACGCTACCGCCACCACGAGCCCAGTGATCATAAGCTGAGCCGTCGTTGTGCTTAGGAATCATTTGGTTTCCGGCATTTTTATTTTCACCGATCTTAAATGAACCGTCACCAACAACGCCAACACCGAAGCCAACAATACCAGGGGTAAAGCCAGAATCAATATTTACGATTGCTGTTTGAGCAAATGAACTGGTGTCATCTACGCCATTTTTTTTGTCACGGCTGATGTAACCTGTACGGAAGAGAATAGAACCGTTCGCATCTTCAACAAATCCTTTTGCCTCACTTTGCTCGCTTGCCTGAGCTGAGGAAATTATTGCCGCAGAAATGAGAACTGCTAATGTAAGTTTTTGTGCTTTTAGCATATTTAAAGAACCTCATAAAAACGATAAATCCTGTGCCTTGTTATTGTTCAGGGCCTAAGAT
>NZ_JABVBF010000150.1 GCF_013344765.1 Acinetobacter lactucae
ACTCAATGGAATCAATCTTATATTTCTTATATATCTAGTTTTAATTCAAATCCTTCGTTTAGTGAGAAAAAGCAGTCAATTGTCGAAAGATATAATACCCTAGGTTCAGATAAAAAGTATTTTAGGCTTCTAAATTCTCAGTGGTATGGTTATAACTTAACTGTTTTAGAAAACTTGTAAACTGGGGATACTCAAAGTGTCTTAGGTAATAATAACGATCAGTCTGCTTCTATGAGTTTTGTATCAAGTAATTTATGGAATGCTGATAGAAGTTTGGCGTATGAAAAGTCTCACCTTTATTCTATAGAAGATAACCCGCTTAATAATACACATTCATTAATTGCTTTCAGACAAAAGTTAAAAATTGCAAATCTTGAAAAAGGTTGCTTTGCTTTTAATACTCAAGCAGCTCAAGCTATTCAAAGATTAAATTTAGTTAACTGGCAACCAGGTGATAGTTCAGATATTGGCCCATTCTTTGGTCGAAGAACTTTTGCCTATAATATGAGTAAAGCACAGTAAATTACTGAATATTCTTATTAATTTGAAAAATCTTCTTTTTGACTTTAGAGTTTATTAAGAAAGATTTATGCAAATTGTCAGGTGCATGGCACAAAGTATCATGCTACACTAAGAGAAATCGGGTGTGTTCCCGATTTTTTTATGTGGGGTCGTTCCACGTTGATCAGATTTTAGGCTTGAAATATGACCATTTCAGAGACATGGTTGCTGCCTGACGGGGTAGCAGATGTATTGCCGGAACAGGCACAAGTCATTGAAAAACTTCGCCGTGAAGCTTTAGATTTCCTCGCGGTACGAGGTTATCAATTGGTATATACACCATTTATCGAATACATCGAATCGTTGTCTTCATTATCAGAATCAAATCAAGACTTGGATTTAGTAACTTTTAAGGTCATTGATCAGCTCTCAGGCCGTTTACTCGGTGTCCGTGCTGATATGACGCCACAAGTTGCACGTATCGATGCACATGTAAGACCAGTTGAAGGCGTTGCACGTTACTGTTATTCAGGGACTGTATTACATACTAAACCACAAAATTTCAATGCCACACGTGCACCTCTACAATTAGGGGCAGAGTTATACGGGCATGACAGTATCGAAGCTGATGTCGAAATGGTCGATGTTATGCTAGGGCTGATTGAGAACATCTATACTTTACAAGGCGCGCATCTAGATTTGGGCCATGTAGGGTTGTTCCGCAGTTTAGTAAAGTATGCTGGACTGTCAAAAAATGAAGAGCATGAGCTTTCAGATCTTTATCAAAGAAAAGCATTGCCAGAATTAGCAGAGTTTACTCAAAACCTCAATATGGGGTCTGATTTCTATGCGCTTGGCCGTTATTCTAGTGATCTAGAAGCATTACAAGCGAATTTAAGTGCAAACATCTCACAAGATGCTGAATTTAAGTCAGCATTAGATGCGCTTAAAACAACGTTTGCTCAAATTAAAGGCCGTTGGCCAAATCTCAATATCGGTATCGACGTAGTAGAGCTACGTAGTTATCACTATCACACTGGCTTAATGTATGCAGTCTATGCACCGAACCGTGCTGCACCTTTAGCACAGGGTGGTCGTTACGATGGGATTGGTGAGCACTTTGGCCGCGCACGTCCTGCTACTGGCTTCAGTTGTGATTTATATGCCTTAGGTGCAAATCAGTTCGCCGAAATCGAAACTGTTGTTGCTCCAAAAGGCTCAGAACAGGATTTACTCTCAGCAATTTCGAATGCACGTGCTCAAGGTCTACGTGTCGTTCAATTGTTAGGTAATGATGATTTAAGTTCTATTCCATATGCGACTCATCAACTCGTGTCGCAAAATGGACAATGGAATATTGAAAAGATTTAATCGCCAGCAGTAAATTTTACTGGTGGTTTCCAATTTTAACAGCATGATGTAATGAGGCTATTATGGGCAAAAATGTTGTGGTACTTGGTACCCAATGGGGCGACGAAGGTAAAGGTAAAATCGTCGACCTGCTCACAGATCAGGCGGCTGCGGTAGTACGTTATCAAGGCGGACATAACGCAGGTCATACTCTTGTCGTAGGTGGTAAAAAGACTGTATTGCACCTCATTCCATCAGGCATTTTACGTGAAAACGTATTGTGCTTAATTGGTAATGGTGTAGTACTTTCACCAGCCGCGTTAATTGAAGAAATGGGAATTTTGGAAGCGGAAGGTGTTCCTGTTAAAGAACGTCTACGTATTTCTCCAAACTGTCCACTCATTTTGCCTAACCATATTGCACTTGATCAGGCACGTGAGAAGAAACGTGGTAACGCTAAAATCGGTACTACAGGTCGTGGTATTGGTCCTGCATACGAAGATAAAGTGGCTCGCCGTGCAGTGCGTGTTGCTGACCTTGTTCGTGGTGGCGCGGCATTAGAAGAAAAACTCCAAGAAATGCTTGAGTTACATAACTTTCAATTGACTCAGTTCTACGGTGTAGAAGCTGTTAAATTTGAAGATGTATTGGCTCTTTGCAACCAATGGCGTGAAGTTCTTGCTCCATTAGTGATTGACGTGACTAAAGTGTTACATGACTACCGCAAAGAAGGTAAGCCTGTAATGTTTGAAGGCGCTCAAGGCTCGCTTTTAGACATCGACCACGGTACTTATCCGTATGTTACAAGTTCAAATACAACTGCTGGTGGCGTAAGCTCTGGTTCAGGTATGGGACCTTTACATCTTGATTATGTATTAGGTATTACTAAAGCTTATACAACACGTGTAGGTGCTGGTCCATTCCCAACAGAGTTACATTATGACGCTGCTACAGATACTGGTGATGCAATTGGCCGTCACTTAGGTACTGTAGGTCATGAATTTGGTGCTTCAACGGGTCGTCAACGTCGTTGTGGTTGGTTTGATGCTGAAATTCTTCGCCGTTCTGTAGATGTAAACTCTCTTTCAGGTATTTGCTTAACTAAACTTGACGTTTTAGATGGTTTAGAAGAAGTGAAAATCTGTGTAGGTTATGAAAATACAGATTCAGGTTGTGTAGGTTCTTCAGATGCGGTTTCTTTTGAATGCTTGAAACCAATTTATGAAACTATGCCGGGTTGGAGCGAGTCAACTGTTGGTTTAACTAGTATCGACCAATTACCAGCAAATGCTTTGGCTTATGTTAAGCGTATTGAACAATTAATCGAATGTCCGATTGATATCGTTTCAACTGGTCCAGACCGTGCAGAAACAATCGTTTTACGTCATCCGTTCTCTGCTTAATTAGCAAAGATTAAAAGGGCCTCCTGATAGGGGGCTTTTTTGTACCCGACTAAAGTGCAGTTTTCGTTTTATCAGATTCAGATTAAAACGTTGTATATAGATAAGGAAGGACGGGCTCAGGATGAAGCTACAACCAACTATTTCAAAAACAATTTTTTATTCTTTTTTATTCGCTATTGGTGGTTCACCGACACTGGCGATGTTGGTTATTTATGGACAGGAATATCATGAAGATTTCTTTATGACAGCTTTTATGAGCTTATCAGTTTTGTTCGCATGTGTGTTAATTCCTGTGGTACTCATACAAAATAGTTATTTACTCTGGAAAAGGGAAAGTCCTAATCTTGAAGAGAAAGTTAAGACCTTAAGTCATGTTTATTTGGGTTTAAATGTAATCTGTTTAATTTTCTGGATTTATTTAATGACTTTATCGGCTTGATCGTTACATAAATACTATGATCATGAAGGAATGAGACATTCAAAGCATGAGTGGTATTTCTTATAATAAGTGCAAAAGAATAAACAGCTTTTTAACGATTTAGGTGATCCGTATTATGAATAAAAAACTCTTTTTAAGCTTGTGTGCTGCAAGCGTGATGACCATTTCTGGCTGTGCAACAGTAGCAGACATGGCAGGTGCAGATACTGCAACCTTAAATGCTCAATCTGCTCAAGGTTTTAATAAAATGGTACAGGAAGCACGTGGTAAGGGTGCTCTCGATACAAGTTCTAGTACATATAACCGTATTAATGCTGTATTCAACCGTTTAAAACCATATGCCAACCAAATGAACCAGACGGGTCAGCCATTTAGCTGGCAGTTAGCGGTGTTGAAATCAGATACAGTTAATGCTTACGTTGCACCTGGTGGCAAGGTAGTGTTCTATACAGGTATTGTGAATAAATTGAACCTAACAGATGCTGAAATTGCAGCTGTTATGGGACATGAAATGACACATGCTTTAGAAGAGCATGCAAAAAGTAAAATCGGTGCACAGGCTTTAACTGATTTAGCTCTAGGCATCGGTTTAAGCTATGCGGGTAATAATGTAGGCCAGCTTGGTACTGCTGCGGCTCAGCTAGGTACACAAGTGGGTGTGGGCTTGCCATATTCTCGTAGCTTGGAAAGTCGTGCGGACCAAGGCGGTTTAATGCTGATGGCGCGTGCAGGCTATAATCCAAATGCGGCGATTACACTTTGGGAAAAAATGAATAAGCTTGAAGGTGGCGGTGGTTCATCATTCTTGTCTACTCACCCATCTAACTCTCAACGTATTGGTGATATGCGTAAAAACTTACCTGCGGCAATGGCAGTTTATAATAGCCGTCGATAAGTTATAAAATTTTTTATAGATAAAGAAAACGGATGCTTAAGCATCCGTTTTTATTTAAGGTGCAGGGTTCGGCTGTTGAGTATGGATGGCCTCAATACCTTTTAAAACTTCACTTGGTAACTCAATCTCAAATGCCTGAATATTTTCTTTGAGTTGGTCTAAATTCGTGGCACCAATAATTGTGCTGGTCACAAAGAATTGTTGTTTAATAAAAGCTAAAGCCATCTGAGTTAAGCTAAGCCCATGTTTTTCTGCTAGCTGTGCATATTGTTCAGTTGCCCATTCGCTTTGAGGGTTACTGTAGCGACTAAAACGCGGAAATAGTGTTACACGAGCATTAGCAGGACGAGCGCCATTTCTAAATTTTCCAGTTAAGTAACCAAAAGCCAAAGGTGAGTAGGCGAGTAAGCCGACATCTTCATATTTGGCAATCTCGGACATCCCTATCTCATAAGTACGGTTAAGCAAGCTATATGGGTTTTGAACACTGACAAATTTACTGACACCAAGCTTTTCAGCCAAATGTAAAAATTTCATAGTGCCCCACGGGGTTTCATTTGATAAACCAATATAGCGAATACGCCCGCGATTAATTTCTTCTTGTAGAGCAAGTAATGTTTCTTCTAGAGGTGTTGTGTCGTAATCATTTTGTGCTTGCTGATTGCCATAAGCAAGCGTGCCAAAAAAGTTGGTATGACGTTCAGGCCAATGCAGTTGATAAAGATCAATATAGTCCGTTTGTAGGCGTTTAAGTGAACCATCTAGGGCTTTGACAATATGGTCGCTGTTAAAGCGTGTATGGCCTTCTCTGATGTGTGTTCCTCCAAAGCCCGGACCTGCAATTTTAGATGCAAGAAAAACCTTGTCACGTTGTCCATATTGTGCAAACCAATTGCCAATAATTGTTTCAGTTGCGCCATAAGTTTCAGGTTTTGGAGGAACAGAATACATCTCTGCTGTATCCCAAAAATATAAACCATGTGCCAAGGCGTAATTGAGTTGTTCAAAAGCTTCTTGTTGGGAGTTTTGCTCACCAAATGTCATGGTGCCTAAACAAATTTCTGGAAGTTTAAGGCCTGTGCGACTAAGTGGGTTTAATTGCATACAGCGGAATCCTTGGAAATTTTGAGTTAGCCTAACGGAGAATATGTATTCAACTTAAATCATAAAATTAGAATAGTTTGTAAGTTTTGTGTATTAACTCATTGTTGCATATAAAAAAAGCAAACCGAAGTTTGCTTTTTATTAAAAATTTAATGAATATTATTCTTCATCGTCGTAGTCATCATCAGAAACAGTGTTTTCTTCTAATGATGCATCAAAAATAAGAATGGCTTTACCATCAGTTTGGATCATACCTTGATCTTCTAAGGTTTTGAGTACACGGCCAACCATCTCACGTGAACATCCAACAATACGGCCAATTTCTTGACGAGTAATACGAATTTGACGACCATTCGGCAAAATCATTGCTTCAGGTTGAGAAGATAGATCAATTAAGCAACGAGCAATACGACCAGACACATCAATGAACGCAAGATCTGTCATTTTACGGGTCGTATTTTTTAGACGGCGAACAAGTTGTGCAAAAACAGCATAACTTAAGTCTGGATACTGTTTGCTAAGTTCATGAAAGTTGTCATAAGAGATCTCTGCAATTTCACAGACATCACGAGTACGAACTTCGGCTGTACGTTGAGGGTTCGGTTCGAAAAGTCCCATTTCCCCAAAGAAATCGCCCGGATTCAAATACGCAACAACAATTTCACGTTCGTCATCTTCGCGCAAAATAATTGAAACCGAGCCTTTTAAAATTAAATATAAAGATTTTGACTCTGTTCCGGCATCAACAATTGTGGTTCGTTTTGGATATCTGTTGATGTGAGCACGTTTTAACAATGCTTTAACGGATTCAGGTAGTTGCCCCGGAGATAAAGCATCTGTGCTAAGTTGTGAAAAATTTGAAGTCATGCTTAATATGTTCCGAATAGGGTAAACAATTCACACAAGCTCGAGATGAGCTATTACACAGAAGAGATGAAATTCCTTATCAACTCATTTTATGTTAGTGTACAAAACAAGGGCCTGTTGACATTTCACAGATGGTTGCAACATAAGACTAAGACAATTCTTTTAGACGTACCAAATATAAGAACTATGAAATTTAGCTATTCTAAATAAATAGATCTTAACAACGAAACGTACAAAATAACTTAGTCTTGCGCTATGCCTGCGCTGCTTTAATTGCAACTCAGATTATGGCTGAAATTTCACAAATTTTATTACAAAACTGGACAAAGGATTGCCATTGTCTGGGTTTTGCGTCTTATTTGGATTAATTTTTAGCTATAACGCAATCCATAGATGAAATGTCAACAGACCCTGCTTAAATTTATAATTTTTTTTGGGTAGTTGCAATGCAAACAAGTGTACATTGGCTAGAGAATGTTGCTTTTGAAGCGAAATCGGATAGTGGGCATAGTGTCATTATGGACGGCTCACCTGAGTATGGTGGTGAAAACCGTGGTCCACGTCCTATGGAGTTGCTATTAATGGGACTTGGTGGGTGTGCCTCGTTTGATATTGTGACCATTTTAAAGAAATCTCGCCAAGATGTGACGAATGTTGTATGTAACTTAAAAGCTGAGCGCGCTGACGCAATTCCGGCGGTGTTTACTAAAATCCACTTACATTTTGTGGTAACTGGTAAATCTGTGAAAGAAAAGCAGGTTGCAAAAGCAGTTGAATTGTCTGCCGAGAAATATTGTTCAGCAAGTAAAATGCTTTCCGATGGTGGTGTAGAAATTACTCATGACTTCGAAATTATTGAAGCGGAATAAGGCATTTTTTTGATAGCTAGAAATTAAAAAAAGCTGACATTAGAGTTGGCTTTTTTTATTGTCAAAAATAACTAAAAAATAAGGGGAGGAATGAAAGTGAATATTCGTTCTGCTAAATCAGAATATACTCAAGCCATATGTGTTCTACTTAAACAGATGGGATACCTACAGCCTCTTGCTCTTATTCAAGAAAAATTTGAATTATTAAAACGCTTCTAACTCACAGACCTTTGGCACATCAATTTTACCTAAGAGAAGGCTATATCGAAGCACCAAAGTATTTTCGTAAAGCTTTAAGTTAACGAGCTGTATTTAGGAAAAGCTGCGGATCTACCCGAGCATTATTAAGGCTCATGCCCCAATGCAGATGAGGGCCTGTCACACGTCCAGTTTTGCCCACTAAACCTAGTGTTTCTCCTTGACGGATATGTTGGCCTTTCTCTACTTTAATTGCGCTTAAATGGCAGAACATGCTGACTAGGCCTTGGCCATGATCAATCAACACGGTTTGACCATTAAAAAAATAAGATCCAGTTTGGATAACCACACCATCTGCGGGCGCAATAACTTTTTGCCCTACTGGCGCAGGAATATCTAAACCTGAGTGGGGCGCGCGTTCCTCTCCGTTAAAGAAGCGTTTTCTTCCAAAAGAGTTGCTAAATTTCCCTGAAGTCGGGCGTATAAATGTGGGTAGGGTTTGCCATGAGCTCTGTGTAAATGAGTTATACACATCATTTTGTTCTTTAGCCTCTTTAGCGTAACGGTCTAACTGACTTTGATTGGGGTTCACATAATCTTGGTTAGTGACTTTAATTCGTTGCTCAGCGTAAGGATAAGACTTAACTTCTACTTGAATCGGAGCTTTATTTGTGTCGAGCTGAATACTGCCGATAGGAGTAGACAACGGAATGCCAAATACAGCATAACGCTGTTGACCTTCTTGACTAATTAAAACAGGCTTTTGTTGAAAAGTAACCTGAGTAATATCAGAAGTTAGAGGAACAACTGCAATTCCACCAGGTCTTCTGGAATCTTGTGGAAGCTGAGCGATTGCCAATGCCGAAGTAAAAAGACAAGTTGTTGTTAATATAAAGTGTTTAAAGTGCATTTTCATTTCAAAACGAGTAGGAAACTAGCAAGATAAACTAAAGCTTAATTATTAAATTCTCAATGAAGACTTTGTGAAAAGTGTAGGATTAATAAGCATGAA
>NZ_JABVBF010000151.1 GCF_013344765.1 Acinetobacter lactucae
GCCATAAGCTCTATCATCACTTACAAATCAAGCTCTCTTGTGGATAACTAACTTTAAATTCAAAACAACCAAGCTTCACTTTTTAAATTTAAAAATACCAGCAATATTTAAATTCAAAAACCCCCATAAAAGTTATCCACAAACAAAAAATTACTCAGGATTTATTATTTTTTGAATTTAAAAGATAAAAAAAGCGATCCGAAGATCGCTTTTTGGAGAATTAGAAATACGTTTAAAGGGTCATATCTGCTTTTAAAGCGAGTGGTTCTGGCAAAATTTCTGCTAATTGACGGCATAATGTCGTCAATTCATTACTATCCACGGGCATTAACGTAATGTGGCCTAACTTACGGCCCGCACGTTCCGATTTGTTATAAAGGTGCAGATGAGCGCCATTTAGTGCCAAAACATCTTCAGTTTTAGGATGCTGACCAATAATATTGATCATAACCGTTGGTCGAACAACGTCTGTTGAACCTAATGGCAACCCTGCAACAGCTCGAATATGGTTTTCAAACTGTGAACATACGGCGCCTTCAATTGACCAGTGACCTGAGTTATGCACACGTGGTGCCATCTCATTTGCACACAAGCCTTGTTCTGTCACAAATAGCTCAAGAGTCAATACACCGACATAGTTGAGGTGATTGAGCAAACGTGTAATGTAGTCTTGAGCCACTGGTTGCAAAGCTTCACTATTCGGTGCCGGAACAATTGAATGCGATAAAATGCCATTATGATGGTGGTTTTCAGCCAATGGCCAAGTTTTTACTTCACCATTTTGGCCACGCACCGCAATAATTGAAACTTCGCGAGAGAATTTAACAAAGCTCTCGGCAACTAGGCTTTTTGCAGGACCAAGTTCAGCCCAAGCAGTATCAATCTGGTCTTCTGAACGAAGTACAAACTGACCTTTGCCGTCATATCCGCCAGTTGCAGTCTTAAGCACGATCGGTAAACCAAGCTCAGTAACAGCCTTTTTCAAGCTTTCTAAACTATCTACAGCACGATACGGCGCAACAGGAATAGCAAGCTCATCAAACAATGCTTTTTCTGACAAACGATTTTGCGCAGTTGCTAAAGCAACACGGGGAGGGTGCAATATTTTGGTTTGTGTCAAAACATCAACATCTTCAACAGGCGTATTTTCAAACTCAAGACTGAAAACATCAGCACTTTCAATAAACTGCTTTAAGCCTTGCTCATCTTGGCTAGAAAAGACCTGGCCTAAAACACCTGCTGGACAATCTGTATTTGCTTCAAAAAAAGTACACTGAATATTTAATGGTAACGCCGCTTGAGCCATCATTCGACCCAGTTGCCCACCACCAAAAATACCGATAGTTTTATCCATCTCAGCCTCTTACACCTGACCCGGAATATTTTTGCTTGCAACTTTATCAGTTTGCGCAGCGCGGAAATCAGCAACATTTTTTGCGATTTCAGGACGAGTTAAACCTAAGATTTGTGCCGCCATAATTGCAGCATTCGTCGCACCAGCTGGACCAATCGCTAAAGTACCTACTGCGATACCAGCTGGCATTTGTACGATTGAAAGCAAAGAATCTACGCCATTTAAAATTGATGATTTAACTGGCACACCTAAAACTGGTAAATCAGTTTTTGCGGCACACATTCCAGGTAAATGTGCTGCACCGCCTGCACCGGCAATAATCACTTGAATACCGCGATCACGTGCAGTTTCTGCATATTCAAATAAACGATCTGGAGTACGATGAGCAGATACCACTTCCGCTTCAAATGGGACACCAAGCTGTTTAAGCATATTGGCTGTGTTTT
This sequence comes from Acinetobacter lactucae, assembly GCF_013344765.1. Lineage (GTDB taxonomy): Bacteria > Pseudomonadota > Gammaproteobacteria > Pseudomonadales > Moraxellaceae > Acinetobacter > Acinetobacter lactucae_A. The sequence continues at coordinate 1,801 of NZ_JABVBF010000151.1, forward strand.
CGAGAGTTGCCCAATCAGATTGAGAACCCATAATAATTCCAACGAGAGGTTGAGCGTCTTGTGCTGCGGCCGCATTCATTGCTAATGTTCCAGAGACAAAAGTAAAAGAAGATAAATCTCGACGAGAGCCAAGTTTTAAATGGTTCGGAAGCCCATTATTATAGACTGATTTTTCATCTCACGAAAATTTAACTGACCAGCTCTGAGAATATTTTTAATCTCATAAAAAAATGTCATGGTTTAACAGTGACACATTCTCAAATTTTATTAATATAGCGCGCTTAATGAAATCAATAAGAGCTTAATAATGAAAAAATTTCTTGAAGTCGTAACACTCACACTTTGTACAACAACGAGTTACGCGGCCTTAGTAAATTTAAACATCGATGAATTTCAAAAAACCATTAAAACTTTAAATAAAGAAAAAGGTTATAATGGAGAAATCAAAAGTGGAGCATTAACTGGCAAAGTCCAAGAAAAATTTATCGTCACTGGAACATCTGCTACTGATGAGAGAGAACCTGTTCTGATGACTGGTTATTATCTTGGTGCAACTGAGGTAGGAAATGTATATTCAATTACTGAATATCGCATTTACTGTGACGATCAGACCTATGGTTTTGCCATGTCTAATTTTGAGTCAGATGGCGCCTTAAGTTTAACCACAACAGACAGTAATTATGCTTTTGACTATGAAGACCCAACACCAAGAGATCAGCAATTTTCTAAAATTCTAAAAAAAGCGTGTAAACATCCTGCAAAATAATCAGGTATTTGGAAGAGTAAGAGCTTGTATTGAATAATTGATTCTCTACAAGCTTTTTACAGATTATTGACTTCTAAATACAAAATAAACACAACCAAATAGACATAACATTGCCCACAAATAATCGAGTTTAAATGGCTGTTTAAACAAGAAAATCATAAACGGTACAAACACGACCAGTGTGACTACTTCCTGAGTGATCTTCATTTCACCGAGTAACCAACCTTGTGCGCTTAGCATACGAGTGGCTGGAATCATAAAACTGTATTCAAGTAAGGCTATAATCCAACCGAATAGGATTGCTTGCCAAATGGGAGCATGGTGTAAAAATTTGAGATGCCCGTACCATGCGAGCGTCATAAAACAATTAGAGATAATTAAGAAAGCAAAAGCTAAAACCGTTGGGCTCAAAGGCACATCCTTCATCATCACGATAATTTAAGAATTAATATGGATTAAAAATATTATAAAAGATAAAACTGTAATTCAGCTTAAATCCAAAAAATAAAGCTGTAGTTTTATTAGGGTCTCAAACACATAGAACAACAACGATTTTTGACTATCTTTTCGAGTTTAGCCTTGCTATCGTTGCTGGCAAATTTATCAATAATGCACACACAGCAATTCATATTAATGTTGTGTACAAAAGCAGTGGAGAAGGCGAGCAATGCATCTGCATATCTTGGGTATTTGTGGCACTTTTATGGGCTCTTTAGCACTTTTAGCTCGTGATTTAGGACATAAGGTAACTGGTTCCGATTTAAACGTTTACCCACCAATGTCTACCCAGTTAGAAAACGCAGGCATTACTCTCATGCAAGGCTATGACCGCAGTCATTTACAGCCTCATCCAGACTTAGTCATTGTCGGAAATGCCATGAAACGTGGGATTGATGCAGTGGAATATATGCTGAACGAAGGTTTGCCATATATTTCTGGTCCTCAGTTTCTTGCCGATCATGTTTTACAAGGTAAACATGTACTTGGTGTAGCGGGTACACATGGTAAAACCACAACTACCACCATGCTGGCTTGGGTACTTGATCAGGCTGGTTTAAATCCAGGCTTTTTAATTGGTGGTGTTCCACTTGGCTTTAGTGAAAGTGCTCGTTTAGGTGGTGGCAAATACTTCTGTGTTGAAGCCGATGAATATGACTCTGCTTTCTTTGATAAACGTTCTAAGTTTGTTCACTATCACCCAAAAACGGCGATTTTAAACAACCTTGAATTTGACCATGCTGATATTTTTGATGACTTAGCAGCAATTCAAAAGCAGTTCCATCATCTTGTTCGTACCATTCCAAGTGAAGGATGCATTATTGCGCCAGTTACTGAAACTCATATTGATGAAGTGCTTGAAATGGGTTGCTGGACACCAGTAATTCGCACAAGTTTAGAAGCGAATGAAAAAGCTGCTTTGTCTGCTGAATTAATCTCAATTGATGGCAGCCATTTTAAAGTACTCGAAAATGGCAATGTGGTTGGTGAAGTGAAATGGAGCATGACAGGGCAACATAGTGTAGCGAATGCTTTGGCAACCATTGCAGCCGCTCAACATGTAGGTGTTGCACTTGAAACGGCTTGTGAAGCTTTATCTAACTTTGGTGGTGTAAAACGTCGTATGGAGTTACTCGGCACAGTCAGTGGTATTGAGGTTTATGATGACTTTGCTCATCATCCAACAGCAATTGACACCACTTTAGATGGCGCACGTAAACGCTTAGGTGAACGTCGTTTATGGGCCATTATTGAACCACGTTCAAATACAATGCGTATGGGCAGTCATAAAGATGGCTTAGCACATTCGGCACGCTTAGCAGACGAAGTGATCTGGTATCAGCCAGAAGGTTTAGATTGGGATTTACAACCCGTGATTGAAGCTGCTTCTAACCGTGCTCAAGTCAGCCGTTCACTTGATGAAATTATTGAACGTATTGTTAATGAAGCAGGTGAGGGCGATGCCGTTGTAATTATGTCAAATGGTGGCTTTGGCGGTTTACATCAAAAATTAATGAATGCATTAAAAGCAAAAGCTGCTTAATCTCCGCTTTATATGATTCAATAAAAAACGGGTTTCAAATTGAGACCCGTTTTTTTTCAATACGTTTAAACCTTCTCTAGCCCTAGATTGGCCATAAATTTATTAGAAACCATTAAACGTAGACTATAGACAATACTCATCGCAAAAACGCTATATCCCACGTTATTACAAATAAACGGAATACATAAAATAATGAGTGCCGTGATCGGGTAAAACCATTTGCTGATTCCAGTTAAACATTCAAATTCGTATAGTACCCAAATGCAGGTGGTATAGAGCACCACACTCACTGCAACAACAACTCCCATATATAAATCAGAAATATGCGCATGATGGGTTGTGACATCCACAGCGGCAGCAAGCGCGGCACCTACCGTAGCAATACTGACAAAAACAAAATAATGACCATAGCCCCAAACAAAAGGACGCACACCTTTCAAATGATGATGCTGTTCACTACGATCAAAATAAGCCCACCACATCGCAAACATAAGTATTAATCCACCGATCATTAAGAAAACGGCGGGGATATTCATTGACTGAGCTGCTAAAGCATCACGAATCGCATTAAAACTACCAATGATTGATTCTCCCAACACAATAATCGTGAGTAAGGCATAACGTTCTACAATATGATGAGGATGCCAAGGCGTTGGAGAATATTTTTCTGCATAGATCGGAACAAATAATTCCATCACTACTAAAAATAAAAATACGGGGATAGAAAGTATGTTTGCGAAATTAGTAACCAACCAACCAATTTGTACTAATACAATGCCTACTGCATAGCGGTAAGCAGTAATACGCCTTTCAGAGTCATGTTTTGCTGCACGCAACCACTGAGTCACCAGAGCCATGCGCATGATTACATAACCAACAATGATTACATCAAAATCCTGACTATGAAATACATCAGGAATGCCTGCGGCCATCACCAATGATCCCACAATCTGAACAAAAGTAAGGCATCGATACAATGCATCATCGTTATCATAAGCTGAAGCAAACCACGAAAAATTCATCCATGCCCACCACAGCGCAAAAAATACCATCAAGTAGCTTGGTAACGCATGCCAGAGATGATTTTCAATAATCGCATGGTGTAACTGCTGACCAGCTGTTGCAATCGCGACTACAAAAATTAAATCGAACAATAATTCGAGGGGAGTCGCTGCTCTATGTGGCTGTTTTGGATCTCTTGGGGATAGGGGCCTCAAGCTTAATTTTTTCTGTTTTTCTTGAGTAGTCATAAAATAATGTTCTCGAATAAAATGCCAACACGTTAACACTTTAATATTAACGTCTAGATCACGCATTAAAAATTATATCGACCTACTGTTTAATCTTTACTCATCAGCAAACTATATTTCATTTTTGTGACAATTCTTTATCAAGACATTAAGCTTAATTCTTTATCATAGCTCACGTTTTTGTTCTTGTTTGGAATATGAATGTCTTTAGAAACACTCAACCTTAGCTTATTCCATGTGATTAATGGGGCTCAGGATGCGAGTCAATTTATCATTCGTCTTGCTATCTTTTTTGCTAATGATCTTCTCTATATTCTATTATTCATTCTTACATTTTTATGGTTCTATGGCGATCAAGATTTAAAAAATAGGGTCATTAAATCTGTCTTTTTAACCTGCGTATCACTTTTAGTAGGTTATGTTATTTCTCTGTTTTACCATCACTCAAGACCGTTTGTAATGGGTGTGGGTACCACGTTTATTGAACATGCACCAACTGCATCTTTCCCAAGTAATCATATGCTAATTTTTAGCACCATTGCCCTGTCTTATTTATTTGCTCAGCGCAAAATAATTGGAATCATTCTTTTATTTTTATCATTTGTAGTGGCGTGGTCACGTATTTATTTAGGTGTGCATTTTCCTTTAGACATGTTAGGGGCTTTTATTGTCGCACTACTAGTCAATACAGCAGGTTATTACTTTTGGAATGCTTACGGTACAAGTTTGACCGCATTCTTTATTCATATTTACCAGATCATATGCAAACCACTTTTAGACCGCGGTTTCATTAAATAACCTATAGATCTTTTTTGCATTCACCCTCGACATTAAGTTCAGTTGCGTAATACAAAAAAATCTGCCATTCTATGTGGACTTGGATATGTTTTATCCAAAACAGAATTTAGTTTGACAAGGGGAGTAGCCTCCTCCAAACATAACAGCAATGTTATGTGTCAGATATCGTCAATACACTTTTATTAAAAAGTCGGTATCTGAGCATCGTGAAATTCATGATGTAGGCAAGACCTTGATCATGTTGATACAGATGTTTAATTCATCTGGCAACGGGTCAAGGTTTTTTTATGCCCAATTGCCGGATGTAGGGAGGATTTATGGAATCGATCGGCAATATATGGCTGTATGTAGCATTCTTTGGCATCGTCATTGTAATGCTCTTAATTGACTTTTTAGGCTTTAAACAAAAGCAAGGTCAGGATGTCTCAATTAAGCAAGCTGCTTATTGGAGCGTAGCGTGGGTAAGCGTCGCAGCCTTATTTGGTGGTGGTTTATGGCTTTATCTACAAAAAACGGTCGGGGTGACCTTAGCAAACCAAAAAACCATGGAATACTTTGCGGGTTACTTACTCGAAAAGTCCCTCGCAATTGACAACGTTTTCGTCTGGTTAATGATTTTCGCAGCGTTTGCTATTCCTGCTGCGTTACAACGTAAAATTTTGCTCTATGGCGTATTAGGCGCAATTGTACTTCGTACCCTCTTTATTTTTATTGGTGCATGGTTCGTTCAAGAGTTCTCCTGGGTACTTTATATCTTCGGTGCGTTCTTGGTATATACAGGCTTTAAGTTCTTAAAAGGACAAGAAGAAGAAACCAATATTGAAGATATCAAGCTCTTAAAATGGTTACGTAAGCACATGCGTATTACACCACAGCTTGAAGGTGACAAATTCTTTGTACGTCAAAACGGTTTATTATGGGCAACGCCGTTATTTCTAGTTTTGATTTTGGTTGAAGCTTCAGACGTGATTTTTGCAGTAGATTCTATTCCTGCTATTTTCGCAGTAACGAGCGATCCGTTTATTGTTTTAACGGCGAACTTAATGGCAATTTTAGGTTTACGTGCAATGTTCTTCTTACTTGCTGGTGCTGCGACTAAATTACATTACTTGCCATATGGCTTAGGTATCATCTTATTGTTCATTGGTGCAAAAATGTTGTTGCTTGATGTATTCCACATGCCAATCTGGATCTCGTTAAGCTTTATCGTAATAGTATTAGCAATCACTGCTTACCTTTCTCTACGTCATAATAAGCGACAAATCTCATAGAATCTTTACTTACATAATATTAAAGGGCTTTCTATGAAAGCCCTTTTTAAATTAGGAATTGACTATTTTTAATTTTGGCCATTCTTGTAACCAATTTTTGCTTTCTACACGATTTTTGAAAGTTTGATAACTAACTAGAGCTGAATTCCAACGTAAATTCAATTCAAACAAATCTGATAAGCCAAAAGGTGCAATTATTTCTAAATTACCGAAAGTGTCGAAACGTATTGCTACAGCTGTTGCTGTTTCTGACCATAATGATAATGCTTCCTCAATCGAAGTTAATGGTTGAATTTTTTCACCATTATCTTTACGGTACCATGTATGTACCAAAGCCTGATTAACAACATCCCAATCTTGATTTGGAAATTTGCTTTTTAAATCACTTTGCAATTCTTTTTGATAACTATCATCATATTCATTAGCATTATAATAAATCACATCCATATCACTTCTATTTAAATCATAAGTTTTGCCATGTAAATATGACCAAACAGTATTTCTCACAGCACCAGCACTTAAATAAACTTTTGGATGCAATTGAGAAATGATAGCTAATGTCTTAAATAAATAAGGAGATTTCATCACCAAATCAATAAAATCTTGTTGATAATTATTATATATATTTGTCATATTTGGAAAAATACTAA
>NZ_JABVBF010000152.1 GCF_013344765.1 Acinetobacter lactucae
TATAACACAATGCAACATTTTAGACACAAAAGAAATACAAATAGTTGTTTTTAATTGGAAAGACTACTTATTTATCAGTTCCCCTTATATTGCTTTTCAACAAAAACAATTGGATTGATTAGTTTTGCTACATTCATTTTTGTAAGATCAATCTATACTATGCCCGCTATATTGATATAGGTATAAAGTATGAAAGATGGACTCCAAATTGAAGAAATGAAAAATGCGGCCGATTCAGTCGTTGGAATTCTCAAATCTTTGGCTAATACAGATCGTTTATTAATTTTATGTCACTTAGCTTATGAGGAGTTAAATGTTTCTCAAATTGAAGAGAAGACCCAAATTACCCAGCCCACTCTTTCACAACAACTTATGATGCTACGCAAAAGTGATGTTGTATCAACCCGTCGTGATGGCAAGCAAATTTTTTATTCAATTAAGGATGACAATATGCATTCAATTTTAAATACGCTTCATCAACTGTACTGTGCAAGTAAATAACATTTTTAAATTATAAACTTATAATAATAGTAGTAACTTCCTGAAATATGCGATTTTTCAGCTTGAAAGCTTAGAATCCAATCCAAGCACAAAGTTTTGAAAATTCGCGTAGCTTTTCCCAAGTCCCAACTATATTTAATCTTTTGCCCGTCTACTCTTATTTAGTATATTGGGGCCTTTCACAGCTTTTTAATGTAATTAATTTTCTAATGAACAATTAACAAACAAAACCACCAACCATAAAATTCATTTTTCTTTAATTAAGTAAAATAAAAACAACAACTTAATATTACCAATGCTTATAAAAACTTACAGTTGATATAAAAAAGCTTAAGATTCACATCACTTAAGTATAAAATACTCGGCTTGTTCAACCTTTAGCCATGATTAGGTTAATAAGGCCTTTATATGCTTGCATTCTTTTCTCGATTAAGCTTAGTCACTAAGATTATTATCGCCATTATTCTAGGGATAGGCGTTGCATTACTATTTCCGAACCTTACGCCTTACTTAAGTTTATTTGGTGAGCTTTTCATTAAAGCCTTAAAATCGGTTGCCCCTATTTTAGTTTTTGTATTGGTGCTTTCATCTATCGCAAACTTTCAAGTAGGCCATAGTGCAAATTTACGTCCAGTCTTACTACTATATGTAATAGGTATGTTGCTAGCCGCTTTTAGTGCTGTTATTGCAAGTTTATCTTTTCCAAGTACCCTTTATCTGAATACAGTTTCTCATAACAATTTACAAGCGCCTGGTAGTCTCGCAGATATATTAAAAAACTTGCTTTTAAGCTTTATTGCGAATCCTGTTCAAGCAATTAGCGAAGCTAACTTTATTGGTATTTTGGCTTGGGCAATTGGCCTTGGTTTAGCTATGCGCCATAGTTCAGACACAACCAAACAAGTGATGCAAGATGTTTCACATGCTGTAAGTGCTATTATTCATAAAGTAATTGCTTTTGCTCCTGTTGGTATTTTCGGGTTAGTTGCCGTGACTTTTGCAGATGCTGGTCTTGCAACACTTGAGAGCTATGCACACTTATTAATGGTATTACTAGGAACAATGCTATTTGTTGCCCTCATAGTCAATCCTATTTTGGTAGGCTTAACTATACGTAGTAATCCATATCCATTAGTTTTTAAATGCTTAAAAGAAAGTGGTATTACAGCATTCTTTACTCGAAGCTCGGCCGCTAATATCCCAGTTAACTTAGATTTGGCAGAGCGTTTAGGAGTTAATCCGTCTACAGCAAGTGTGTCTATTCCCTTAGGTGCGACAGTAAATATGGCTGGCGCAGCAGTAACAATTACTGTTCTTACATTAGCGACTGTCCATACACTGGGCATTCATGTTGATTTAGCCACAATGGTTATTTTATCTGTTGTTGCAACAGTTTCAGCATGTGGTGCGTCTGGTGTTGCAGGTGGTTCTTTACTGCTAATTCCTGTAGCTTGTAGTTTATTTGGTATTTCGTCAGAAGTGGCAATGCAGGTGGTTGCAGTCGGTATGATTATCAGTGTATTGCAAGATTCTACAGAAACAGCCCTTAACTCATCTACAGATGTATTATTTACCGCAGCTGTAGATATTCGCTCTAAGCAAGCATCTTAAACAAAATGCCATTTCAACGTCTACCAAACTGGTTCCAACTTGGAGCCTTTTTGCTGGCATTTAATGCTGGAATGATTAATGTATTAGGGTTAATTACTCTTTTGCATCAGTCTATTTCGCATATGACCGGCAACGTCAGTATGCTGGCTATGAGTTTGGTAGAGTGGCAACCAGAACATATCATTTTTTTACTTCTGGTGATTATTTGTTATGTTTGCGGTTCATTTTATAGTGGTTTTATTTTAGGTAGCAGTCATTTTCGACTAGGTCGTCGGTATGGCTTACCTTTGAGCCTTGTAGCTCTATTCATTTTCCTTTGCTGGCTATTGCTTCCTTATTTTCCACGCTATGGATTATTATGGGCTTGTACGGCCATGGGATTACAAAATGCGATGGTAAGCCACTATAAAGGAACAATTATTCGCACTACCCACCTATCAGGGGTGCTGACAGATATTGGGTTAGCACTTGGATATAAAGCCAGAGGTTTAATTGTAGAAAACCGACGTATTATTTTACATTTTCTTATTTTTGCTGGCTTTCTACTAGGTGGAATTCTTGCCGCTATAGTACATCCATATTTGAAACTACAATCATTTTTATTGCCGGCAATTTTAAGCTTAGCCTTAAGTATTTCTTACTGGGTAGTTTATCTCTATAGCACTTCAACTTCACATAAGGATTAAGACATGGTTAAAAATGCCTTACAAGCACAACTACTAAAAGCTGGTTTAGTTGATAATAAAAAAGCAAAAAAATTAACTAAGCAAGCTCATCACGAACAACGCCTTGGACTAAGTGATGAAGCCGAAATTAAAGCGAATATTGAAAAGGCTAAACAAGATAAATTAGCTAAAGATCAGGCTTTAAATTTAGAGAAACAGAAGCAGCTTGAAGAAAAAGCACTTAAAGCATCAATCATTCAAATGATTAAGCAACACAAGATTAATGATTTTGCTGGGGATGTGGTTTATCAATTCATTGATGAAAATAAAATCAAAAAAGTATATCTATCTCAGCAAGTTTATAATGCACTTGTTGCTGGTAGCTTGGTCATTGCTAAAGATCAAGAGCAATACGCGTATCTTCCAAAAGCTTTAGCAGAAAAAATTGATCAAAAAATGCAAGGTTTCATTTTAATTAATAATTCTGAGAAAAATGAAGAAGCCACTGATGAGGAAGATCCATATGCAGCATATGTTATTCCTGATGACTTAATGTGGTAATACGATGCTTTGGCCTTTATGACTCGAATCTAAAGGCCCTTTTCAGCTCAATGTGCGATAGTAATAATTTAACAAATATTCAAAATACTAAGAAAAAATACTTAAAGAATAAATAAATTCATTCCCCCTTTATCTATTAATCTCGATATAATGAATAATATTTTTAGTCCTCGCGACATTCTTGAAGATATCTTCAGGTCTCCAATTTTTGCATCATCGATTAATTAAAGACGCTCAACATAATCAGTTCATGTGTATTTGCACATACTCACAAGATCGAAACCCTAAGTGATATTGATCTAACTGACTTTTTGTAAATGAAATTGCAAAGATTTAATTAAGTAGCTTTTGTCTCAAAGGTAGTAATTCATGCTGAAGTGGTTTGAAAAACTTGTAGATCCCTACCCAACTAAAGGTTTGGATGAACCTTTACCAACTCGTTTTTTTCCATTTGTCTGGCAAGCTACAGAAGGCGTACGCCCTTACTTATTCTTACTTATTCTTTTTACAGCAGGCGCTGCAAGCTTTGAAGCCTTACTTTTTTCAAAGATTGGACAACTGGTAGATTGGTTAAGTAAAAGTCATCCCCAAAGCTTTTTAAGTCAGCATGCTAATGATTTATTAATTTTGATTGGTGTCTTATTTACCAACATCTTTTTCGTAAATATACAATCTATTATCAAACATCAGATTTTATATAGCACCTTTCCAATGCGGTTGCGCTGGCGTTTCCATAATCTTTTATTGAAACAGAGCTTGGACTTTTTCCATAATGACTTTGCAGGACGACTTTCTGCTAAGGTTATGCAAACAGCACTAGCAATCCGTGAGTTCTGGATTATCTTGGGTGATATGTTGGCCTACGTCAGCATTTACTTCATTACTGTCAGTATTGTACTTGGTGCAATTTCACCAATTTTACTTATTCCACTTTTAGTTTGGTTAAGCTTGTTTTTGTTAAGCGCATGGTTCTTTATCCCCCGCTTAAGTAAAGTTTCTCAGCAACAAGCCGATGCTAGAGCAATTATGACTGGTCGTGTAACAGATGCGTACACCAACATCCAAACTGTAAAACTATTTGCTCATGCTGGTCGTGAAAGCCAATATGCAAAAGCCTCAATGAAAGAGTTTATGACTACAGTCTATGCTCAAATGCGCTTAGGTACCCTCTTTGAAGTCAGCATTAACATGTTGTCTGCTGTCTTGTTTATAGGGGTAATTGGTACCTCTGTTTGGCTATGGACTCAAGGCTTAGCAGCATTAGGAGTAATTGCAGCAACGACTGCAATGATCTTAAAACTTAATAGTATGGCTGAGTTTATGATGTGGCATATGTCAGCTTTATTTGAAAATGTTGGAACCATTCAAGATGGTATGCAAACATTAGGTAAAAAAATCAACATTCAAGACAAACCAGATGCTAAGCCACTTAAAGTCACCAAAGGTGAGATTGTATTTAAAGATGTCAGCTTTGCTTATAACAATAAAAATGTTATTGATCACTTCAACCTGCGTATTAAAGCTGGTGAAAAAATAGGAATTGTGGGTCGTTCTGGCGCAGGTAAGTCTACGCTGATTCAATTACTTTTACATTTTTACCATCTCAAGCAAGGTGCGATTTTAATTGATGGCCAAAATATTGAAGATGTCACTCAAGATAGTCTAAGAGCCAATATTGCTTTAGTTACTCAAGATACCTCTTTATTACATCGCTCGGTTGCTGAAAATATTAAATATGGTCGCCCAGATGCCTCTGATGCAGATATGCAAAATGCTGTAAATAAAGCGAAAGCTGCTGAATTTATTCCGCAATTAGTTGATTTAAAAGGACGCAATGGTTATAACGCACAAGTAGGTGAACGTGGTGTCAAACTTTCTGGCGGCCAAAGACAGCGTATTGCTATTGCACGTGTATTCTTAAAAGATGCGCCTATTCTTATTTTAGATGAAGCAACCAGTGCACTAGACTCGGAAGTTGAAGCAGCAATCCAGTCAAGTTTAAATGACCTTATGGTTGATAAAACCGTTATTGCAATTGCACACCGTTTATCTACTATTGCACAAATGGACCGTTTAATCGTTCTTGATGAAGGTCGAATTGCTGAGCAAGGAACTCATGAAGAGTTAATTGCGCAAAATGGTATATATGCACAATTATGGAAGCGTCAAACAGGCGGTTTTTTAATTGAACAAAAAGTATTACAGGGTCAAGATTAATGCTTTATTTAGAAGATTTGAAAATTGGTGATCGTTTCATTAGTCGTGAATATGAAATTACCTTAGATGAAATCAAAGAATTCGCAAGCTCTTACGACCCTCAACCCTTTCATATAGATGAAGAGCAAGCTAAGCACGATCCAATTTTTCAGGGGATCGCTGCTAGCGGCTGGCATACGTCTGCAATCACTATGCGTTTATGGACAGAATGCATGCCGATTCACGGTGGCCTCATCGGTTCAGAGTCTAGCTTACGGTGGCCACGTCCTACACGACCAGGAGATAAAATTCATGTGGAAGCTGAAATTTCAGCGATCACACCATCCAAAACAAAATTAGATCGTGGTATTGTAAGTTACGTTACGCAAGCCTTAAATCAAAATGGTGACGTATTACTTATTTCAACAACAAAAATTGTTGTCTTTAAAAAGAATGTTTAAAACATGGTTGATATGATTGTCTAACAGTTTTTATAAACTCAGATTATATTTCATGACAAGATGTGTAAGAAATGCATGTGACAAATTGATGAGAGCAATGGAACGCATATGAAAATTACCTCAGCTCGTCAAGATCAAGGTATTCCGGGTGTCTATGGCTTGTTGCTATTAGATGTTGTTTCGCGTTGGGGATATAACGATGAAACATTATTTGCTCCATTTCATCTTACTAGTGAGCAACTGGCCGATCCTGATTATCGTATTTCTACACCTGTAGCAAACGAACTAGTTAAACACGCGCTTAATTTAACTGGTGAAACTACGTTGGGTTACCATCTTGGTACTCAAATGCGTATTTCGATTCATGGCTTCATTGGCTATGCGATTATGACGGCCAAAGATATTACAGAAGCAATTGCTCTTGCAGCACGTTTTATTCAACTACGTTTACCCTTTTTACAACTCTATTTTTCAACGTTTGGGCCCAAAGCTACCTTACAATTACAATGTGATATTGAACTTGAGCCTCTAAGAACAGAAATCGTTTTAGGTTTGACCATTGGTATTATGAGTATGGCCAAAGCGATTACGGGTATTGACGATTTAGCTGGTGATGTAGATTTGGACTTTCCTGAACCAGAAGGATTTGAAAAGTATAGAAATAAACTAAGCAGTACAATTCGCTTCAACCAACCACATTTGATTTCAAGTTTTGATAAAAAATATTTAGGAATTAAATTAGTTAATGCTGATCCTATCGCAAGTCAGGTTGCTATTAATCAGTGCGAAGCTGAACTTTCTGCCTTGGGTGAGCGCCGTCGATTAGCAATGCGTGTTCGTGATATTTTAAGCAATTCCGAACAACATTATTTAAGCATCGAAAATGTAGCTGAATGTCTACATATGTCAGATCGGACACTCAAACGTCAATTAGCGGCTGAAGGAACTTCATTTTCGACATTGGTTGATGAAGTGCGCTATCGACACGCAACCTCTTTGCTTTCACGTACAGATTATAGTCTTGAACAAATTGCAGATGAACTTGGCTATTCGGACGTTGCAAATTTTAGCCGTGCTTTTAAACGCTGGAGTGGTCGTAGTCCGAGCAACTGGCGTAAAGACCCATACTTATAATGTTTAAAACTATTGGATATAAGCTTAAGGAGTTACCATGAATCATCCTTCGGAACTGAAGTATGCACGTACACATGAGTGGGTAAAAATTGAGGGTGATCTTGTTATTACAGGGATTACCGATCATGCACAAGATGAACTTGGCGATTTAGTTTACGTTGAAACTCCAGAAGTTGGGAGTAAAGTTACTGCTGGTGAACAAGCTGGTGTAGTTGAGTCAGTAAAAACTGCTTCTGACATCCATGCTCCTGTTTCAGGCACTGTAGTAGAAGTAAATACTGACCTTGAAGATGATCCTGATTTTGTAAATGACGATCCATATGGTAAAGGCTGGATTTATAAAATTAAACCAGACAACATTGCAGATGTTGAAAAACTTTTAACAAATTCAGAATATGAAGCTGGCTTATAAAAGATAGCCATCGCTTCCAATATTTGATAAAAACCAGTTTAGTTTTAAACTGGTTTTTTATTATCTATTTAAAATTAGCTTTCCTAACAGGTGAATTCTATGACAAAACTTGTTGTATTTTCAGGTGCGGGCATGAGTGCAGAAAGTGGAATCAGCACTTTTCGTGACAGCAATGGCTTGTGGGAAAATTACGACATTCAACAAGTTGCCACACCTGAGGCATGGCAAAAGAATCCCGCTTTAGTTCAACGCTTTTATAACGAGCGACGTAAAAATATTTTAGAGGCTAAACCTAACGAAGCGCATCAATATATTGCCAAACTACAAGACTATTTTGACGTACAAGTGATTACTCAAAATATTGATGATTTACATGAACGGGCTGGGAGTTCCAACGTTTTACATTTGCACGGAAATATTCGTTTAGCGAAAAGCTCTGGCCCGCATGCACAATTTACAAATGAGTTTTACGATATTAATGGTTGGAAACTAGATTTAGAAAACGACTTTTGCCCAGATGGATATCCTCTGCGCCCACATGTAGTCTGGTTTGGTGAAGCTGTGCCGGCTTATGAAGAAGCGATCCAATTAGTCCAAAGCGCAGATATTTTTATAGTAATTGGGTCCACATTAAGCGTATATCCTGTTGCGGCTTTAGTACATGAAATTTCAGATCAATGTAAAGCCTACTATATAGATCCAAATGCAGATCATCTGCGTGTTCCACAGCAATATGAATTATTAAAGATGTCAGCGACTCAAGGAATGCATAAACTTTTTGAAAATTTAACCCATTAAGTGCTATTTTTAAGGACGAAATAAATTTAATTTGAATAAAAATTACTATTTTTTAGATAAAATTCTCTAACATCGTTCTAATTTTGCTCAATACAACTTTATACTCTAAGTACTTTGTAACTAGATTTAGAGTTATTTTTTTTAAATATTTTTATTTC
>NZ_JABVBF010000153.1 GCF_013344765.1 Acinetobacter lactucae
TTTCAGCAATATCGCTAACGACAACAAAAAGGGATCAAATCCACGATGAAAAAAAAATACAATGTTCGATCTCAGGTAACCCCTAAGATTGGCAAAACAATTCTTAAATTAAGTACCCTTAGTTTAAGCATGATGTGTCTTACCCTGGCACAGGCAGCAGAAACTGAACAATCAAGTACAGATGAAAAACCCGTTAAAGTTGTAAAAGTTGCTGTAACGGGCTCTTCAATTAAAGGGGTCGCGGCACAAAGTGCTTCACCCATTACTATAGTGAAAGTTGATGAAATCTTAAAACAAGGGGTAACAACAACTGAAGAGGCTTTGGCAAAGATTAGTGCAAACCAATCGAACTTTGTGACTGCAAGTAATGTAGGCACAAGTAAAACAGCTGGCTCGGCAGCAAACCTTAGAGCCTTGGGCGCCAATAAAACACTTGTTTTACTGAATGGCCGTCGATTAGCTGCAAACGCTTATGATAGCGGTGTTACAAACTTAAATATTATTCCACTCGCCATGTTAGACCGTATTGAGGTTTTACGAGATGGCGCCTCTTCCATTTATGGGACAGATGCAATTGGCGGGGTAATTAACTTCATTACCAAAAAGCAGTTTACAGGACTTAATCTAACCGCAGGCTATCAAAAACCAGAACAAAAAGGCGGCGAGCAACAAGACTACAGCATATTTGGCGGATTTGGTGATTTAGACGAAAATGGCTATAACGTTTTTGGTGTTGTCGACTATCGTAAAGGCGATGATGTCATGGCCAAAGATCGTAAAGTCAGTCAGCGTGGAGGAATATTACCCGAATTAGGTGTCAATAGAACCAGTAGTGGTTCATTCCCTGCCAATGTCCCAGGTTTAGGTAATCCTTACGCATCTACTGGTTGTGGTAATAATCCTCTTAATAGTAACGATGATGGAACTTGTCGATATAACAGTCAGGCTGTGATTGGAATTGTTCCAAAAACAGAAGACATCTCAGCTATGGGCCGAGCTACTTTTAAACTGAACGATAACTTTAATGCGATTGCAGAATATTTATATGCAAGAAGTGAAGTCACTACTTCAGTTGCACCAGATGTATTTTTTGATTTGACGCTTGACCCTAGCAGTAAATATTATCCAGGAAATGGCATAACTCCTGCTCTTGCTGGTGCTACTGGAACTATCCCTCTATATCTGCGTTCACAATCGGGTAATCGTATAAGTAATAGTATTAACCAGTCACATAGAATATTTGCAGGTATTGAGGGTGAAACGCATGGTTGGGACATTAACTCTGGTGTTACCTATGCACATAGTAGTGCATCGGATGCTATCGTAAGTGGCTATTTAAACTTTGATAAAACACAAGAAGCTTTAAACAATGGTATTTTAAACCCATTCGGACCACAAAACCCTGAAGATGCTAATGTATGGAATGAGTTAGGAGTTGAAGGTAAATACTTAAAAGCTAACCTGGATACAACTACCGTTGATTTCACTGCAAGTCGACCTATATTTAAATTACCAGCTGGAGACGTTGGTTTTGCTGTTGGAGCAAGTTATCGTTATGAAGATTGGACTTCAAAAGTTGTTACTGATGTTGCCCGAGTGGCACCTAGTACAGGTGTCGATCCTGATGAACCAGTAAATACTGGAGATCGTAATATTAAATCGGTATTTACCGAATTTCATATCCCCCTTCATAAAACTTTAGAGGCTCAAATTGCCGCTCGTTATGATGACTACAATGATTTTGGTGATACGTTTAATCCAAAATTTGCACTTCGTTGGGAACCTATTAAACAGTTAATGTTCCGTACAACTTATAGTACAGGTTTCAGAGCACCAACACTTTGGGAGGTTAATGGTGCAAATTCGATAACCAATACAGGTGCATCATATAATGACCCACTGCTTTGCCCTGGTGGAGTTGTACAACCAGGAGGGCAAAAAGAACGTGATTGTAAGATGCAATTCGACAGACAAAATGGAGGGAATAAAACTCTAGATCCAGAAGAATCAAAGTCTTTTACTGCTGGCTTAGTGTTTGAACCAATTAAAAATTTAGCTTTTACTCTCGATTACTTCAATATCGAAGTCGACAAGCAAATTGCTACACTTTCAGAAACTGCTATTTTTAATGACCCAGTGAAATATGCAGACAAATTTGTACGTAATCCTGATGGCTCATTAGATTATATTATTACAACCCAACAAAATTTGGGTGGGATTAAAACTTCTGGTTTCGATGTGGGCTTAAGTTGGGTTTCACCAATGACTGCTACAGGTCGTTTCGGTTTCAACATTGATGGTACATATATAACAGACTACAAATACCAAGCCGAACCAAATGGTGAATGGATAGGTGTTGCAGGGTCATATAGCGGCTTAGACTATCAATCCATTATTCTTCGCTGGAAACATACTGCAAACCTAAATTGGAATTATGAAAACTGGGCTTTAAATCTACAACAAAACTTCTCTCGCGGGTACCAAGATCAAAACTCCAATGACCAAAACCATAGAGTCAGTGACTATACAACATATAACATTTCAGGCACATACAAAGGCTTTAAAAATCTAGAAGTTACAGCGGGTATCAAGAATATTTTTGATGAAGACCCTCCCGCTTCTAATGTAATTGATAACTTCCAAATGGGATATGACCCACGTTACGCAGATCCTTTAGGACGTACTTACTTTGTACGAGGTACATATAAGTTCTAAATGGTTGTTCTGCAAACATGACTTTAAAGATCGTGTTTGCAGACCGAATACTCACCCTTAGTCAAACATTAATTTAAGAATTGTTTGTCTCAAGTTTCAGGAGTAACTATGGGCATGACTTTTACAGACATAGAAAATAAATCTGCCAAACGCCTAATTGGTATTGCTGCAGTGCTTTTTCTGCATCTTCTTGTTGCCTATATTCTGATGTCAGGTTTAGCAAACAATATTCAAAAACCAGCAGAAAAACCTGTGGAATTACAAATTATTCAGGATATTAAACCACCTCCTCCACCAAAACCAGAGGAGCCAAAACCCAAGGAACAACCTCCTGAGCCACCTAAAATGGTAGAAAAAGTTGCCAAAGTTCCTGAGCCAGTGAAACAGGTTGAAAAAGTGACACCTGTACAAAAAACGACGCCAGTGGCTCAACCGACTAAAGTGGCTACCCCAGCTCCTGCTGCACCTAGTACCCCATCACCAAGCCCTGTTGCCGCACCTGCTCCAGTAGCTGCTGCGCCGGCACCCAAACCAGCTGGTGTAAGTCGTGGTGTTTCAGAAGGTTCTGCTGGCTGTGAGAAACCAGATTATCCACGCGAAGCAGAAATGAGTGGTGAACAAGGCACTGTCCGCATTCGAGTTTTAGTTGATACCAATGGCAAAGTCATAGAAGCGAAGGTAAAAAAATCGAGTGGTAGTAGGATCCTTGATAAGGCGGCAACTAAAGCTTACAGCTTATGTACGTTCAAACCAGCAATGAAAGATGGTGTACCTCAGCAAGATTGGTATGAAATTGAATATCCATTCGTAATTGAATAAACAATTGAATTAGCAAGAAATTAAAAAATATTGGAGATATGTGATGAAAAAATCAACTCAACCCTTAGTACGTTTCGCTTCTGCAAGTTTGATCGCAGCTTGTTCGTTACTTCCATTAAGCTCAGTTTTCGCAGAAGAAACAAGCACTGCTCCTGTGGCAACAGCAACTACCGAAGCTACTTCAAATGCCAATACTCCAACTCCACCACCTAAGCCTGCAACGAGTGAAACTGTTAAAAACCCATATGGCCTAGAAGCTCTTTGGCGTGAAGGTGACTTAGTTGCTAAATCTACCTTATTTATTTTAGTACTCATGTCGATTGGGACTTGGTACATCATCATTTCCAAACTATTACAACAAGGTAAAGTCAAACGCCAAGGTAAAGAAGCTGAAAAACATTTCTGGGAAGCTACTTCCCTTGATAATGCTGCAGAAGGTCTAGAACAAAGTAGTGCTTATCGTTTTATTGCAGAAAAGGGCATTAATTCAACTAAATCACACGGAGGTTCTTTACTTGAGCGCATTGATTTTAATACTTGGGTGAGCATTTCAATTCAACGTGCTATTGAAAAAATACAAAATCATTTAGGTGGTGGTTTAGCCTTTTTAGCAACGGTTGGTTCCACAGCACCATTTGTAGGTCTATTTGGAACAGTATGGGGAATTTATCATGCATTAACAGCCATCGGCATTTCAGGTCAAGCATCTATCGATAAAGTTGCAGGCCCCGTTGGTGAAGCTTTAATTATGACGGCTATTGGTCTTGCAGTCGCAGTACCTGCTGTACTTGGTTACAACTGGCTGACTCGCCGCAATAAAGCCGTTATGGAAAATGTCCGTTCATTTGGTTCAGATTTACACGCGGTTTTATTAAGCGGAGAGATTAATACCAATAATTCAGTTAACCGTAGTATTAAATAATCAGGAGCAAACATTATGGGTATGAGTGTTGGTTCTGAAGATGATGACGAAATGATTGGAACAATTAACACGACACCTCTGGTGGATGTTATGTTGGTTTTACTTATTATTTTTCTAATTACTATTCCAGTAGTTACACATACGGTTCCAGTGAAACTACCGGAAGAAAAAAATACTCCGTACGCAACCACCCCTGAAAATATTCAACTCTCAGTGAATAAGACAGGAGATATTTTCTGGAACGAAAGTTATGTGCCTAATAAAGAGATATTACTGGCAAAACTTCAAGCAGTTGCACAAAAAAGACCTCAGCCAGAAGTTCATATTCGAGGAGATCAGCTTACCCATTTTGAAGCGATAGATCAGGTCATTAGTACAACCAAACAAGCTGGTATTGGCAAAATTGCCTTTGTTACTACCCCTCCAGCCTCCCCGTAATTAACTTAAGGAGAATTTTATGGGTATGAATGTCGGCTCAAATAATGATGATGACGTGATGTTAGAAGTCAACATGACACCTCTTATTGATGTCATGCTGGTACTCATTATTATGTTTATTATTACCATACCTGCGCCAAATAACGCGATTAATATTAATTTGCCAAATGGCACACCGCCACCAACAAATGAAAAGCCA
Organism: Acinetobacter lactucae; assembly: GCF_013344765.1. Lineage (GTDB taxonomy): Bacteria > Pseudomonadota > Gammaproteobacteria > Pseudomonadales > Moraxellaceae > Acinetobacter > Acinetobacter lactucae_A. Next base: position 5,094 of record NZ_JABVBF010000153.1, read on the forward strand.
CCTGAAGTCATTGATGTTCGTATTGATGCAGCAGGAAAAGTATTTTGGAATAACCAACAGGTTTCTGACCGCACCGCACTAGAGACTTTATTTCAAGGTGTTGTTGCCAAAAAAGATCAAGACCAGATCAAACTTAAACCTGACCAAATGGCTGAATATAAAAACGTAGCAATGGTCATGGCTACAGCACAGCGTTTAGGTGTCACTAAAATTGGAATTGTAAGTAATAACTAATATTGCTTTTAAATCTATTTAATTCTATTAACTCCTGCGCTAACTTGAATCTTCAGTTAGCGTTTTTTTTGAAGGGAAATATTCAACTCTAAAATAATATCGCCGCATTCATCATATTCCCCAGTTTCTATAAAACCCATTTTTTTATAAAGTTTATTAGCAACGTGATTAGATGATTTATACATAGTTCGAATGCGTTTAGCTCCTTTTGTGAATATTTCATCAATGGCCATTTGTAACGCTACAGTACCATAGCCTTTAGCCTGATTATTTTTATCAATCATAAAACGAAACAACCAAAATAATGTCTCATCAGGTGGATCAATTTCGACACAATACATTAAGAACCCAAGGACTTCATCATTAAAACAGATTACTCGTGGACAGTAATGTTCTTCCACTTTAGACTCAGCAATAGAATATACATTTGGTGCAACATAATCTTTTTGAGATTCATCCAACGATAATCTTGCACATAGAAGCCAATTCTCACGATCAAGATCTTTTAGACTAATCAAATTCAAAACCTTTTAGCTATAAATTCCCTTTCTATAAGCACAAAATATACCGAAAATAAAAAGCCTCCGAAGAGGCTTTTTTTAAAACAGGTTTAAATTAGTCACCTGTATAACCTTTTAATTTTAAACGAGCAGCGTGTAGTAACGGTTCAGTATAACCAGAAGGTTGTTCACAACCCTTAAAGATAAGGTCAGAAGCTGCTTGGAAAGCAATATTCGTTTCAAAGTTAGCTGCCATTGGCTTATACAATGGATCATTCGCATTTTGCTCATCAACAATTTTTGCCATGCGTTTAAGCACTTCTTCAACTTGTTCACGAGTTACAATACCGTGACGTAACCAGTTAGCAACGTGTTGAGAAGAAATACGTAAAGTCGCACGGTCTTCCATTAAGCCCACGTTGTTAATATCAGGAACTTTCGAACAACCCACACCTAAGTCAACCCAACGAACAACGTAACCTAAAATACCTTGGCAGTTATTTTCAAGCTCATTATTAATCTCTTCTGCTGACCAGTTTGTTTCTGGTGCAAATGGAGGGGTTAACAAGTCATCTAATGACAACATTTCTTCAGCTTTTAACTGATCTTGACGTGCTTTTACATTTACTTGATGGTAATGCATCGCGTGAAGTACAGCACCAGTTGGAGATGGAACCCAAGCACATGAAGCACCTGCATTTGGATGTGCAGCTTTGGTTGCTAACATATCTTTCATGCTATCTGGTTTTGGCCACATGCCTTTACCAATCTGTGCTTTACCTTGTAAACCACATTTCAAACCAATTGCAACGTTACGATTTTCGTAAGCAGCAATCCATTTTTGTGTTTTAACAGCTTCTTTACGAACAACTGGCGCAGCTTCCATAGAAGTATGGATTTCATCACCCGTACGGTCCATGAAACCAGTATTAATAAAGATGGTACGGTCTTTAGCAGCAGCAATACAGTTTTTCAAGTTTACAGATGTACGGCGCTCTTCATCCATAATACCGATTTTTAACGATTTAGGTGGTAATCCAATCGCCTGTTCAGCACGTTCAAATAACTCTACAGCAAACGCAACTTCTTCTGGACCATGCATTTTTGGCTTAACAATATACATAGAGCCTTTGCGTGAGTTCTTATTTTCGTTTGTACTACGGATATCAGCAACTGATAACAATGGTGTTACCAATGCATCCATAATGCCTTCGAAAATTTCTTCCCCATCTACTAAAATAGCTGGGTTAGTCATTAAGTGACCTACGTTACGAAGTAACATAAGTGAACGACCATGAAGTTTTGTTGTACCACCAATTAAGTTTTTAATTTCGCGGTCTTTATTTAGGTCACGAACAATCGTTTTACCATTCTTTTCAATAGATTCTTGAAGTGTACCCTTCATTAAACCTAACCAGTTACGGTAACCTTCAACTTTTTCTTCAGCATCTACCGCAGCAACAGAATCTTCTAAATCTTGAATTGTGGTCACTGCCGCTTCAAAGGTTAAATCCTTAACACCAGCTGAATCAGTTTGTCCAATTGGGCTAGATGGATCAATTTCGATAATGACATGAAGACCATTACTTAATAGTACGACTTCTGAAGGATTTGCTTGTTCACCATTGAAACCAACAAATTGAGCTTCATGAGCTAAACTTGTTTTTGAACCATCTTTCAAAGTTACAACGAGTTTATTTTGCTCAATCGCATATTTTGTTGCATCTGCATGCGAACCTTGAGCAAGCGGGAAAACTTCATTTAAGAAATTCTTAGCGAACTCAATCACTTTCGCGCCACGTACCGGATTATATCCTTTGCCCTTTTCAGCTCCACCTTCTTCAGAAATTACATCGAAGCCGTAAAGTGCATCATATAAAGAACCCCAACGAGCATTTGCTGCATTTAAGCAATAACGTGCATTACGTACAGGCACAACTAACTGTGGTCCTGCCAATAATGCAATTTCTTCATCAACGTTTTCGGTTGTGATTTGGAAGTCTTCAACTTCTGGTAATAAATAACCAATTTCAGTTAAGAACGCTTTATAAGCACCTAATTCAAATTTGTTGTTACGGTGCCATTCATCAATTTTTGCTTGTAATTCATCACGCTTAGCCAATAATGCTTTATTTTTTGGGCTAAGATCGACAACAACTTGCTCAAAGTTCTTCCAGTAAGTTTCACTATCTAAACCAGAACCTGGTAAAGCTTCATTTTCGATAAAATCGTAAAGTTCTTTAGCAATCGCTAACTTGCCTTTTTGAATACGTGCAGTCATTGTCTTTCCTGAAGTTGCTACTTTTTATACCAAGAGAATCCTAGTATACCGATTTAAATTAAGCTGAATACTAATATCACATTCCTAAATAGTAAGCATTTTCCCTTGCAAGACTATTGACAAAGATAAATTTTTCTATAAAGGAAATATTAAAATTCTAACTAGGATTCCCAATAATTTATTCAATATTTAAAGATACTGAAACTAGACTTTTTGTTAACAGACAAAAAATCTCACTATCTTGTTTTTCTAAAGCGTATTTAGTTATATCAAACTTTACAGCGTGAAAAAGCACTATTTAACTAAATTTATCAATTTTT
>NZ_JABVBF010000154.1 GCF_013344765.1 Acinetobacter lactucae
ATTTAAGCAAGATTTATGATCTGCACTGTTGCATAGTACGCATCATGGTTTTTACAAAATCACGCGGTACTTCGGGGCTTTGTAAACTTAAACTTCCAAGTTTATTCATAAGTTTAGGAGAGTATTGGCGCTCTAAACGGTGATAAATACATGTGCAGCTTGATCGGCTATGGCCTGCCGCTATGCATTTTAAATAGAAATCACGATGTGCATTGCTTTTATAGCCAGCAGAGGTGATCGATACAAATAATAATCCACCTAAAAAAATTAAAAAATTATAAAAAGACATGTTCCTTCTCGTCATTGTTGTTTTCTTTATCAATCACTTAGCACAATCGAATTCATGCTAAATACTGGAAAAACTCACGGCTTCATCATAGTTAGAACAGTTTTAGAGGTCAAATTGATTTGAAGCTGAGAACAGTTTATTGTTTTAAAAATATTCAATTTTGATTGTTGCCATTTTAAAGACAGTGTTACGACATTACGCACCCTATTTTTTTACATCGTTTTTTGCTTTCATAAACGTTTTAGCATTATTCATTTTTAAATCATTTATATACAACTTAATTACTTTAAGATTTTAATTTAACAGGATATTTTATATGGCAGATACCCCAATTCAAAAAGAGACAGAAAGTACCTGGGCAATATGTCGAGATCCTGTTTTGCTGACCATGGTGGGTGGGGCGATTGATACTATCGGCTTTATTGCCTTGTTTGGATTTTTTACCGCGCATGTGACGGGAAACTTGGTGTTAGCAGGGGCTGCAATGGTTAAAGGCGGCTCTGGTTTGTGGATAAAGCTCGCAGCTATCCCGCTATTTATTTTGACAGTGGTGATTACCAAACTGTTAATTGACCGTAGTCAGGTCAAGCATAAAACACTGTCTTATTTATTTTTATTTGAAGCTATTTTTCTATGTGCCTTCATGGTGGCAGGACTTTACTTTGAGCCATTTAAAGATCCGGATGCACTAACAGTTGCGGTAACAGGAGGACTGGGTTTAATTGCTTTGGCTATTCGTAATACTTCAAGCAAAACCCTCATTAAAAATATTAGCCCTAGTACTATGATGACTGGCAACACTACCCAGCTCGGTATTGATATTGCCAACTTACTAAAAAACAATAACGCAGCCAATCGGGCTAGTTTTCTAAAAAGTGCCAGTATTGTAATAGGGTTTGTCATTGGTGCTTTCTTGGGAGCGGTACTTTATGTCTATTTTGATTTTTGGAGTGTAGCGCCGTTTATCTTACCCATTTTGTATTTTTCATATTTAGCTTCACAGCAAAAGTTCAACCAAGCTTGATTTGAAAAAATAACAAATGAGCCTGAATTAAAATGAGTTCAGGCTTTTTCGCAATAAAGATAAACAGAAGCTGAGCCGAAATTGTTCGTTCACGGCTTTACAGGCATAATGACCAGATGGGGAATACATTCGATTAAGGAATGCAGAATGACAAAGTCTTACCATTATTCATTGATAACAATAATGGCTTTGCTCAGTGGCTGTCAGGTTATTCATTTGAAAGAAACTAATTTAAGCAGTGCTTTAAATAGTAAAAATGAAAGTATTTTGACCGCAAATACCTTAAGCCATCAAACTCAAAACTTACTGTATTTGGTTAAAGAAAATGAAAAAACTTGTCTGCAAAATTTTGATGATTGTTTAAATAAAATTCAGAGTCTGTCCGAAAATAGCAGCCGAGAAGAACGCTATGCTGCGCTGAGTGAAATTTATTTAGCCAAGGCTTTAGACGTTGGGCGTAGCAGCCAGTGTAATGTTATTAATAAAAGTAGCAGTTGCCTTGAGCAAGAGTTAGCGCTGTTTGATAAAAGCTTGCGCTATAGCTATGTCTATTTGTTTGACTCGGAAGAGTCGCCGTTCGATCGGGTATTTGACCATCGCCAAAATCAGGTACGTATTTTTTATAACGTTGCCTTGTCGAAGCTTATGACCACGTATTTTAATCATTTAAATACGCATCGTTTTCCACCATTGCTTAAAGCAGATGGGCATGAGTACCACGTCAATTTTGACCATGCATTAGATGTACAAAAGATTGATGTCGATACTTTTCGCTCAAGTTATAACATGAACTTTTCTGGCTTTAATACCGTCAACCGTAAGGATGGTTTAGGGGCAGAGTTTATTGTCGGGCGTAAAGAAAATGATGTAAATCATGGCTTCATTTTAGACCCCGATGCTTTTTATGTTCACCAGAATAATCCAAACATACATTTACCGCGCTTCTTTCCGGTTACTGCGATTGCTTATCCAAAACAAAAAGCTACAGCCGATCAGGTGATTGCTGGGGCGGAGTTAGAAATTGCGATGTTCGATCCATATCGACAAGATCGTGTAAAGGTTGAAGGCGTGGACTATCCGCTCACTGCAAACTATTCGGCACCTTATGGGCTGTGGCTATCGAAATATAATTTAGGTGCAGCAGGCTATTGGTCTTTAATTAATAAAGAAACCAATTTGATCATGCCGCATTTATATATGCTGGAACCTTTTAACCCAAATAAGAAAATCATTGTGTTTGTTCATGGTTTAGCAAGTAGCCCAGAGGCGTGGGTGAGTCTAACCAATGACATTATGGGTGATGCCGAATTAAGGAAAAACTATCAAGTTTGGCAGGTGTTCTATTCAACCAATATGCCTATTATTGAAAGTCGTTTTCAGATTTATTCTTTACTGAATCAGGCTTTTCAAAACATTGCCAAAGACAGCTATGCGGCAGATGATGCGGTATTGGTTGGGCATAGTATGGGCGGAGTCATTAGCCGCCTATTGGTGAGTAATGCTGATGTTTCCGATTTAGCCATACAAAAAATGAATGAAGCACAGTTAAAGCGCTTAAAAGAAAATCCGGTAATTCGTGAGCGTTTTCAGTTCAAAGCATTGCCATACTTTAATCGAGTTGTATTTGTTTCGGCACCACATCGTGGTACGGACTATGCTGACCGATGGTTTACCCAAATTGCCCGCCGAATTATCCGTATACCTGCGGACTTTTTTATTGCAGTTGAAATGAGAGATGAAAAAAATACTAAACTTAGAAAAGGCATAATTGAAAATGGAGCAAGTGATTTAAGTCGTTCTTCTAACTTTATGCAGCTTACCCACGCTATTCAACCATCGCCACAAGTAGTCTATCACTCAATTATGGGCAATATTAACGGGACAGCAGATAAGTTAAAAAGCAGTGATGGGATTGTGCCTTATCAAAGTTCGCATTTGGGTGGGGAGCAGTCGGAGTTGATCATTAAAGGTGGACATTCGATTCAAACCACCCCTGAGGCAATTTTAGAATTACGCCGTATTTTGCGATTACACTTAAAGCAGACGCAGCCTTCAAAATAGAAATTTTTGTTTTTAGAAAACCACTGCTGAACTGAGTCAACAGTGGTTGAAATAATTAATTAAGCTGGTTTTGTTTGAGCGATTTTTTATGCTCAAAATAGCTGATTGAAAAAATAACCAAGCCGACCAAATACAACACGCCAGACAAGAGTAGTAAGTCTAAACCTGCTGCATAGAGCAACCAAAGTGCATAGATTGAAGCGACACTTGCAATCGCAATATGCGGCGTGCGTTTATGGCGAAAGGACTCTTTCAGATAAAAAGCCGACACCAGAAAATAAGGCAGTAAAATCATGACCGATGAAATCAATAAAAGCTGGGTATAGTTTTTATTGAAAAAATATACGGCAATGAGTGAGCCTTGTACGACAAGCGTCGTTAGCCAAAGCGATGAAATGGGTACATTGTTCTGATTATTCTTTAAAAATAATTTAGGAAATGCACCATTTTTTGCAGCCAAAAATGGAATTTCAGTGGCAAACAAAGTCCAGCTTAAATAAGACGATGCAACGGAAATAATCAACCCGATGGTAATAATGATGGTACCCGGCAAGCCGATCAGTTGCTGCAAAATGGTCGCCATAGATGGGTTGTGCATGCCAGCAAGCGCTTCACGACTCACCACGCCATAAGCCAATACGGTTACCATCACGTAAAAAGTTAACGCCAGTAACACACCTAAAATGGTCGCTTTACCAATGTCATGGCGTTTTTTTGCACGTGATGATAAAACCACAGCACCTTCAATACCCGTAAATACCCAAAGGGTAATCAACATCAGGTCTTTCACTTGCTGCCAAAGCGGAACTTGCAAAGAAAAGTCATGTAAGTTGAGTTTGAATAAATCAAACTTAAAGGCAATGAAAGTAAAGAAGATGAAAACCACCATTGGAATAATTTTGGCAATGGTTGCCAGTAAATTCACAATTGCCGCTTCTTTAATGCCTCGACTCACTAACCAGTGCACCAGCCATACAAAAATGCTTGAGCCAATCAGTGAGTAGAGCGTATTGCCTTCACCAAAAATAACGTGGTCTTTGCTGTCGGTAAACATGCCGACGCCGGAAAAGGCAATCACCACATAACCCACAATACCAATGGTGGTACACAACCAATAGCCCCAAGCCGAGCAAAAACCAATCAGGTCTCCAAAGCCTTCGCGCGCATAGTTATAAATGCCACCGTCAAGGTCTGGTCGTTGACGGGTTAAATGTAACAGCGTGAGAGCCAAGAAAATAATGCCGACTCCGGTAATGAGCCATGCAACAAGAAGGGCAGAGCCGTTGGCAACCTGAGCCATATTTTGGGGAAGGCTAAAAACGCCTGACCCCACCATAGAGCTAAATACCAGCGCTGTAAGCGACAACAATCCAATTTTGGCAGCAGACATGGTATTTATTCTTTAAAAAATTGAGAAAGTTCAGCAATGTGTTCTGGTCCAATACCGCAGCAACCGCCTACTAAACTTGCACCTGCTTGTTGCCATTGTTTAGCAAAATCAAGATAAGCTGGAGCATCTAAGTCTTTACGAATTTCATCCAGACCATCGTTGGCAGTAGCGCTTTCATCTTGCGGTGGGAAAGCATTGGCATAAGCACCAATTTGTACAGATTCAGGAATAAGCCCTTTAATTTCATTAATTGCTTGCAAGATCACTTCAGGTTGGCAGCAGTTAAACAACACTGCTTTGGCATTTGATTGTTTGATGAAATCAGCCACTTGTTGCATGTTTTCGCCAGAACGAAGTAGTGCTTGTTCTTGTTTAATTTCATCTTGCAGCGTAAATGACACCCAATAGTCTTTACCATCTTGTGGTAATAACGCATGTACCGTTTCGACTTCTTTTAAGCACGATTGGGTTTCAGCGAGCCAAAAATCTACCTCTGGTGCCAAGGTGTTAATGATTGGCTCAGCAAGGTTTTTAGCCTGTTCAGGTTGGAACAAGTCTGCACGGTAAGAACCAAATAACGGCGGCAAGCAGCCTGCAATTTTGACATTTTTGCCGCTTTCTTTAACTGCATTTTTTGCTTGTTCGATGGCAACTTTAATTAAACGCACGCCGTCAGTTTCAAAGCGTTCTTGTCCAATGTGAAATGGCACAACTGCGTAGTTGTTAGTGGTAATGACTTCTGAACCAGCCTTAATAAAATCGAGATGTACTTCTTTTACTGTTTCAGGTGCTTCAATAAGTGCAAGCGCAGACCACTCTGGTTGACGAAATGGAGCGCCACGACGGGCCAATTCACGGCCTAAACCGCCATCTAAAATCTTCATAAATTACAACATAAAGGGAGAAAAATAATTCAGCTAATCTAACGTGTAGATGAATTGTGTTCAATCGCGAATATGCTCGATATATTTCTAAATAAATTAGATTGTTATGAATATTTTTTCTTAAGAGGAATTCTGTAAACGATGTTCAGTTTTACTGATGAACTTCATGTGAAAATGAAAATATCTTTAATTGAAAATCTAGAATAAAAAACGATTTTATAGCGCGCCATATTGCTGCCAACTTTCACCTGTGTGCTGCGTTTTATAATAGGCATTAAGTTGCTCAAGCTGCGTAAAATGTATGCCTGACCAAATCAATAAACTAATGAATATTAAAACTTTATATAATCTTTGAATTTTTTTGAGGCGAGCAAAAGCCAATAAAACAAAAAATAAGGCAGGTAAAAATATAAAGTATTGAACAGGGGAGAAAAATAAATGAGCAGTGCTGAAATATAACGCCACTGTACTCATCAGCACATTTAAAACAGAACATAGCTTTTGATATTTACCGAGCTTAAATGCATAAGCAGTTAGAGTAAGTAATACGGCTGAGCTGACATAAATGGCTGTACCGCCAATCATCCACATATAAAACCCGCTTACCAAAAGATAAGCCAGTAGCAAAACAAGCACGAGCTTAAAACCAAAGGATAAGAGGCGAGATGATAAGTTTAAAGGCGTCATAGCGAATCTAAATATCTCAAGTTGGAGCTTAAAAAACAAAAGGACGAATCGAAATTCATCCTTTTGATATTTTACTTATACATCGTCAAATTTAGTTTGCTTTTGCAACTGGGGCAGCAGCAGTTTCATCGTTTGCAGCTTTGAACGGAGATGTATAGTTCAAGCCAAGCGTAGAACTTGTGTATTGACGAACTTTGTCGAGTAACACAGGGTCTTTGCTCAAGTCTTGTTTATAAGACACTACAATTTCATGAAGCTTCTGATTCCACTTACCTTCAGTTTGCTCAGGGAACGCTTTTTCAAGCAAGTTAAGCATAATGTATGGAGAAGTCGAAGCACCAGGAGATGCACCTAACAATGCAGTTACAGCACCATCTTTAGAAGCAAAGATTTCTGTACCGAATTGAAGCGTTGCAGGTTTGCCCGGTTCTTTTTTGATGATCTGAACACGTTGACCACCTTGGCTTAAACGCCAATCTTCAGCTTTCGCATCTGGGTAGTATTTACGAAGTTCATTGAGACGGTCTTCATCTGACATCATGACTTGGCTAACCAAGTATTTAACAAGATCAAGGTTTTCCAAGCCAACAGTCGTCATTGGTAAAACGTTGTTTTTGTTGGTTGATGCAAGTAAGTCAAGCTGAGAACCATTTTTCAGGAACTTGTTTGAATAGGTTGCAAATGGGCCAAACAATACATATTTTTTACCGTCGATATAACGCGTATCAATGTGTGGTACAGACATTGGAGGCGCACCAAGTTCAGCACGGCCATAAACTTTTGCTGTGTGCTCTGCAGTAATTTTTGGGTTGTCCGTAATTAAGAACTCACCGCCAACAGGGAAACCAGCATATTGTTTAGCTTCTGGTAAACCAGTAAGTTGCAATAATTTAACTGCTGCACCACCTGCACCGATAAATACAAAACGTGTTTTAACGTGATCTACTTTACCAGTTTTCAAATTCTTGAAAGACACAGTCCAAGTTTTGTCATCATTTTGGCTGATGCCAGTCACTTCAGTTGATGTCTGTAATTTGAAATTCGGGTTTTGATTTAAATGACTCACTAATTGTTTAGTGATTGAGCCATAGTTTACGTCAGAGCCAACATCCATACGGGTTGCTGCAACTTTTTGACTAGGGTCACGGTCATTCATCACTAAAGGCGCCCATTGTTTAATTACAGCTGGGTCTTCAGTAAATTTCATGCCTTTAAACAGCGGGCTTTGAATCATGGCAGCATAACGTTTTTCTAAGAATTGAACGTTATCGCCCCAAACGAAAGCAATGTGAGGAACTGGGTTAATGAATGATTTAGGTTCAGCTAAAACGCCTTGTTTTACCTGATATGACCAGAACTGTTTAGCGACTTCAAATTGAGAAGCAACTTTTTCAGCTTTGGCAATTTCCATCTTACCGTTTTTCTCTTCGGTATAGTTCATTTCCATAAAGCCAGAGTGGCCTGTTCCGGCATTGTTAAAGCCGTTTGAACTTTCTTGAGCAACTTGGTCAAGACGTTCGTACATACGAATTTGCCAGTTTGGTTCAAGCTCAGTCAAATAAGTACCGAGAGTGGCACTCATGATGCCGCCGCCAACAAGAACAGCATCAACAACTGGCTCATCTTTTGCAGTTTCAACTTGTTTTGACGTTGTTGGTCTAAACAAGAATGCAATGCCTGCAATTAAAATAAGAATGATTAATACCAGAAGGTATTTCAAAAACTTTTTCATGTAAGGGGGACCTTAAAATAAGTTATTTGAGTCACTTAAGGTGTGAGGAAACCTAGACAGCGTATCCAGACAAAATGGATATAAATGCGAATGTAAATTCTCAAAATTAGAGAACTTCGAAAAAAATAAAAATGACTTGGGATTATCGCAAACACTCTATATTTTAGACTAATTTTGCATTGACAAGACAATTTTTATAATAAATAGGGTTCATCAAAATCATAAATATGATTTATATTTAACCAAATTGAGTTTTAATAAGATAATTTAAGTTAGATATTTTTATTTAAGTATTTGAAAATTAAATAATAATTTAAATTTGATTAAAGTTAAATCACTTGAGGAATATTTGCC
>NZ_JABVBF010000155.1 GCF_013344765.1 Acinetobacter lactucae
GAAGAGACTTGGACTGGTCGCGGTAAACAACCACGCTGGTTAGTTGCTGAAATTGAAAAAGGCGCAAAACTTGAAGATTTCTTAATCTAATCGTATTGTCGTTTTAAAAGCCAAGCAAATTTGCTTGGCTTTTTTATGTATAAAAATATCTCAAAATTTTGCTATAAATATTATTTAAAAAATTGAGTGTTTCAATTCGTCTTTAAATGAATTGTTGGGATCAAATGTACATTTAGTTCATTGAGCTCCAGGCTTTCATGATTTTGTCATACGTTCAACTTATAGTCTTAATACCGAAGCCAAGCCTGATTGCTTGGTTTTTTTATATGAAGTGAATTGGCGATGTTGAAAAAGTATGCATAATGTCAGACTAGGGAGCTACTCTCAAAATAAGGATGATAATTTGCATGTTGGTAAGGCTGAATGAAGAAAAAGTCTAAGCAATGGAAGTGGTGGTTTTTTGCCCTCATTGCATTTTTAATTTTTATTATTTTACAGATCCCGGCGACGTGGCTTATTTCTAAATTTTCAAAGAATAATCAAACTCTACACAATGTAAGTGGAAATATCTGGCAAGGCCAAGCAGATTGGCGGCGCGGTACTTTGAGAGGCTCGATTCATTGGAAAACTAGACCTCTAGACCTATTTTTATTAAGGTTCGCTGCTAATGTAGATATCCATAGTGGAAATACCCAACTATCTGGGGTAATGGGTTATGGTGTGGGGAAAAAAGTAATTGTAAAAGCTATGAATGGTCAGATTGCACCTGAAACATTAAAACAAGTGGTGAATTGGCAATGGCCTGCGAATAGTATTCAACTGAAAGACATTGAGTTTAATTATAAAAAAGAGCAGGGTTTCGCTGCAGTTGATGGTCAATTGCATTGGGGTGGCGGTGCTTTAATTTATAATATTGGTGATCGTCAAGACCGTATGAATATGCCTTCTTTAAGTGGGCAATTAACGGATCAAAATGGTCAGTTACAAGTTGATATACGTGATCAACGCAGTCAAAAAATGGCGAATCTTTTATTAGATGCCAATATGATGCTTGATGTGCAGCTCACGCAAAGATTATTGCTCAATATTCCATCTTATGATGGAAAAGCTGGTTTAGATACGTTTGTCATTAGTTCTCGTCAACCCTTAATACAAGGGGGTAACTAATGAAAGTATGGATTGAAAAATTACAGCACCTACAATGGCAAAAATTAGATCGGTTAAGTGTGGTTGTATTTGCCGTTTTAATTCTATGGCTATGCTGGAAATTAGCTTCATTATTTTGGTGGGTAATTGCACCTCCTCAAATGATGCAATTTGATCGGGTAGAGTTAGGATCGCAGCAGCCACAAATTCCTAACATTAGTACTTTTTCGCTTTTTAATGAACCTTCAGCCAATGCAGCTCAGGAAAATGTCAACCTAGAATTACAAGGTGTGATGCTGGGTTATCCAAATCGTTTTTCCTCGGCTGTTATTAAGCTAGATAATATTGCTGATCGATATCGGGTAGGAGAAACAATAGGCTCTACCTCTTATCAGTTGGCGGAAGTTTATTGGGATCACGTGATATTGCGTCAAGGTAATGGAAGTACTCGTGAACTTCAGTTTAAAGATTTGCCAAATGGTTTATATCAGCCTATGACGCCAGATGCCTCACAACCTGCTGCTACTGCGCCTCAGTCATCGGCACCTGTCAATACGACTCAAGAGGCATTAGGACAGGCTATTCAGCAAATGCAAGGCAACCGTGAACAATATCTGCGTGACATGGGCGTTAGTGGGAACTCTAGTGAAGGTTTTGAAGTTACAGAACGTACACCCACAGCGCTTCGAAATAAGTTAGGTTTAAGGCCGGGTGATCGGATTGTTTCTTTAAACGGTCAAACGGTTGGGCAGGGACAAACGGATGTGCAGTTACTTGAACAGGCTCGTCGAGCTGGGCAAGTGAAAATAGAAATAAAACGTGGTGATCAAGTGATGACCATACAACAAAATTTTTAGTGATAACACGTCACCATAAGAGTTAGGAATTATCGCAAGTTATGGCTTTATTGAATCATCAACGTCCACTTTGGGCATTACTTGCAGCAGCCCCATTGATTGCGACAGTGAGCAGCAGCGTCTATGCCCAAACATGGAAGATCAATTTACGTGATGCTGACTTAACTGCATTTATTAATGAAGTAGCGGACATTACGGGTAAAAACTTTGCAGTAGATCCGCGAGTGCGTGGCAATGTCACAGTAATATCGAATAAGCCCCTCAATAAAAATGAAGTTTATGACCTGTTTCTTGGGGTCTTAAATGTGAATGGGGTGGTAGCAATTCCTTCGGGGAATACCATTAAATTGGTTCCGGATAGCAATGTTAAAAACTCGGGAATTCCTTACGATTCGCGAAATAAATTGCGTGGTGATCAGATTGTTACTCGAGTCATTTGGCTTGAAAACACCAATCCTAATGATTTGATTCCAGCACTTCGTCCTTTAATGCCACAATTTGCGCATATGGCTGCGATTGCAGGGACTAATGCGCTGATTGTTTCGGACCGTGCGGCAAATATCTACCAACTTGAAAATATTATTCGTAATTTAGATGGTACTGGCCAGAATGATATTGAGGCAATAAACCTTCAGTCTAGCCAAGCGGAAGAAATCATTACTCAACTTGAGGCCATGAGTGCTACTGGAGCATCTAAAGATTTTAACGGTGCACGTATTCGTATTATTGCAGATAATCGAACCAATCGTATTTTAGTTAAGGGTGATCCTGAAACGCGTAAGCGCATTCGCCACATGATTGAAATGCTGGATGTGCCTTCGGCTGATCGCTTGGGGGGCTTAAAAGTTTTTCGCTTGAAATATGCAAGTGCAAAAAACTTGTCTGAAATTTTACAAGGCCTCGTAACAGGACAGGCCGTTTCTTCATCAAATAGTAATAATAATTCTTCTAACTCATCGAATCCCATCAATAATTTGATGGGTAATAACCAGAATTCTGGATCAAACACTTCTGGTTCAAATGGTAGCTCAATTTCTACGCCATCTATTAATCTAAATGGTAATTCAAATAATAGTAATCAGAACAGTATCTCTAGCTTTAGCCAAAATGGTGTGAGCATTATTGCGGATAATGCCCAAAACTCGTTAGTGGTTAAGGCAGATCCTCAATTAATGCGCGAAATTGAATCTGCTATTCAGCAGCTTGATGTTCGCCGTCAGCAAGTCCTTATTGAAGCTGCGATTATTGAAGTATCAGGAGATGATGCAGATCAACTTGGCATTCAATGGGCGCTAGGTGATTTATCAAGTGGGATTGGTTTACTTAGCTTTAGTAATGTAGGTGCTAGTTTATCTTCTATTGCTGCTGGCTATTTGTCGGGTGGTTCAGCTGGGGCTGCGTCCGCTATCGCTGGTGGTGCTAATAAAGGTAATGGTGCAACTTTGGCTCTGGGTAATTTTGAGAATTCCCGTAAGGCTTATGGTGCGTTAATTCAAGCGCTTAAAACTAATACCAAATCAAATTTGCTTTCGACACCATCCATTGTGACGATGGATAATGAAGAGGCTTATATTGTTGTTGGTCAGAATGTTCCATTTGTAACGGGATCGGTTACTACCAATAGTACAGGTATTAATCCTTATACAACTGTTGAGCGAAAAGATGTTGGTGTGACATTAAAAGTCGTTCCACATATCGGTGAGGGTGGGACGGTGCGTTTAGAAGTGGAGCAAGAGGTCTCTGCTGTTCAGGATAGCCGTGGACAAGCAACCGATTTGGTGACAAGTAAACGAGCTATTAAAACGGCTGTTTTGGCTGAACATGGACAGACGGTGGTGCTTGGTGGTTTGGTGTCGGATGATACGTCACTCTCAAGACAAGGTATACCTGGATTAAGTAGTATCCCATATGTTGGGCGATTATTCCGATCAGATAATAGAAGTAATATTAAGCGTAATCTTCTTGTCTTTATTCATCCAACAATTGTGGGTGATGCAAATGATGTGCGTCGTTTGTCTCAGCAGCGCTATAACCAGCTTTACAGCTTGCAATTAGCTATGGATAAAAATGGCAACTTTGCCAAACTGCCTGAGCAGGTTGATGATGTCTATAATCAAAAAATGACACCACCAAGTATTACTCCTCAGTCAAAAAATTATCAACAGGTTCCTTCGGGTGGAAAAACCTCGACGGTAACCACGCCTGTAGCAGTAGAGCCAGCGGTTCAAAAGCAAACCTTGCAGTTGCCTGATCCTGAGGTTAGTCGTACTAAAAATACAGTAACAACAACGACACTACGCCCAAGCACAGCACAGCAGTAGCATGTTATGATTGATAAAAAATGAGTGGGACATACGTATGACTTGGAAACTACAAGCAATTACTGGTGAAATTACTGGCCAAGAAATTAGTGTTGATCGTGATATGTTAGTAGGGCGTCATCAAGATGCCGATGTGTTGTTACAAGCTGCTGAAATTTCACGTCGCCACGCGGCATTGCTTTTAAAAGATCAAGTGCTATGGGTGCAAGATCTTAATTCATCGAATGGCACATTTGTAAACGATATTCGTATTGAACAAGAAAAGCAGCTGCATGATGGTGATATTGTTCAGTTCGCTAGTTTTAAATTTTCTGTATTCGCACCTGCACAGAAAATCACGGAATTACCTGAAATTGAAGCCGAGCCTGTAAATCCGACATCCTCTCCAGATTTAAGCGATCAAGGAATGCCGAGCCTTGCAGAGCGTGCTGCAGAAGTCGAAGTTCGTCGCGATGGTATGCCACAGAATATTTCTATTCCAAAACCTGCACCTATTCCAGAGGGTGTAGATATCAATGCACAACAGCAAACGCCTATTGCTTTTGATGAGCCTGTTTCTCGTGTTGCAGAAGAAAAAGAGCAACAGAAAAATGCATCCGTTGGTTTAATCACGATTATTATTTTAGTAATTTTAGCTGTATTAGCATGGTTATTCTTTAAATAATCCATTGCTGCTTTTACAATCAAGGCATGCTAAACGCATGCCTTTTTAATTTTGAGTAGAAAAAGATGTCTGTTGCACAACTAAATAAACGTAATTTAATTTTATTTGATTTAGATGGGACGTTGGTTGATTCTGCTGCTGATTTGTATCGGGCGATGAATTTAAGTTTAGAGACGCTAAGTTGGCCAAAGGTAACAGAAGTCCAAATACGAGAATGGGTAGGCAAAGGAGCTTCAAAACTCTGTGAAAGTGTTCTACTTCATATTTTTGGAAAATTAGATCCTGAACAACATAAAATTTTATTACAGAAATTTATCGATATATACAGTGTCGAACTCTGTGTAAATACTCAAATTTATCCTGGTGTAACTGAGTTTTTAAAACATTGTAAAACTTTGAATATACAAATGGCATGCGTTACCAATAAGCCAGTGCAACTTGCTCAAGGGTTGCTTGATGCTTTAAAACTTTCTTCATATTTTCAAGTTGTGCTTGGGGGAGATAGCTTACCTGAGAGAAAGCCTCATCCATTGCCCTTGTTGCATTGCATGCAAAGCCTAAAAGTATCTGCTTCACAATCATTAATGATTGGCGATTCAAGTAATGATATTGAGGCTGCGCGTCGCGCGGGAATTGATTGTATTGTAGTTAGCTATGGCTATAATCATGGAGAAAATATCTATGATTGCCAACCTCAGCAAGTTGTTGATAGTTTGGCTGAGTTAATTAACTAATGAATAAAATGGAGAACAGCATGAATAAGCGTATGGTTTTTCGATGGCGTGTCTAAATCGAATCTAGAAAAACACCCTTTTAAATCGAAACCATATTAGAGAATAATTCATGACTACATTAGCGCAATTTGAACAACTTAAGGCTTCAGGTTACAACACGATTCCAGTCTATCGCCAACGCTTAGCAGACACAGAAACTCCTTTATCTGTTTTTGCTCGTTTTAAAGACCAGACACAGGCTTATTTATTTGAGTCGGTTGAAGGTGGTGAAAACTGGGCGCGTTACTCTATGATTGGTTTGGGTGAATCGACAGTTTTTTCATGCAATGCAGGTGTTTTATCTATACAGCATGCTGATGGTTCGATCACACAAGAAGATTGTCTAGATCCATTTGAATATATTCGTGAATTCCAGAAGCAATTTACAGTTCCACCAGCTGAGCTTTTACCAGACTTACCAAGTTTTACTGGCGGGCTGGTTGGTTATTTAGGCTATGATGCAGTTCGCTACATAGAGCCACGTTTAAAAAATGTTCCTGCGGCTGATCCAATTACATTGCCGGATTTGTGGTTAATGCTATCAAAAACGGTCATTGTCTTTGATAACCTTAAAGATACTTTGTTTTTAATTGTTCATGCCGATACAGCACAGCCAAATGCTTATGAAGATGCGCAGCAAAAGTTAGATCAATTGGAACAGTTGTTGGCTACACCAGTTAGTTTGCAAGCTAAGCCGCATACACCCCCACATTTTGAATCGATTACAGGTAAAGCGAAATTTCTTGAGACCATAGAAAAGGTTAAAGAATACATCCGTGCGGGCGATGTTATGCAGGTTGTTCCTGGTCAACGTATGGTTTCCAACTTTGATGGAGAGGCTTTACAGGTTTACCGTGCTTTACGTCATTTAAACCCTTCGCCTTATTTGTTCTTAGTACAAGGTCAAACAATTACGGATAAAAAACCATTCCATATTGTAGGGTCATCACCTGAAATTCTCTCTCGTCTTGAAAATGGTATTGCGACAGTTCGCCCGTTGGCTGGTACGAGACCACGCGGAAAAACTAAAGAAGAAGATATCGCTTTAGAAAAAGACTTACTCTCTGATGAGAAAGAAATCGCAGAGCATTTAATGTTGATTGACCTTGGTCGAAATGATGTTGGGCGAGTTTCTAAAATCGGGAAGGTTCAAGTAACTGATCAAATGGTGATTGAACGCTATTCGCATGTCATGCACATTGTTTCAAATGTACAAGGCGAAGTGCGTGATGATATTGATGCGCTAGATGTATTTAAAGCAACCTTCCCTGCAGGTACTTTATCGGGAGCACCAAAAATTCGGGCAATGGAAATTATTGATGAAGTTGAGCCTGTGAAAAGAGGTGTCTTTGGTGGGGCAGTAGGATATTTAGGATGGCACGGTGAAATGGATATGTCGATTGCAATCCGTACTTGTGTTATTCGAGATAAAAAGGTCTACGTACAAGCTGGAGCGGGTCTAGTTGCGGACTCAAATCCTGAATCTGAATGGAACGAAACGCAAATAAAAGCTCGCGCAGTGATCAAAGCGGTTGAATTATCATCAAACGGATTGATTTTATGAGTTTTTAGCGGTTTTTTTTAAAAAACCGCTTGCATCGTTTGGAAGTTTTGCTAAACTGCACACCGTTCCGATACGAAACGTACGAAACGCTAAGAAGAGCCGGCATAGCTCAGTTGGTAGAGCAACTGACTTGTAATCAGTAGGTCCACAGTTCGAATCCGTGTGCCGGCACCATCTTAAAGGTGTGTAGTTGTGAAGTAAAGAGCAACACTGAAATAAGTGTGATATGGTGAGATTCCCGAGCGGTCAAAGGGGGCGGACTGTAACTCCGCTACGAAAGTTTCGAAGGTTCGAATCCTTCTCTCACCACCATTAACTTCGATTGAAGTGGTATATATACCAACACAGTGCGGGAGTAGCTCAGTTGGTAGAGCGGCAGCCTTCCAAGCTGCATGTCGCGAGTTCGATCCTCGTCTCCCGCTCCATCGAAGGATAATCGCTCTTATAGCTCAGTGGTAGAGCACTCCCTTGGTAAGGGAGAGGTCTCGAGTTCAAATCTCGATAAGAGCTCCAGATACAGTTTGGTAGATTTTTCTACAAAGATTTAAAAAGCAGGCTTATTAGTCTGCTTTTCAAGTATTGGGTGTTTGATTTTTTTGGCGATATGTCGATGCTGGGTTTTTGCTCAGAATTGTGTTCGACGTAAACGAGGACTATAAACATGGCTAAGGCTAAGTTTGAACGTAATAAGCCACACGTAAACGTGGGCACAATCGGTCACGTTGACCATGGTAAAACAACTTTAACTGCTGCGATTGCAACAATTTGTGCAAAAACTTACGGCGGTGAAGCGAAAGATT
>NZ_JABVBF010000156.1 GCF_013344765.1 Acinetobacter lactucae
TAAAATAGTAAACAAAAATGTCAAGATCAATAATATATACCAATCCCATATTTTCTGCGTAAAAATAACGAGATTTTCTGTATAGAATAGAAACAGGCTTCATTATTTTTATTGTTTGTATACTGCCTTATCACAAGCTAATTTGGAATAAGTCTACTCTATTTTTTTCAATAATTTGAATTGAATAAGCGCACTTTTATAGTTTAGATAAGTATTTCTGATTTATAAGAATTCTCATTTACATTGCGCAAAAAAATGTTATGTTCAAAGCGAGATTGATTATTTAGTTACAAATGAAGTTGAGGTGAACAGATAATATTCGGGATTTTTCCTGAGCAAATGTCGCGCGCAATTTCGCCTTGCTGTTCAATATTATACGTACTAAATGCCTTGTTAGGGTGGTAGCTATATTTGTAGGGATTGTAACTTTTAAAGCTGAGGTAATAGGCTGATTGTAATAAAGCACCTTTAAGTAGTACATGAATGCCTTTTTGATATTGCATGACATGTGTGAGTTCATGGATAAAAATACCCTGCATAAACTTAGATTCTAAAGCGTAATTTTCACTGTAATCAGCAGGATTGACATAAATATTCCCATTGGGGGCCATAAAAATACCGCGAGACTGCCAAGGGAGATAACGGGTAGCAATGATTTTAGGCTGTTCGCAATCGAGCATGTCGCCGAACACCATTTGTGCTAATAATTTTTCTTGAGCAGTCAAATGTCTAATGGGATAGTTTTTTAAGTGACGGAAAATAAAAAGTGTAATAAGAATAAATGGTGTATGGATTAAGCGTTTAAAGGCATTAAAAGTTAGCATAGCTTTGCCATTAAATGAGTTCATCTATTTCTTTAGCATAGTATAGATTAGGTATTGCTAAATAAACAGGTAGAATATTGATTAATTTTATAGTTCTGTTTTGAAAAATATAATTATTTGAATAGATTGTACATTTTATCAGAATCAATAAATGGAGTCTTAGATAAGAAAAGCAAAAGCCCCAGCTAAAACTGAGGCTTTACAACAACTAAAATCACAACAGCAAATAAAATTAAGGTTGGCATTTCATTAAAAAAGCGCCAGAACTTATGTGATTTATAGTGAGCATTTCCGATGAGCTTTTTACGATAATAGCCACATACCAAATGATAAATCACTAATAAAGCCACTAATCCAACTTTGAGGTAAAACCATGTTGCATCATGATAATGTCGAGTTGCATCACCCCACTCAACAAGGAAGTGGGCGGTAATTAATGTAGCAATCATCGAAGGCCACATAATTCCACGATACAACTTGCGTTCCATTACCTCAAAGCGTTGATGACTTGCAGCATCTTCACTCATAGCATGATAAACATATAGACGTGGTAAGTAGAACAAAGCAGCGAACCAGCAAACCACGGCAATAATATGTAATGCTTTTACCCACAAAAAAGCATCAGAAGGTGCATCCATCGATAATCCTACGTGGGATTATGCATCCCACTTCTTGAAAATAAGGCAAGCGTTAACACCGCCAAAGCCAAAACTGTTGCTCATTACAGTATTCAATTTTGCATCACGTTTTTCAAGTACGATATCAAAAGGTTTTGCGCCTTCATCAAGTTCAGTTACGTTGATGTTTGGTGCAATAAAGTCATTTTGCATCATTAGTACAGAGTAAATAGCTTCTTGTACACCAGCGGCACCCAAGCTATGGCCTGTCATCGATTTGGTCGAGCTAAGAGGAGGTACTTTACCTTCACCAAATGCACGCTCCATTGCTTTAAGTTCTGTAATGTCACCAGCTGGAGTAGAAGTACCATGTGTATTTACATAGTCAATTTTTTCTACTCCATGTTGCTTAGCTTCTTCAAGTGCCATTAATACACAACGTGTAGCACCTTCACCACTTGGAGCAACCATATCTGCGCCATCACTGTTTGCAGCATAACCTACTACTTCAGCTAAAATGTTCGCACCACGTGCTTGTGCGTGCTCAAGTGATTCAAGTACTACGAAACCACCACCGCCAGCAATAACGAAGCCGTCACGGTCCGCTGAATATGGGCGAGATGCTGTTTCTGGAGAGTCGTTATATTTAGAGCAAAGTGCGCCCATTGCATCAAACAATAAACTTTGAGACCAGTGATCTTCTTCACCGCCACCAGCAAGCATAAGGTCTTGTTTGCCAAGTTGAATTAAGTTGTATGCATAGCCAATTGCATCTGCAGAAGTTGCGCAAGCACTTGTAATAGTATGTGAAATACCTTGTAGCTTAAATGCAACACCTACGTTTGCAGTAATGGTGTTTGACATGTTACGTGGTACGAAAAAAGGACCTACTTTACGTGCGCCTTTAGTCTCTAATAATTCTGTCATTTCAACAACAGAAGCAGTTGAGCCACCACCTGAACCACCTGCAATACCATAACGTGGATTACCAGCAAGTTGTTCAGGAGTAAGTCCTGCATGTTCAACTGCAGCTACAGCAGCGTTGTATGCATACATCGCACATACGCCCATGAAGCGTTTTAATTTACGGTCGATATTATCAAAGTCTTGTTCTGCAGCAGCGCTGACATGACTTTTGAAATTAAGTTCAGCATAAGTTGGGTTAAAACGTGTCCCGGAGATTCCATTTTGAAGTGAGTGAGTAACTGCTTCTAAAGAGTTACCGATACATGAGTTAATACCCATACCAGTGATTACAACACGTTTCATCTACAGGTCCCTTTATGGTGATATATAAGAGTCTATCGTGATCAACAGCTATGAAAATGAATAGGAGAATATAGCTGTAAGAAAACGAGACTCATGTTTTTCATTGTTAACATGATAGCAGAAAGGTTTTTTATTTCTTATGGCAAATCTTTATGACAATTTTACATTTAAAAAAAATAACTAAATACATAGTATGTTGCATTTAGGGTTAACTAAAATACACACATTCAAGTTGAGATAAATCCACATTCCACCTAGTATTTATCTCTAATTAGATAAATTAAAAAATCGAGGTACTTGATGACAAAATTTAATAATAATCAATCTGACAATTTGTTTTCTCAGGTCTTCGGAGTGGCTAAAAAGCTCAGTTCTACAGGATTGAGTATCTTACAACAGAACCAATCAGGTGACGTCAGTAAGGTAATTGAACCAATCCCAACTGGAAAAACTGTTGAAGGTAGATCGAGAACAAAAAGCCCATTTGAAGTTGAGCAATATGAAAGTCCTCAACAAATGCTAAGAGAACATTTACCAAAAGTCACACGTCAGGTGTTTGGACGACATTTTAAAAAAGTAAATGGTGTTGCAACATTTCTTTCACCGGATTGGGATGAAAAAATCTCAGGTTATTTATTTGATTGGCTAAATGACTTTAGTTCGAAAAGTACCTTAACTGAAAAAATCTTAGAAGAAGCTGGTGCTAAAGATTTATTTGAATTAACTAAAGATACGGGTCGTTCTCAACGACTAAGTCAGGCACTTATCGAACAAAACAAACTTATTGCGACTGTACAAGGTGCAATTACAGGTATTTCTGGGGTAGTGGGTGCAGCAGTAGATATTCCAGTTTCATTAGTTTTAGTTTTAAGAACTATTTACCAGACAGGAAGATCACATGGCTTCGATCTTTTAGAAGCTACTGACCAAGATGTTGTCGAGTTTATTTTTAAAGAAGTTGATATTAGTCTGATTGCAGAGAAGCAAACCCTCTTGTTGGCTTTAAAAACATTACGAAATATGTTGGAAACCCAAGATATTCATCAATTTCAGCAAGTATTGGGGTCAACCACAGATGTAGACACTTTGAAAAAATGGCTAACAGATGAAGACGGTGAGTTTAAATGGGAATGGTTAAACCGTATTCCTAAACTGTCTGCTTTTGGTAAGTTTACGCCAGTTGCTGGGGCTGTTTTAAGTGCGGTATATAGCTGGAAGTTACAAGAAGATGTAGGCCATAAAGCTCAAGCAATTTTTGGAGCTGCGAGACATTATTTAAATGAACATCCAAGTGAGCATTTATCTCCGCTACAAGCCTATTATGCTGCGGTTACACTCATCCAAAAAGCGAGCCCAAGACTTTTAAATATAGGTGAAGATGGCAATATTCAGGCTGCTCATCACCATAAAGTAGAAAATCATGAGGTGATTTCAAAAGTTTCTATTGTGTTAAAGCCTACTGACGGCCAAAAGAGTGAAGAAAAAATTCAGGAAAATGTTCATCAGGGTCTTGAAAAACTTGCTGACAAGCATGTAGCAGAGCATGAGCATACTGAGCAAAAGCCAGCTTTAACCCCAGAAGATGACGACGAGATATTGGAAGATAAAAAATACTCTTAACAATACGCTTACAATGATGAGGTTTAAAAAGTGGAGCTAACCTCCATTTAAATTTGTAAATCGTCCTGTCAAACATTGATATGGTCAACATTTGGTAAGTATTGCCGTGTTGACCATTTTTGCATCTTGGCTTACAATTATGTGCCCTTAAAAAGAGGTATTTTCTTTTTAAGGTTTTTTAATAACGGGAGAATTGCCATATGGCAACAACGAATCAGTTGATCCGTAAGGGTCGTACGACTTTGGTTGAAAAATCCAAAGTTCCTGCGTTGAAGGCTTGTCCACAACGTCGTGGTGTTTGTACACGTGTTTATACAACTACACCTAAAAAACCTAACTCAGCTATGCGTAAGGTTTGCCGTGTTCGCTTAACTTCAGGTTTTGAAGTATCTAGCTACATCGGTGGTGAAGGCCATAACTTACAAGAGCACAGTGTTGTTCTTATCCGTGGTGGTCGTGTTAAAGACTTACCGGGTGTACGTTACCATACCGTTCGTGGTTCATTAGACTGTGCTGGTGTTAAAGATCGTAATCAATCACGTTCTAAATACGGTACTAAGCGTCCTAAGAAGTAATTCTAGGAAACTAGTCGAATAAGCCCTTTAGCGTTTCGCTTGTTTGAATTCTTCATAGATTTGTAATTCAAGCGACGTATAGTAAGGCCAGCGTCGTGTACATGACACTTGTACAAACTGCTGGATCATCCTGAAGTGTCATATTATTAGGTGTATTAAAATGCCAAGACGTCGCGTAGTCGCTGCTCGTGAGATCCTTCCAGATCCAAAATTTAGCAGCCAAACAATCGCTAAATTCATGAACCACGTAATGCAAGATGGTAAAAAATCTATTGCAGAAAGTATCGTTTACGGTGCTTTAGAGCGCGTTCAAGAAAAAAACAAAGTAGACCCAGTTGAATTTTTTGAGACTACTCTTGAAAAAGTTCGTCCTATGGTTGAAGTAAAAGCACGCCGTGTTGGTGGTGCTACTTATCAAGTACCTATGGAAGTACGCCCATCCCGTCGTACTGCCTTAGCTATGCGTTGGTTAGTAGATGCTGCTGCTAAGCGTTCTGAAAAAACGATGGCTTTACGTCTTGCTGGTGAGTTGCTTGATGCAGCTGAAGGTAAAGGTGCAGCAATCAAAAAACGTGAAGATGTGCACCGTATGGCTGAAGCTAACAAAGCCTTCTCTCACTACCGTTTCTAAGCGGATAAAACAGGCCTTATTCAGGAGAATATTCATGCGTACAGCAGCTCGATTCAACATTGCTCTCTATCAAAGTGGGGGCTTTGCAGGTATTTAAGTTGCCTGTTTGGATATTCGCGCGCATCAATTTAATTGGTGCGTCCTGTTTTAAATATAACATTTAGGAATGTAGACATCATGGCTCGCCAAACCCCAATTACTCGTTACCGTAACATCGGTATTTCTGCGCACATTGACGCAGGTAAAACAACTACAACTGAACGTATTTTGTTCTACACAGGTGTATCTCACAAAATTGGTGAAGTACACGACGGTGCAGCAACAATGGACTGGATGGAACAAGAGCAAGAGCGTGGTATTACAATTACCTCTGCTGCTACAACTTGTTTCTGGTCTGGTATGGGTAACCAATTCGAACAACACCGTATCAACGTAATTGACACCCCAGGACACGTAGACTTCACAATCGAAGTTGAACGTTCTATGCGTGTTCTTGACGGTGCGTGCATGGTTTACTGTGCTGTCGGTGGTGTACAACCTCAGTCTGAAACTGTATGGCGTCAAGCGAACAAATATAAAGTGCCTCGTTTAGCATTCGTGAACAAGATGGACCGTACTGGTGCAAACTTCTTCCGTGCTGTTGAGCAAGTTAAAACTCGTTTAGGTGGTAATCCTGTTCCTATCGTTGTGCCAATTGGTGCTGAAGATACATTCCAGGGTGTTGTTGACCTTATCGAAATGAAAGCGATTATCTGGGATGAAGCATCTCAAGGTATGAAGTTTGAATATGCTGATATCCCAGCTGACCTAGTTGATACGTCTAACGAATGGCGTACAAAAATGGTTGAAGCTGCGGCTGAAGCTTCTGAAGAATTAATGGACAAGTACCTAGAAGAAGGTGATCTTTCTAAAGAAGACATCATCGCTGGTTTACGTGCTCGTACATTAGCTTCTGAAATTCAAGTAATGCTTTGTGGTTCTGCATTCAAGAACAAAGGTGTTCAACGTATGTTGGATGCTGTAATTGAATTCTTACCATCACCTACAGAAGTTAAAGCGATCGAAGGTATCCTTGACGACAAAGACGAAACTAAAGCGTCTCGTGAAGCATCTGACGAAGCTCCGTTCTCTGCACTTGCGTTCAAAATCATGAACGACAAATTCGTAGGTAACTTAACATTCGTACGTGTTTACTCTGGTGTTCTTAAACAGGGTGATCCGGTTTATAACCCAGTTAAAGCTAAGCGTGAACGTATCGGTCGTATCGTGCAAATGCATGCGAACGAACGTCAAGATCTTGATGAAATCCGTGCAGGTGATATCGCAGCGTGTGTAGGTCTTAAAGACGTTACAACTGGTGATACATTATGTGATGAGAAAAACATCATTACTCTTGAGCGTATGGAATTCCCAGAGCCAGTAATTTCATTGGCTGTTGAACCAAAAACTAAAGCAGACCAAGAAAAAATGTCTATCGCTTTAGGTCGTTTGGCTAAAGAAGATCCATCGTTCCGTGTTCGTACAGACGAAGAATCTGGTCAAACAATTATTGCTGGTATGGGTGAGCTTCACCTTGACATCATTGTTGACCGTATGAAGCGTGAATTCGGTGTTGAAGCTAACATTGGTAAACCAATGGTTGCTTACCGTGAAACGATCAAAAAGTCTGTTGAACAAGAAGGTAAGTTCGTACGTCAAACTGGTGGTAAAGGTAAGTTTGGTCACGTATATGTACGTCTTGAGCCGCTTGATGTTGAAGAAGCTGGTAAAGAATACCAATTCGTTGAAGAAGTTGTTGGTGGTGTAGTACCTAAAGAATTCTTTGGCGCAGTTGACAAAGGTATTCAAGAACGTATGAAGAATGGTGTATTGGCTGGTTACCCTGTTGTTGGTATTAAAGCGACATTATTCGATGGTTCTTACCATGACGTCGACTCTGACGAATTATCGTTCAAAATGGCAGGTTCTTATGCCTTCCGTGATGGTTTCATGAAAGCGGATCCTATCCTTCTTGAACCTATCATGAAAGTTGAAGTAGAAACTCCAGAAGACTACATGGGCGATATCATGGGTGACTTAAACCGTCGTCGTGGTATGGTTCAAGGTATGGACGATCTTCCTGGTGGAACAAAAGCAATTCGTGCAGAAGTTCCTCTTGCTGAGATGTTTGGTTACGCGACTCAAATGCGTTCTATGTCTCAAGGTCGTGCGACTTACTCTATGGAATTTGCTAAATATGCTGAAACTCCACGTAACGTGGCTGAAGGCATCATCGCTAAATTCCAAGCTGGCGGTAAAAAAGGTGACGACGAGTAATCTTTCGATTACTATAAGCCCAAACTAATTTCTTAGTTAAAAACCAAGTGCTCATGGGGTGACCCTCCATGAGTAGTTTATAAAGGAAGATCATCATGGCTAAAGCCAAGTTTGAACGTAATAAGCCACACGTAAACGTGGGCACAATCGGTCACGTTGACCATGGTAAAACAACTTTAACTGCTGCGATTGCAACAATTTGTGCAAAAACTTACGGCGGTGAAGCGAAAGATT
>NZ_JABVBF010000157.1 GCF_013344765.1 Acinetobacter lactucae
AATTAGTCTTTATGAGAAATCGATATACAAGGGCTCAAAATGCTGGAAGTTTTTCTTATATTTACCTGCCTAGGAAGAAGTCTTTTAAAGAGGCATTCATAAAGACTGGAATAAATTATTCATTACAAATTAAACGCTTAGATGACAGAATCAATAACTGCATTCGTATTATTAAGGATTTAGAACTAATCCAAGAAGACTCCTCATCAATTATAAAAAATATTTTCCAACATTTTGACCACTGGAAGTACGAAATCCAAGATGATACCAATCAATCACTTTATGACACAGTTAATAAATACTACAAGTCGAGTAAGAAGAAAAAATAGTGTTATTTAGAATAAGCTCTTTTTGATTTTGAAAGAGGCTAAAGCTCTAATCAAAAATCTTTCGGCGCACGCACAATGACGCCCTATTTCTCAAAAGATAAAGTATTCCTATGTTGTACAGCATGTTCTTAATTGTTTAAAAACGAGGAATAATTTATGGCTCAGGCTACCGATCCCTTCAAGATGATCAAGCGCACCGACCTAGAAGAGCTTACCGGCTTATCTAGATCAACTATCTACGATCGTATTAATCCTAAATCCTGTCGTTATGACCCTACCTTTCCCAAACCCGTGAAGTTTGGTCATTTAAGCCGATGGAGATTAAGTGAAGTTCGGTTATGGATTCAGTCCAGAATTGAAGCACGTAATCAGCAACAAATGACGGCGTAAGTGTGTATATCCCACTGATCCACACATTCACGTAAATACGATATGAATTTGTGCAAAGCTTATTTATTTGCTATGGGTTTGAATAAAGGTATTAAAATCATTTAATTAAATACATATTAAATAACTCATATATTTAATATTTAATAGCTAATATTTAATTAAACAGAATATTGATTATATGTATTGGGTATCTAGTGAAACTAACTGTATTGGATATATCTCACTTAACTCAGATGTATTCATTGTGACTCTGACTGCTTAGAGCAAGTCAGATCACAAATGAAGTTCAGTTTTTAATTTAGACAACCAAATATCTTTAATCATCTTGTCCTTTCTAATCCAATTAGACCTAGGCACTGTTTCACTCAGTGTCTACAGACAGCTATTGCCCAAATTTCTTGATCACTCATTTTTCGAGAAATATATGAATAAGTCCCAGTTACTCCATTCAGCAGGTACATTCACACTTGAGGAACAACTTGCCCTTCTTCGATCAGATCTAGGTTCAACAGATATTACAGCACCTGATGGATCATCACGGAAGTTTCTACATGCGATAGATCCTGAAGTGGAAATATGTGTGAATATCGTCTCTGCAATCGATAAATGTAAGAAAATCAAACTACCTATAGCTAAGCTCAAGAAGGAGAAAATCCTTTCTTCAGTAAAGCGTTATTGGGTTCACTTTCCACCTACATGGAAATCACTTGAGGAAAAATTGCGTTCAGCATTTCACCATGAATTCTCTAAGAATTATTTTTACAGTGAAGAAGTAAAAGCCTGGATGCATATTCAATCTCAGTTTACCCCTGAAGAACTAGCTATACTTGCTCGTCTTCTCCCGATAAATAACAGAAGCGAAGTGAGCGCACAAAAATATGTTGAGTTATTTAATCAGTTCACTGGACAACTGAAGGAATATGTTCTTAGCGCTGAATACAAGAAAAAAATTCGAGATAGAGATGCAACAAAGAATGCGAATAAAAACGCCTGTATTGAGCTGTTTAACCATCTAATCGCTAAGTTTGCTCGGGTTCTGGTGGTAAGAGTAGATTTTTCATTGAAGCGAGATATCCATACTCTCCTTAAACATGCTTCAACCATGGAATTTCCATATTCACGTAATGATCTTGTTTATATCAAAAAGTGTATGAGGAAGTTCAAGAATAACTGGCGTAGCAACAAACTCTTAAATGATATACAGGGCTATATCTTTCAATATGAATACTCTCATGCTACTGGATTTCATATTCACGCTTATTTTTTCTTTGATGGTGATAAACATTGGGAAGATATCACTATTGCTAAATATATCTCTGATTACTGGAAAACCATTACTAAGAATCAAGGAAGTACTTTTATCTGCAACATGGATAAGGAGAACTACAAATACTGTGCAATTGGCATGATTCATTATGCCAATAAAGAAAAACAAGCCTTCTTATTTCAAACCTTTGAATACATCTGTAAGGCTGATCAATTTTTTATTTTCTCTGAGTTGAAAAATAGTAAACGATTTCAACGGAGTGAATTACCTGAGCCCAAAGCCAGTTCAGGCCGTAGGCGTCAAGACCCACCAACAGAATCAAATTAACTCACTCAGGGAATCTATAATATGAACTTAATCAGCACTATGCAAAAGGTAGAAGGTCTCAACTATCTCAATCTTGTGACCAAGGCCTATTCTCCCCAGTTATACACACAACCGTATTCCGTACCTTTATATGCCTATATAGACCTTATTGAGCAGATAAAAAAAAGGAAAAGTTTTAGGATATTTACCAATAATCCAACAGCCTATCCTCACCCTTCCGTTCCCAATTTATATGTGACTAATTTAGGACACTTAGTACTCCAGGTCGTTAAAGATAATGTCATAAACCCATACACAAATGGAGTTTTTCAAAATGCCTTAATTCACCCTGAAATTAATTTATTAAGTCAGTTAATGTCTAAACATGACATTAATAATATTTTTTTAGGTGAATACCAATATCTAGAACATATCTGCGAAACCTGTTTTGCAGACTTTAAGGTACATATTCAAACACGTGCATTTATAACCGAAAATCGACGTTGGAGTTATAAATATTCGTGTGGTGTGGGTTCTTACAATCGCTTTCTAGAATTCATTTTAGGGGAAACAGAACGATTTGAAGTACATTCAATAGTGGTACAACGCAAATTACGAGATGGGCGTGAATCTGCGTTTGGAGATTTAGACTTTAGAGATATGTCAGCGTATGAAATCGCACAGGAAAAAAGTAATCAAATTATCCAAATTGTTTGGCGTAACCGTCGTAAAAATGGTGTATTAGGGATATTGTCTAGGGAAGAAGTCGATATAGACCAGACGTGTACGATCAGACTTCTATTCTTTGTTCGGAAAAAGTTTTCTGATTTAGTTCCGTTTAAAGATACCCCTCTTTACAATGCCGTTGAACCCTTCTTTAAAGACTTAAATCTTGATCGTGTAGCATTAGGAGAGGTTTACACAATGAACTCAGGTATTGCTCCCCTTTATCAGGACAAGAGCAGAATTACTATGATATTAATCAAGTGCATGTGGGTAATAGATTAAATATATTAAAAACTCAACTCACAGTTCCCGATTACTGGTTTAGGATTCGAAATCAAGAGTCGAGTATTAAGATTGAGCGAGGGCAAGCTCATTATGATCGTTAAATAAAAAATTTTGTGTAGAGCAGCATGATTCCCTTCATGCTGCTCTTATATGTGACTCAATAATACCAAACTTCAGCATTCCAAATAACACATCTGGTTCTTTGATTGAAAGGCAAAACATTACCCTCTAAATCAAAAATTCTCATAATTTCATTGTTTGTGTCACGTTGACAATGCAAGACAATTTCCTTGCCTTCATTTTGCATTAAATGCACGACAGCTTTTTTCATATGACTAACCTCCTTTAATTAGGATTCTAATCAACCTCACTATAATTAAAAGATAAGTACGTCATCACATGACGCTATATTAGCTTTAAAGAATCCAAACGATTAAGAAAGCTGCAATTCATGTGCTTGTATATAGGTTTTGAAAATTAATAAATGAAGTTAGAAAATGCTTAAAGGAATCTAAACGTCAATCCAAAGCCATCTGAACTATTCTTATTTTAACTATTCCAATCCAAGTTTTAATGTGGGGTAGGATGAGGGGTAAAATAACAGACAAAAAATAAGCCCTTGCAAAAACAAGGGCTTATTAAGAATTTTGGCGGAAGCGGTGAGATTCGAACTCACGGAGGACTCACACCCTCGTCGGTTTTCAAGACCGGTGCATTAAACCGCTCTGCCACGCTTCCAACGAGCGCTATAATATAAACAAAAACACAAGTTGGCAAATCTTTTATTTAATTTTTAATTCAACCGCTCAAAATAAACACAAATCTATTTAATTTTCGGGGTTTTCTGTCTTTTCATAGCGAATTGTATTGATATACCACAGTTTTTTTCCTGATGGCGTGTGTACTTCAATCTCATCTTCGACTTCTTTACCGAGCAATGCGCGAGCCATTGGCGACTCAATTGAGATATGTTGCGGATGATGATCATAAATTTCATCGATTCCTACAATACGTAAAGTTTTTTGCTCACCTTCTTCATTTTCAATTTCAACCCAAGCGCCAAAGTAAACCTTGCCGTCTTGCTCAGGTGAGTAGTCAACAATTTTTAATTCTTCTAAGCGTTTTCCTAAATAACGTACACGGCGATCAATTTTTCTAAGGAGCTGCTTATTGTATTGATAATCCGCGTTTTCACTGCGGTCACCCAAGCTTGCAGCCCAGTTTACTTTTTTGGTGATTTCAGGTCGTTCTTCATGCCAAAGTTGTTTTAATTCAGCAACTAATTTGTCATGTCCTGACCGAGTGATTAAGTTAGATTTCATGATAAAAAACCACTGTTCAACAACATATCGCTTACAAGATGTAGCATTTTATACCCTATTTTCTCACATCAGAAGTGTATAAATTTTCTTCCTTAAGAAATTCATGTGTTTATGATGATATATCGAAGTTTTAATTGTACAAAATTTGACATTACTTTTTTTCAATATTATGATGCGCGCAGTTTAAATGTTGAGCATTTTTTAACCCACTCGAAAACTATGTAGATTTTCTACACAGTTTGTTTTTTTCATTTCATGTCATTTTGAATGACGTCATGACTGCCCACCCCTTATTGAATTTATCAACTTTTAGAAGTTATGGCAGCTTTTTGTCTGACTTTTAGGGCATAAATTATCTGTAGCGGAGACAACATGCACAGTAATTCAAGTTCTGGGTCGAGGCTTTGCCTTAACTCTTTATTTTCTTCTCTCCCGTTAAAAGCGCTTGCACTCAGTACTATGCTTATTCCATTTCATAGTCTTAATGCAGGTAAAACCCTACAGTACAATACTGTAGTTAACACAAACACTCTAACTGTTGTTGCGGTAGAAAGCCCGACAACCGTTTTCAAAGAAGATCAGTTTTTACATGGTTTTGGTTATGACCTAGCGCGTAACTATGCACAGAACCTAAATGTAAAGCTGGACTTTAAAATCGTGGCAGACAATGCCACTGCACTTAGATGGGTTCAGCAAGGTAAAGCAAACTTTGCGATGACTACAGCAGGTTTAAGCACAATCGAAAACAAAGGTTTGATGTCATTTTCTGCAAGTTGTGGTGACACAACAAATTTGCAAAAAAATGGCTTAAACCCAGAGTTAAGTTGGGTATTTAAACAGGCTGATGACCCACTCACCCAGACTGCCAGCGGCTTTGTATGCCAAAGTAAGCAAAATGGTGTGACTCAGCAGCTTGCTTCTTTTTATAACCGCAATGTGGTGAAACCAGAAGCATGGTCAACCATTCAACGTGACTTAAGCACACGTTTACCGATCTACAAAGCGAGCTTTAAGCAAAGTGCAGCGAAGTATGATCTAGATTGGCATTTACTTGCCGCAATTGGTTACCAAGAATCATATTTAAAGCCTGAATCTGTTTCTCCCACAGGTGTCCGCGGCTTAATGATGCTAACCAATAGCACTGCTCGAGCAATGGGTGTGAACAATCGTAGTGATCCAACTCAGAGCATTCAAGGTGGTGCGAAGTATTACGATTTAATGTTAAGTGAGTTTGATAATATTCCATTCCCTGATCGGAATTGGTACGCGCTTGTAGCCTACAACATGGGACCGGGTGCGGTAAGTCAAATTCAGAAGCGCTTGCGAGCTCAAGGGAAAGACCCAAATCAGTGGGTTAATCTCTACGATTATTTGCAAAGCAATAAAATGCGAAATGGTCGATATAAGCAAGCGGTTCAATATGTAACTCGTATTCGTGCTTATCTTGAACATATTAAAACAGCGCAAACACGAATCAATATCTAATTTTTATTGTTTAAAAGTTGATAAATTCATTGTTTGTACAAATAAAAAGCTTACCTCTTTGGGTAAGCTTTTTATATGAATTCTTTTAAGTTTAAGCAGTATGCTCTAATACTTTCTTAAACAAATCTTTTTGTTCTTGGCTTGGCTTAGCTGTTTGTAGAGCCATCAATTGAGACATATCGCCTTGAACTTTAATTTTACCAGTCATGAATGCCTGCATAGCAGCGGCCATATCAAACTCTAAGAATACTTTACGTAAAGTTTCAGCATCCATATTTAAAGTTGTTTTGGCATTTGAAGACAAACCTTTTTGGATTTTACCCCCATCTAAAGCTAACTCGGTATTTCCAGCAGCATCTGTAACTACTAAATTAATTGCCAAATTCGCAAGAGCGGGTGGCAAATTAAGATCACCTGCTTCAGCAGTTAATTTTTCGACAGTCGCAAACCAATCTTCAGTTAAAAATGCAGGCATGATTCTTCCTCAAATTTATTTGTTCAATTTCTCTAGTCGCCTATCCAGACAACATCATGTGAAGCAATTCTGCTTGTGGGTTGTTATAGCATGTAATTTTAATTTTGGGCTATGACTTTTTGTACGGAACATTCATTTTTTAGTATTTTGATACATTAAAGGCACTTGTTTATAAAGTGCCTTTAACATTCTCTAGTTTAACGCTTATTCAGCAGCGAAGCTTAAGTTCACGACATCTAAGCGTTTCTTAAGCTCTTCTGGATCTTTAATATCCAACTCACGCTGAGAGTCTAGAGCTTCAAAATCGAATAGCTCACGATCCGCTAATTGAGATGGAGATACGTTCTGCAACGCACCGAAAATGCTGTGTAAGCGTTTCGGATATTGTTTATCCCATTCACGTAGCATTTCATTAAGCATGGCACGCTGTAGGTTTTCCTGCGAACCACAAAGGTTACATGGAATGATTGGGAACTGACGCAACTCTGCATATTTGATGATGTCTTTTTCTTCAACATATGCCAAAGGACGAATCAAAATGTTCTTTTTATCTGACGATAAAAGCTTCGGAGGCATCGCCTTTAAGCTTCCGCCATGAAATAGGTTTAAGAAGAACGTTGCGATGATGTCATCACGGTGGTGACCGAGAGCAACTTTAGTTGCACCAATCTCTTGTGCAAAGCCATATAAAGAACCACGGCGTAAACGTGAACATACTGCGCAGTAGGTTTTACCTTCCGGCGTTAAACGTTTAGTAATGGTATAGGTGTCTTTTTCTAAAATGTAATATGGAATGTTGTTCTCTTCCATATAACGAGGCAAAACATCTTCAGGAAAACCCGGTTGTTTTTGGTCAAGGTTAACCGCAACCACATCAAAATTAATTGGTGCAATACGCTTAAACTGCAACAAAATATCGAGCAAGGTATAACTGTCTTTACCACCAGACACACACACCATGACCTTATCGCCATCTTCAATCATATTGAAGTCACGAATAGCATGCCCAACTTGACGGCGAAGCTTCTTGAGCAAACGGTAATAGGCCGAGCTTGTTGGAAGTTCAGGCTTAAAATTAAATCCCTGATTGGACTCAACTGGCGCGTACATAGACGAGGTATACCCATAAATAAAAATACCGCGCAATTTTATATGATTCAGAAGAGAATCGCATCAAAAGAATAGTTTCAATTCTTGAAGTCGTCACATTGCTCATGCATGATGCAAAAGACATGCTCTAATTTTGACTGAAGCGTTCAAATTTTGTGCAAAATGCTTACTTTTTGGACTTTTCCACAGTTTTCCACAAAACCTGTGGATAAAATTGTGGATTTCTTCGTACTTGACAAACTGTTTTGACCTTCTGTTAAGGGTTTTATTTAAATTGATCATTTTTTAACCAATGTTTTTTACCTTTAATAATCAACATGTTATGC
>NZ_JABVBF010000158.1 GCF_013344765.1 Acinetobacter lactucae
TTACTCTAGAGGTCTCAATGAATAACAAAACAATAAAATCTCTAACCCGTTCCTTCCTCGTTATTGGTTCGATCTGTCCAGCTTTAGGCCTCTTAAGCATGGAGACTACATTTGCCCAAGAGATTGTGAATCAAGAATATAAACCAGGTAATCCGATTTATGATAAATGGGACCAATTTTATAAAATTGAGAAGACTCAACCTGAAAATGCCGAGAAGTTATTATTAGAACTTGGAGAAATGACACCACAGGATATTAAGGTATGGAAAAGTTTAACTTATTTACAAATTAGGATGGGGAAACAAGAAGCAGCTTTGAAAAGTTTAAGAAAAGCAGAGGGATTAGATCCAGTAGATGATAATTTAAAACTACAAGAAGCCTATTTGCTTAATTCTCAAAAAAATAATAAAGAGGCTTTGGTAGTTTTTAAAGAGCTTACCCAATCTAAGGATACTGATATTGCCATTAAAGCGACAGAGGCTGTAAAGAATTTAAGTGGAGGAGAGGTCAAAACTTATTTCCGTGATGTGTATTTTGCGCCTTCATATGAGTCACGTTATGACGATGTAATTTTCCCACTTAAAGCCCGTTATGGTAAGAACCTCGATAATGGGCGAGCACAAGTGTATGGCTTTTTAAATTTAAACCGCGATACTCAATCTCAGGGCGGTGTACGACCTGAAATTATTGATGAAAATGCAGTAACTCTAGGTGTGGGCGCTAATTATCAGCCTTGGACTTCTATACCTGTGCGCATGTATTTAGAAGTGGGGGGAAGTTACGATCTAATTGATCGAAATAGAGATAAATTTCGTGAAAGTGTTGTCGGTGGGGTGACAGGTTATCAAGAGTGGTATTCTCAAAATAATTGTAATCATTCACTTTGTTTTAATGATTACTTCACTGATTTATATGGCAATGCAGCAACTTATTCTAGAGAGGATTATAACGTTATTGGTGACCTGCGATTACGTACAGGGCTAAATGTCTATAAAGGTGAAACAGGAACTGTACAAGCCTATTTAAAATTACATGGCTTAGCTGACACTAAAGACGAATATTACAATAATTTATTTGAATATGGCCCAGGTATTTCATGGCAGCCTTTTAATTATCAACCTATAAAATTACGTGTAGAACGACTGTATGGCAATTACTTTAAAGATACGCCAGTAAATACGAAAGATCATTACAACAATACCAGAGTAGAACTCGTTTTTTATAAGGATTTCTAGAATGAAGAAAATTTTTATATCCATTGTATTTGGAACCCGACCTGAATTAATCAAACTTGCTCCTGTTATTTTATTGGCAAAACAAGATCCTAGATTTCAAGTTGAAGTGATTTTTACTGGACAACACGACGAGTTGGTAAGAGATGCGATAGATTTCTTTGGGGTTGAAATTGACCACCGTCTGAAAATTATGAATGCTGGACAAAGTTTAAATCAGTTATTAATTCATGGTTTGAGTCAAATCGAGAATGTATACACTGATGGACAAAAAAGAGATGCAATTGTTATTCAGGGAGATACAACAACGGTTTTAGCCGCTGGCTTAGTCGCGTTTTCAATGAAAGTTCCTGTTGCGCATGTTGAAGCTGGTTTACGTTCTTATGATTTAGATCATCCTTTTCCAGAAGAAGGAAATCGTCAGTTGGTTTCACGTATTACCAAATGGCATTTTGCCCCAACAGAACAATCAAAAAGAAATTTACTCAATGAACAAATTCCACTAGAACTCATTACGGTTACAGGTAATACCGTTGTTGATGCAGTGTATTTAGGACGTAAATTAATTTCTGAAAAATCTGATTTGAAGAATCAGCTTGAACCTTATGGAATTCAATTAAAGCAGGATGACAAAGTTGTACTTATTACTGCTCATCGTCGTGAAAACTTTGGTAATGGAATTCAAAATATTTGCAATGCAGTTGAACACTTAACCCACGGCCATGCTGATTTACATTTTATTTGGCCTGTACATTTAAACCCAGCAGTACATGATGTCGTTCATGATAAGTTTAAAGACCATCCGCAAATCCATCTTGTTAAACCATTAGACTACCCAAGTCTATTGGCAGTCATAGACCGATCTAGTTTTATTTTGACTGATTCGGGTGGCTTGCAAGAAGAGAGTCCATCATTTAATAAGCCAGTGCTAATCTTGAGAGACACTACTGAACGACCAGAGGTTGTTGAAGTGGGGGCAGGCGTTTTGGTGGGGACAAATCAACAAAAAATTATTGAAGAAGCTGAAAAGTTACTCATCGACCAACAACACTACGAAAAAATGGCAAATGTAGAAAATCCATTTGGTGATGGGCAAGCTGCTCAACGTATTCTTGATCAAATTGCTAAATCTTATGAATTGGCATAATGGTAAGGTAAGGTTTTCTTCTCACTTATGGCTTTGTTAAGCTCACCATAAGTGAGACGGTACCATAAGCTCACAATGTTAACGCACCAGCGACTCATGTAATGAGGACCATCAAAAATATAAACAGTTTTGCCTTCGTATGCTTTTAGCTGAGAAATAATTTCCCAAGGATACGCGGCTCTAAATTGCCCATTCTTTTTTACCCTAAAAGCTTCTAACACTATAATTACTTTGTCTTTTCCAAGTTTATGTTCAAGTTGATCTAAAATATGTTTGGCCTGTCTAGGAGAACGGACACCAACACCGACACCATCTTGAAAAAAAACTCCAGTATGTTCCGGTAGCCAGCTTTTGACCCATAAATCATAATTTTCAGGTTCGCTTTCACCACTATAAATACTTACCCAGACCGGCGAAGGAAGTTTAGATAGTACATGACCTAAAGCACTTACTCTTAGCCAAGTTGGATCTGCCTCTACTGGAAAATAATAGCCTTTAAATGCTGTTTTTTGTTCTCTTATAATTTGGGCAGATTTTTCGCCTAACTCAATAACATTGGCTCGAGCTTTAGGTTCATTATATTCACCTGCTAAACCCAATATGAGATTTTTTGCCCATGGTTCTTGTTTAATTTTTTCTAAGTTAATTGCTTTTTCCCACTGCGGAAAATTTGATTCTTCCCACCATGATTTAGACTCAACAACAGACCATTGGGGAACAAATGTATTGACACCTAAATAGTGCCAATTCCCCTCTGGTGGAGTCGTGTTATTGTCTGGCTGCCAAAAAATTCCTTCAATATTAGGGGCTTGACCTTGATGTTTGAAAAGCCCCGCATAAGCTATGACACTACATATAATTAAAACAATAAAAGCAGCTATTTTAATTGGTATCTGTTTTCTCATTATTTCGTCTTAACCAGTACCACAAGAAGATAATTATTATCATAATTGCAGAGATAATCACAACTAGTAAGAAGAAAGAAGATTGTTGGACTAAAGGAGCTTTTTGATTTCCGACAATTAGTTTTTGTAAAACATAGATATTTCCATTTTCTGAGACCAACATTTTTGTCACGTTATTTGGAATTTTATGTTGGATCTTTTCCCAAAGATGCATGAAAGTTTGTGCGCCACCTTGTGAGTCGGTAATTACATCAAAACGCTTATTGTCATAACTCACAATAAAACCATTGGCTGCCGCAGGTGCATAAATAATATTTTGATGCATTAGCACTTGTTGTTGGTAGATTTCTTTATTTACTCTGACATTAATAGATTGAGGCGAGCTCGGGGAATAACGGACTAGGTTGAGGGGCATTGGTGCTTGTGTTAAAAGCATTTTTTTCGCAGTTTGACCTAAAACAATTGCGATATTTAACGCACCTGATTGATCATCGATTGCAATTGTCGGTGTTGTTGCTAAAGTCATTGAAATTGCTGCTACACCATTTTTGAGTTTATGGGGTAGCTTTACGGTAGATTTGGCTGTATCAATCCAAAGTGAACCGTGTGCATTGGGTAAACACTGAGAGTTAGCAATGACCGAATTTTCAAGCTTTAAGCTAAAGTTGGTCGTATTTGAAATAGCTTTTGCAAAAATATTGAACTGACGATTTACCGGATCGGAAGCAAGGTCGGCTGTTTTCATGCTCCCTGCTAGCCCACCATCAATCCAAGCAGTAATATTTGAACCTTGTAATAGACCACTTTGAATACGAAGTGCAATTTGTCCCTGCAAAATATCAGTTGGTTGCCATACCGCAGGGAAATCAAGAAATAAGTTTTTTTCAGCATGATTTAATCTGAAATCTTCAATGCCTAAATCAGCGAGTGTATCGATTTTTTTAAATTGAGCCCAAGTCGGATTGGATATGGTATTTGGAAAAAGTGCACTTCCTGTACTCAATTGTTGTACATAAGATGGATTAATTAATCCATTTATTGCACTCGTTAAATCTTGTGGAGAATGGTAAGTAATAGAAAGAGTAGGCACACCTTCTACAGGTTTCATGATTTGTACTAATGCTCCGCCTTTTAGTGGCGTAGGTGAGCGAGTAACTGCAATAATAAAGTTTGTTTCTGGATTTAAATTCGTTTGCCCTGAATCGACCCATTCAATAGGCGTTATTGATGTCCATGAACTTGCTAATCTAGCCAGCATGGAAGCTTCTATAATCTCTTTACGGTTATATTTTAAAATGCCAACAAATGGAGTAGGTCGTCTTGCTTGTGGGTTAAATAAAGCATCTGGTAAGTCTTTTAAACGATATTCATTACGAATAGGCGTAAAGTCGAGTTGGGAGTTACTTAAATAAGTTAAGTGATCAATATCTTCTGTACAGAATGTTTCTTTGGTTTGATTAAGAGTAGTCGGTTTCGCATATTGTTGAATAATAAAATCTAAACGATGAAAGCCACTCTGACTGGCTGGGATGTCAAATTTGAATTGCCCGTCGCCACTCAGCGTAGTGTTATAAATGAGTTTATCATCATATTTTACGAGTAAAGTTGTATTATTCTCAGTGGAATAATCACTTGAAAATTGGATACTTTGCCATTCGGCACCTTTACCAATATAGAAAAAATGAGGCTCTACCGTATATTTAGTTGAGGTACTAATATCGTCAAGTTTCCATGTGTATGAATGGGCAGAAATGGAGAGCATAAGACTGGTGCTGGCAAGGAGCACTTGAGCTGTTTTATAAAGATCAAAAGTCTTTTTCATTTATTTTTTCTCCTTGCTACGTTCCGTTTTGTACCATTGAAGGGAATTACCTTGTATTTTATTTTTAAGCATGTCATATGCGGCTTTAAATACAATAAAAAGAAAGATTTGTGAGTAAGTTACATAAGATAAAACAGAATAAAAGTAGAGTTCTGGTTTAACTTTTTCGAGTGAGAGGGTAAACCACATTTGTGCGACATATAAGCAAAATGAGAGGCCCCACAAGATTGTGAAGGGACCAGGAACTGAAATACCTGCAATATCCAGAAGTCCAAGGGTTAAAGTGATATGACTCCAGAATAAAGCGGGTACAAAAAGTATGTAGCACATAATGTTATTTAAAATTTCAATTCCGATAGGAAAAGGCGTCCTTAACGCTACGGGTAAATATTTACGTGTTACATAAAAATTACCTTGAGTCCAACGTGAGCGCTGTTTAATAAATACACTCAAAGAGGGTGGATCTTGTTGCCAACCAATTGCGTAAGGTACCCATTTAATTCGTTTTTGACCAATGAAAATCCTGAAGCTCATTTCGGTGTCATCGACTAATGACTTCTCATCAAAACCGCCCAGAGTTTCTAAGGCATCACGCCAAATAACATAGTTCGTACCCATCAAAGTCGATAGTTCAAAGCGTTGCCAACGACCACCTTGAAATATCCATTGGAAGAAAATGAACTCAATTGCGATAAATCGGGTCAAAATACTATCTTGCCAATTACGCGTTCTTACTTTTCCATTTACAGCCACTAACT
Source organism: Acinetobacter lactucae (assembly GCF_013344765.1). Taxonomy (GTDB): domain Bacteria; phylum Pseudomonadota; class Gammaproteobacteria; order Pseudomonadales; family Moraxellaceae; genus Acinetobacter; species Acinetobacter lactucae_A. The sequence continues at coordinate 5,865 of NZ_JABVBF010000158.1, forward strand.
TTTTATCGGCAAGGAGGGTTTGGGCTAGTAAGCGAACACAATCTGGTTCCGGTGTACTGTCTGCGTCATAGACAACAATCAATTCGCCTCTAGCATGGGGTAAACCATTATTAAGAGTTCTAGATTTACCTTTGCCTCCCATCCCTTTAGGAACATTGACAATCTTTATGCAAGGATAAATTTGTGCCAAATTTTCGGCAATTTCTAGTGTGTTGTCTTTAGAACCATCATTGATGAGCAATACTTCATAAGATTCGGCAGGATAGTCCTGTTGAGCGATTGCATGTAATGTATCTTCAATCACAACGCCTTCATTATAGGCAGGGATCAAAACACTCAAAACAGGCCATCTCTCTGGTATAGGAAGGTTTTGTAACTCTTTTTCTGCTGTCTTTGAATATTTCCAAGCTTGATAACTTAACCACGCCCAAAATGCTTGTGGAATCCAAATCCCTAAAAAGCCAAATAAGAAGAGAATATCAATGGGAGCCATTTGATTTAACCCTCCTGATAATAGAGGAGATGAGCAATACCAATAAAATCAATCCAATGACTAAGGATATCCATGAAATATAGCTACCAAATGTACCAAGAAGGTCCGGGTAGGTACTTGTGAGAATGAGATCGAGAGGAACTACAACGGTGCTCAAACTAATAAAAATATATCCAAGAAAACTAGTTTTTATATGCTCAGGTGTACTTATGTAATTAATTTTATTAAACTTCCATGATATTCCAAGTTGAGGATATCGAATATTTGTTGTTGGTAAATCAGCTGGAGGATTAATAATAATTTCGTAGCCAGACATGTGGTCGTTAAAATTTTTAGCAGAATAAAAAAAATGTTGTTTTTGTTTAATTTCTCTAGAGGGTAGAGGAAGTTGTGACGGATTAAATTGAATAATATAACTGCCAGCAGACTGCGAAATTAAATTTTCATCCCAACCTGTAGACACAAAAGCAGCCATTGGTCGTAATCCAATGGCGGTCGAAAATGTCGCTTTAGCTGCAAAATATTGGGGTTGCTCTGGTTTAAAAAGAACAATAGGAATAGCACCTTGGGTTACTGCTTCTTTTAATAAGAAATAGCGAGAAAAGCTAAAAACTTCATCCGGTAATATGATGCCGGGCTTTACACCTTTATGAATAAGCTGTTGGAAACTATCTGAACTAATTTGCTCAATTGTAAAGACAGGCCACCATGTGTCCTGTGATGGGAAAAACATGGAAAGGTCATTAATACTTTGAACTTTGGTTTTTTGGGATTCAGCTTTAATTTCACAATGATAGTATTGACGATAAAACTGCTGCAAAGTGCCATCGGGATATTGGCTAGATGCAATAATAATTCCACAAATATTAAGAAGATTAGACATTAAGTAATCTCCTCTTCAGGTGGTATCTGAATAATTTTGTATTCTACTTCAAGCCGCAAAGTCATAATTTCTTTTAGCTTTTTAATAAATTCAGGTTCTTCTTGCGTTTTTTGTTTACGAATAACAATACTGTATATCGTTTCTAGATCATCATCAGCAAACTGGAAAACTATTTCTTGTGGATGATGTTGGCTCAAAATTTTAATCATTTCATTTTGAGTTGTTTTCCATACATCCTCGCCTAACATTTCTTTAATTAGGCTTCGGTTGAGAATCCTAATTTCAAACACTTCATAGTCTTGTATATGATGATGATCAAGAAGTTTAAAGAAACTTCTTTGGAAATACTTTAGTGCACTAAGCGGGAAAATATCACGGCGATAGTTACGGTCATAACTTTGAATATCGCGGTATTTTTGGACATTAATTTCAATATTGTAGCGTACGGCACTAAGAAAAAGAGGAATCAGGGGGATGATAAAAAGTAAAAGTAGTTGACGTTCTATATGTGTTTGAGCACTTAAATCAAGTAAGAAATAAACTGCAACTCCTACGAAAGCAATTAAACCAACGATTAAAGATGCACCGACTTTTAAAAAAGCCCCAGAAATTAAAAGAATGAGAATAAATATCCAGCTTCCTCTAAAACTTACAGGCAGCCACTCATATGCCACCATCCCCATAAATAGATGAGCTGCGATAATCCATAAGACGAGTGTTCTTCCAGGGTTCTTTTGTTGTTGCATGTGGGTTATGGCTACCTT
>NZ_JABVBF010000159.1 GCF_013344765.1 Acinetobacter lactucae
CCACTATCTAAATCAATAATATGTATATCTGGATCATTATCATTATATACCCAGTTTCCAGATAACTGAGATGACAAAGACAAGTCATGAATAACTTTTATCATTGCCTGTAAATTTTTAGGCAATAGCTTATCCTTTGACATACAGCCAATTCTATATGCGCATTGATTCATTGATATTTCCCCAATTTCAATGATGACTTCGAAAGTTCGTTACTTAAAATAATAAAATGTAAATATTTAAAAAACAAAATAGAAGCAAATTAGTATAATTAGCTTCTAGAAATAAATATAGATATCTAATCTAACAAGAAAATTAATAAAAATTTAATTTCCAATATCAAAAGATAAATATATTCAAAAATAAATCGCACAACATTATATTTATATAGAGATTATAAAACAAGAAGATAATTTAAAATTTAATAGAGCCGAATGTGGTAAAAAATTAAAGCCCCCAAGTTTAAGTTAAATACGGGGGCTTAATTACTATAGTCGAAAATTATGACTATGGCTCAATTGGGGCAAACGGTGGAACAACATCTGCATTTTGTGCACGATGGCGTAGGAAGTGGTCCATTAAAACAATGGCTAGCATTGCTTCTGCAATTGGAGTTGCTCGTACACCTACACATGGGTCATGACGGCCTTTAGTTAAAACATCAGTATCTTCACGGCTTAAATTAATCGTTTTACCTGGTGTTGTAATACTAGCTGTTGGTTTTAATGCAATAGCGACGCGAATCGTCTGACCACTCGAAATACCGCCTAAAATACCGCCTGCATGGTTCGCCAAGAAGCCATGACTAGTCAACTCATCACGTGTTTCATGACCAAACTGCCCAGCAACTGCGAAACCATCACCAATCTCAACACCTTTAACAGCATTAATACTCATCATGGCATGAGCAATGTCAGCATCAAGACGATCAAAAACAGGTTCACCCCAACCTACAGGAACTTTTTCAGCTAAAATCTCTAACTTAGCACCACAGCTTGTTCCTTTTTCACGTAAAGATGTCACCAATGCTTCAAAACGAGGAACAGCATCTACATCACCACAGAAAAATGGATTATTCGGAACTTCATTCCAATCCAGTTTTTCAGCAATTTCATTACCAATTTGAGTAACATGGCCACGAATCAAGATGCGAAACTTTTCTGCTAAATATTTTTTAGCAATCGCACCTGCTGCAACACGCATAGCAGTTTCACGGGCACTCGAACGTCCACCACCGCGATAATCACGGAAACCATACTTTTGTGTATAGGTATAGTCCGCGTGACCTGGCCTAAAAGTCTGAGCAATATTGCCGTAATCTTTCGATTTTTGATCAGTATTACGAATAAGTAAACCAATTGGCGTACCAGTAGTTTTACCCTCAAACACACCAGAAATAATTTCGACTTGATCAGGCTCTTTGCGCTGAGTCGCAAATTTTGATGTACCCGGCTTGCGGCGGTCTAGATCTTTTTGTAGATCTTCTTCAGTTAAGTCAAGACCAGGTGGCACGCCATCAACAATTGCCATTAGGCCAACACCATGAGACTCACCACATGTCGTTACACGAAAGAGTTGTCCAATACTGTTCCCTGCCATATGTACAACTCCTTATGCTTGTTGCTGTTCAAATAGTTTTCTATAACGACGACATTGTTCGGCGGTTAAAGCAAAAATCCCAGAACCACCTTTTTGGAAAGTAAGCCAATTGAAATCAATAGTATTGAAGTTCTGACGCATAGCCCATTCAGAGTTACCCACTTCAATGACAATAAGACCATCTTCAGTTAAATAGTCTGCCGCTTGTGCAAGCATTTTACGAACTAAGTCTAAACCATCTTGGCCTGCTGCCAATGCAAGTTCAGGTTCATGTAAAAACTCTTCTGGTAAGTCAGCCATATCTTCGGCATCAACGTACGGAGGGTTACTTACAATCAAATCATACTGATTTTCAGCAGGAATCTTGGCAAACAAGTCAGACTCAAGTAATGCAACTTGATATTGCTTATTGTGGTGTTCAACATTAATTGATGCTACTTCTAAGGCTTCTTTAGAAATGTCCGTAGCATCTACTTCAGCATCTGGGTAAGCATAAGCCAAAGCAACAGCAATACAACCAGAACCTGTACACATATCTAAAATACGCTGTGGAGTTTTAGGTTTTGCATTTTCTGGCAGGTTGTTAAGTGCTTCACGCATTTGACCATTTTCATCTAAGCAATATGGTGCAAAACGTTGTTCAATTAATTCTGCAATTGGTGAACGCGGAATAAGTACACGCTCGTCCACATAAAATGGCTTATTAAAGAAGTAAGCTAAATTTAATAAATAAGAAGTCGGAATACGATCATTAATACGACGTTCTAACAAACTTAAAAATTCTGCTTTTTCACTTGGTAATAACTTGGCATCTAGAATTTCTGCGTCTGCTGACCATTCAAGAGATAAGGTTTGTAAAACTAGTGCAGAACTTTCTGCAAAATAATCTTCAGTACCTTGTCCTAAATGTGCATCATGTTGACGTAATGCTGATACCCCAAAACGAATAAAATCTCGAATTGTTGATAAATTTTCAGCAGCTTCCTGTAAATGTTCAGGGCTAATCGTCGGTCGCTCCACTTAGGCGTCTCCAAAGGCAAATTTTGCAAAGTGACTATTCTACTGAGTGAGACCAAGCAACGCAACGCTTTGCCTTGTGAAGCAGTGTTTTACACACCTATCTCTAACAATCACAGCTTAAAATCAGAATACTTTGTTTTAATTAAGAAATAATGAACTTTTAACAAAGGATAGATTTCGTCTATGAAATAAAAAAGCGGTCTTTAAAGTTTGACCGCTTTTTATGTTTAGTTAGTTTAAAGCTTAAGTTTTTCTGCCACATAATCCGAATCTTTGTCTCCACGACCAGAAAGATTAACCACAATCATGGTTTCTTTCGGCAGCTTTGGTGCTTCTCGTATTGCCCATGCGACAGCGTGTGAGCTTTCAAGCGCAGGAACAATTCCTTCTACACGAGATAAGGTCATAAAAGCATCCAAACATTCTTGGTCAGTTGCAGTGCTATATTCCACACGGCCTAAATCTTTTAAGAAACTATGCTGAGGCCCAACACCAGGATAGTCCAATCCTGAAGCAATAGAATGCACGGGTAACGGTTCACCAGCTTCATTTTCAAGCACGTAACACGCCATACCATGAATTTGACTTGGTTTACCTAATGTTAAAGTTGCCGAATGCATGTGAGTTTCTAAACCATGTCCTGCTGGTTCAACCCCAACCAATTTTACATCCGAATCATTTAGAAATGCTGTAAAGGCACCGATTGCATTTGAACCGCCACCAACACATGCGACAACATAATCTGGGTTTTTACCAAAACGATGATGCGTCTGCTCTTTAATTTCATTGCCAATAATCGATTGAAAATCTCGAACCATTTTTGGAAATGGATGTGGTCCAACCACAGAACCAATTGCATAAATAAAGTTTTTAGGGTCTTTTAAATATTCTTCAAACGCGCTATCTACAGCATCTTTTAAGGTGGCTGTACCACGTGTTACTGAAACTAAATGAGCACCCAAAATTTTCATTTTGACCACATTAGGGTGTTCTTTTTCAATATCTACTTGTCCCATGTGAATTTCACATGGAATACCAACTAAAGCACAAGCCGTTGCTAAAGCAACGCCATGCTGTCCCGCACCTGTTTCAGCAATAACTTTCTTTTTGCCCATATATTTGGCAAGTAGAGCCTCACCTAAACAGTGATTAATTTTATGGGCACCCGTATGATTTAAGTCTTCACGTTTTAAATAAATTTGTGCACCGCCTAACTGCTCAGAAAGACGTTTTGCGTGAAATAAAGGACTTGGACGACCTACATAATTTGAAAAGAGGTCTGATAATTCATTTTGAAATTCTGGTGTATGGCGAATTTCTTCATAAGCAACATTAATTTCATCCATTGCTTCTTTTAAATGCGGAGGAATAAATTGGCCTCCATATTCACCAAAAAATCCCTGTTCATTTGGCAAAGCAATACCATTAATTTGATGTTGCATATCATCCCTCTTTTTAAATTATTAAAGTTATCAAGTTTATCGAGAAAGGTAACGCGTCAAATCCTCAATGCCTTTTAAGGTCATTGGATACATATGGTTTTCAAAAATCTCTTTAATCCAACCAATGGTTTGAGTGTAATGCCAATACCCTTCAGTTTCAGGGTTTAACCATGCTGTTTTATCAAAATGTTGACGTAGGCGACGTAACCAAACCTCACCTGTTTCATCATTCATATATTCAACCGAGCCACCTACCGATTTTAGCTCATACGGTGCCATACTGGCATCACCCACTACAATTACACGATAGTCGCGTCCATAGGTGTGAAATAGATCCCATGTATTCATGCGGGTTGCTGTTCTTCGGTAGTTATCTTTCCAGACATAGTCATAGAGACAATTATGGAAATAAAAGTATTCGAGTGTCTTAAACTCACTTTTAGCAGCGCTGAAAAGCTTTTCACATTGGGCAATGTGTGCATCCATCGACCCCCCGACATCAAATAACATGAGTACTTTGATTCGATTACGGCGCTCTGGCACCATCTGAACATCCAAAATACCTTGTTTGGCTGTTTCTCGAATTGTACCGTCAACATCTAACTCTTCAGCTGCACCTTGGCGAGCAAATTTTCGTAAACGTCGTAAAGCAATTTGCATCTGACGAGTTCCAAGAACTTGGTCATCATCTAGATTTTGGTATTTACGTTGTTCCCAGACTTTAACTGCCGAACGTTTACGCCCTGGTCCACCAATTCTGACGCCTTCTGGATGGTCACCAAAAGCACCAAATGGTGAAGTTCCACCTGTGCCAACCATACGGTTACCACCTTGGTGTTTTTTATGCTGTTCGCGTAAACGCTCTTCCAGCATTTTCATCAGTTCTTCTAAAGAACCCGCTTTTTGAAGTTCAGCTCTTTGCTCTGGTGTTAAATGCTTTTCGAGAAGTTCTAAATCGAACCAGTCTTTTGGTAATTTATGAACTTGCTTGAGCAACTCATCGATATCAAAAGTTTCAATGCCATCAAAGTAATCTTTCATGGCACGATCAAACTTGTCAAAAAAGCGCTCATCTTTAACTAAAATAGTTTTAGCAAGTTGATAGAACTCTTCTTGGTCGGCAAAAACCAAACCTTCACTTACAGCACGGTTTAAGTCAATAAGTTCACGAGTGGTAACTGGAACACCATATTTACGTAAGGTGTAAAATAACCGCACAAACATGGGTTATTCCCTCCTTTAACGTCGAGACATGAAAGCCAAACGTTCGAGGAGTTGCACATCCTGCTCGTTTTTGATCAGCGCACCATATAAAGGTGGAATAGCTTTAGAGGTATCTCGATTGCGTAATACATCTTCTGGCATATCATCTGCCATGAGTAAGCTTAACCAATCAATTAACTCAGAGGTTGATGGTGGTTTCTTCAAATTAGGAATTTCACGTAGTTTAAAGAAAACCTGTAAAGCTTCGTTTACTAGTGTTGCAGAGATATTTGGGAAATGAACCGCAATAATTTCTCGCATTGTGGCTTCATCTGGAAACTCAATATAGTGGAAGAAGCAACGACGCAAGAAAGCATCTGGTAATTCTTTTTCATTATTTGAAGTAATAATTACAATTGGGCGTTGCGTTGCCGTAATTGTTTCATTCGTTTCATAAACATAAAAAGACATTTTATCGAGTTCATGCAATAAGTCATTTGGAAACTCGATATCGGCCTTATCAATTTCATCAATTAATAATACGCAACGCTCTTCACTGGTGAAAGCTTCCCACAATTTACCGGGTTTAATGTAGTTCTTAATATCGTAAACTCGGTCATCACCTAACTGGCTGTCTCTTAAACGAGAAACTGCATCATATTCATACAACCCTTGCTGCGCTTTGGTTGTAGATTTGATATGCCAAGTAATCAGTTTTAAACCTAAACTTTGTGCTACTTGTTCAGCAAGTAAAGTTTTACCCGTGCCCGGTTCACCTTTAATCAGTAAAGGCTTTTGCAAAGCACGAGCTGCTTTTACAGCAAGCTTAAGACTATCAGTCGCGATATATTGATCTGTACCGGTAAAATGTTGGGTATCAGCAGACATGTAAAGACCTTATTTTTCTATTTCAATGGTTAGATGGAACGCATGTTTTTGTTTGTTGAATATTTTGACCAACAATATCCAATCACCAAACCTAGACCAACGACAAACAGAATTAAAGATAAATTCGACCAAATTAACGGACTATCTTTAGTTAAAACACCAAAAAGAAGTCCAAAAATAGCAGGTGCTACAGATGCATTCGGTCCTTCAGACACTGTTGGTGTAACTAAAATAGCGAATACAATCAGCCAGCTAATTGCACCCAGAGTTGTAGGAAGACGGCGCATTAATCGCCACCAACACCACAAAGCAATAATAGCGCCTATTCCATAAGCTGTTAAAGCAATAACACCTTCAGGAATAACATCCAAAAAAGAAAATAATTGATTCATTATTCCAGTTTGATCTTCACGCACCACGTAAGCCCTCTGGTTCAACTGCATTCGGGTTAATTAACCCTTCTGGCGGCATCTGAATAAAGAAACCTTTTGTTTGTAATGAGTCTAAAACATGTAAAACATTAACACGCGCCAATTTACGTGTTGGAGCTAACTCTAAATGCATGACAAACGTTGCACGACCAAACGCTTGTAGAACAGCTTCAGGAACATTTTCAAACGGATCAGCTTGCTCCGCATCGTCAGGATAGTTTGGACGAGCAATATACATGTACATTTCATCTTTTTTGCTCGATCTATAAATATCACAGTGCATTTCAAATCAACTCTTGAACTAAGGACAGCATACATGAAAAAAAACGACACACACACGCAGGTTTGTTTACGCATCAGTCGTTTTTTTAATTCGTGAGAAATATTAACCTACAACAATGATTAAGGTCGATAATAACTTTGTTCTAAACAGGAATCAGATTTTACAAAACACAATATAAGATATTGATTTTAAATATTAAAATTAAAAATCTATTTTACTAAAATAAAAGCAGTTTTAGGATTTTTTAAAAAAGTATTCATCATCAAATGCTTGATAATAGTATTCTTGCAAGATTTATACTTAAGCTAGCAAAAATAATAAATTTCTTTTTCACTTATTTAAGAAAATACACTTGAGTAAAACTTTTAACCACTTCACTACACATCACCAGACATTACTTAACTTAGTTGTTATCTGAATATGTTTCAATAATAAGTCTCTTGTTCATAGATATGGAGGACGAAATTATGCCTCGTGGTGATAAAAGTGCTTATACCGCAAAGCAAAAGCGTCAGGCCAAACATATTGTTGAGAGTGAAGTTGATAGAGGTCATTCTCAAGAAGAAGCCGGAAGAATTGCATGGTCGACCGTCAATAAACAAGATGGTGGCGGTAAGAAAAAGTCTCACTAAAACAAACATTAAATACTTCTTTAGCTTGGGCTAAAGAAGTGTTTTTATTTAAGTACGTGTTAATTTTTTCTAGAAGACGCGAGTACTTTTTATATAGTCATCGCTTACTTGATTTAAGGCATTCAAAATAGCGCTATCATCTTGGCTCAATAAAGCTTTGTTAATACTTTCCATATAAGCAATGAGTTGAGTTTTAGAGGCATAAGCAAATTCGGTTGTTACAGCTTCATCTTCATATAAGATTACGTAACTACGTGCGAAACCATAGATTAAGTAGACTGCTGCTTTTTCTTTTGTATCTTTAGATTCTTTAAGAAACTGTTCACAAGCATTTTTTAAATTTTTAAATGCATCTGTGCCAGTAGAGTGATTTTTGAAAGATAAAAGAATTGTTTGGAAGTTCATATCTATATTCCACTCAAAAAATAAAACTACAGAAGAAGATGGAAGCTGTCAAATAATAAAC
>NZ_JABVBF010000015.1 GCF_013344765.1 Acinetobacter lactucae
AGTCATACAGATAAAAAGATTCTTTTTGCTTTTCATATTATATTTTCCTAAACAAACTTAATATTAAAATCAGATTGCTTATCAACAATGCATAAGGGATTAATTCTACTGATTCCTTTGCAAAGAAATATAAAAAGAACAAATATACGATTGATGATAACGTCGTTATTTTGGAAATCATCAAATTTTTACCATGATAAAAAAAGTAATTTACTAACATAAGATAAGGCAAGTTTGCTCCAAAGCCCAGTAAATACATTACAACATAGTACTTTGAACCCACATAACTTTGCCCTAAAAACCAAAGGTACACTGGCTCTGGTAACATCCAACCGACTAGTGCGGGTAGTATACTTAAAGGTAAGCTGTACAATGTATATTTTTTTATCTTATCTATGGTTAACGAGTTATCTTTAAGCCCTTGATAGTAGTACGGTACAATCGCTTTATTGAGTGCCATAAGAATAATTGGCAATACAGCTGCTATTTGTACACCAGCTGAGTACACTCCTAACTCTGGTTTTGAGTATTGTTGGTAAATAAAGATACGATCTAGTTGTCCTTTCACAAAGAAACTAGACTGATGAAGAATGAGTGGTAACCCAAACGAAAAAATATAAAATAGACCAAGACGTAGTCTCTGCCATGTAAAACGGTAGTTATCTCTAAACAGATCACCCAAAACCAAGCTTGCAATGACGAATGTAGTTAAGTTGGCTATAACAATTGCCAATATTCGATAAGCTACTAGCTCTTGGCTAAAGTATTCAAGGGCAGCAACCGTAAATAGTACATTAGTTAAAGACAGTATAATTTGAATGAGAATATATTTAAGTGGTTGCTTCTGACACTGACGCAATGCAAGTTGCACATTAACAAAAGATTGAAACATGGTTGCTAACACAACGTATGCCATGATTTCTGCTTTGAGCCACCAGCAACCAAGTAATAGTACTAAAGAAATAGCGATGTTAAATAAATAACCTGCTTTAATGACTGTATTTAAAGCTCTTTTTCCATAAAAATAAAAATAGCGTGTTACTGCACCTTCTTGGCTTAAGCCAACAAAAATGCCAAACAACGACAGCATAGTTAAATAGTAAGATAACTCACCAAAACCACCAGGCCCAAGCTTTCGTGTTAAATAGGGCAACATCAGAAAGGGGAGACTTTTTGCAAAAAGCTCCCCAATCAAATAAATAAAGCTATCTTTTAAAATCTTCATTCAATAGCCCTATTCTTCATAATAGTTTCAGCTATTAAAAAATCTAATGCAGTATCAATATCAATCGATGTTTCTAAAGATGTTTCAAAACCATAAACACTTTCATCAAAAAATATTTTTGCTTGCGCTAACAAAGATATAGTTTCATAAATATAGATTGAGCCATTTAAACGGAAAAATTTAGGTAAATCTTGACTTCGTTTACCCAGCACTTCTGTACGAATGAAATCAGACATACAGCCATTTTCGGGCAATGTATTTGACCACATTGGACTATGCTCAGTTTCAGAAATCGAAACAACTCCTTTAGCATTTTTCGCAATAAAAGACTCTAAAGCCCTATCTAGCTCCGACACTAGACGTAAAGGAGATGTGGGCTGAAGTAAAACAATGAGTTCATTTGGTTGATCCAACTTTAAGAAACCAATAGCATGCTTTATAACATCAAAGCTTGAAGCGTGATCATTTGACAAGTATTCTGGACGCAAAAATGGCACTTCTGCACCATACTGTTCAGAAATCTCTTTAATTTCTTGATCATCAGTCGATACAACCACCCGATCGATATATTTAGATGCGATAGCTGTCTCTATTGACCATGCAATTAAGGGCTTATTACTCAATAATTTTACATTCTTCCGTGGTAACCGTTTACTGCCTCCACGTGCAGGAATTAAAGCCGTAACTCGATACTGTCCTATCATTAGAACTTACCAAAATCTAAATTAATAATATCTCTTTGCGCACGGTTATAGTCTTCCATATGACCAATATCAAGCCAGTATTCATGTAAAGGATAACTTAAGACTTTATTTTTCTTTTCCATTTGCTGTTCTAAGATAGTCGGCATACCAATAAACTGTGCATTAACTTGAGCCAACAATTCAGGTGAAATGACATAAATACCTGTATTAATATCAAAGAAATAACTTGGTTTTTCAGTCATGCTTTGTATTACGTTATCTTCAGAATTTACTACGCCATAAGGAATTTGATACTGGAACTCTCTCACGCACATCGTTGCAATAGCTTCACGCTTTTCATGAAAGTCCAATAATTTTTCAAAATTCATGTTTGTTAATACATCACCATTAATCACAATGAATGGCAACGTAATATCTGATGCTGGCAATAAACTTAATGCACCACCAGTCCCAAGCGGATCAGTTTCATGTACATATTGAATTTGCACATCTAGCTTTTCACCATTACCAAAATGCTGGTTAATCACTTCTGGTAGATAGTGGGTAGAAATATAAAATTTGTAAAAGCCTTGATTTTTAAAGCTTGAAATAATGGTTTCTAGTAAGGGCTTACCGCCAACAGGTAACATCGGTTTCGGGCATGTATCTGTGAGTGGGCGTAAACGTGTACCAAAGCCACCAGCCATAATGAAAACTGGGTTTTCTTTACGTTTTTTACGAATTAAGTCATCAAGCGTAATAATATTAACGAGTTGATTATTTTTAATTACAGGTAGTGCCAGATAACTTTTTTCACGCATGATCTCAAAAATCTGACGATTATTTAAGCTACCCTCTTCAATACTATAAGGATTAGTATGCATGATTGTTTCAACAGGTGCATGCACATCTTGGCCTTTTAAGAGGCCTCTACGAATATCACCATCTGTAATACTTCCGATCAATTGATTATGATCATCAACCACCAAGACAATTCTTAAAGCATATAAATCAAGAAGTTCTAATGCTTTCAGAATTGAATCATTTTTATGCAAAATTATTTTATTAACATCTCTAGTCACGACTTAATTCCTTAGCAGGTGATCCAATATAGACCTTATTCGGTTGCGTATGTTTCACAACCACAGCACCCGCACCTATAACGGAGTTTTCACCTAAATATTTCAATTGCTCTGGGCTTTTGCCCGGCAAAATAGCAGCATTTGTTCCAATGTAAGTGCCTTGCTTCAAATGAATACAACCAGACACATTAACACCTGGCATGACAGAAACGTAATTTTCCAGAATACAGTCGTGCCCAATTGTGCAGTTAAAACTTACTATAATGAAATGACCAAAACGACATGAATTTGTAATTCGCGCTCCAGCCGCAATTACCACACCTTTACTATGTTCCAGCAACTCTCGAATACCATACCCAAGTGATGATTGAGAATGAATCAAATTGGGATAAGGTAAATCGGGATAAGCTTCATATATTCTTTTACGAATCTTTGGATCAGCAACACCTATCGCATATACCGTATCCGTTAATGTCGGTATTACTGATTCAGGCAAAATGGGGAAACCAAGTAAGGTTTCATCATCTTTGGCATTTCTTTCTAAAAAAAATATATGGCGGTAACCTTGATCTATTGCTAAATCTACTAGCTCTTTTGCAAAGCCACCTGAACCAAAAATCGCCAGTTTTTTCATTTAAATTTCAATAAAGTCGTTCTTTTTAAAGCTATGTTTTGCTTTTGTACCAACAACATCCCAATACTTATTGGGCTCTAAACAAACGCGACCAGCTCGTTTTGTCGTGACATTGTCCGAGGTTAAAAGCTCCCCTTCCGCAATATCTGTTTTCGCTACAATACTGCGACGTACTAGGTAATAGTTATCGCTTTCTTGCTCTAGCATAAATTTAATACCGTCGCCTAAAGCTGCATGTGTTTTATGCAAAATTTCGACATAATGCTTAAATTCGTCTGGTTCCATTGATGCTGCGTGGTCTGGGCCAGCCATGGTTTTATCTAATGTAATATGCTTTTCGAAAATACGAGCACCAAGACTTACACCAATAACCGCTGCATATTCATCAAGTGTATGATCAGAAAACCCAGTTGCCAAATCAAATACATTTTTTAAAGTTGAAATGGCTTTAAGATTACTTTCTTCAAATAACGCTGGATATTGAGTCACACAGTGTAAGATCGAAACCTGTTCTTTCAATTGTTTACGTACTGAAATTTTAGAATAAGCTTCTCTAAATAACTGCTGAGATGGTCGAACTTCTGTTCCCTTATCGATAACAAATGCAAATACTGATAATGCTTGTTCAATATCACCTAAACTCGCTGTTCCTGTAGATAAAATGACATGCTTTTTTGAACATGCAATTTCATAGAGGAATGGTAAATTTGAAATATCAGCAGATGATACTTTTAAGTAAGGTACATCAATGTCATTTACTAAGAACTTCAAGCTGTCAGAGTCAAACGGTGTTGAAATAAAAGTAATTTGATGTTCATCACAAAATTTCTGTATTTCTTCTGTCTGCTCATAAGTGAGCTCTAAACTTTTTACAAGCTCTAATTGGCTTTGGCTAGAACCTGTATTCTCCTTTTGATATGCAGCCATTTCAGTTTGATCAGATAACAAACTATCTGCTTTAAATGTTTGAAATTTGACAGCATTCGCACCGCAATCTTTGGCTTTTAAAATAAGCTCTTTTGCCAACTCTACAGAGCCATTATGATTTACACCAATTTCTGCAATAACATAAATTTCATCTTGATTAAAGATCATAAAATGGTGCCTTCTTTTTAAAATCCGTCGTTTTAATAAGTTCAATTATTTTCTGAGAAGTTTTACCAAGCCCTAAAGGTGGAACAACTTGACTCAACTCATCATCTGGGAAATTAATTGCTTTTTGCAATGCTTCTAAAATTTCATTTTCGTCTAATCTAACATCAAGGATAGATTCACAACGCAAACGCCCTTTTTGACGATCACCAATATTTACTGTTGGAACCTGTAACGCTGGAGCTTCTGATAAGCCACTTGATGAGTTTCCAACCATAGCCAAAGCATTTTTCAGAACACTTAAATAATTTTGAATACCAAAACTCTTTACAAGCAATACACGATCTGGCAACTGTGCTTTTAAATCAAGCATTGCTTTCACAATATTAGTATTACCATTATCTGCATTTGGATAACTAAAGACAAAATTGACATCTTTTATTTGCTTAAGTGCATCAAATAAAGGTGCAACATTTTCTTCTAGTAAATTAGTTTCAGGATGATAAGTAATGAGAAAATATGGTTTTGAAAAATCAAAATCATATAATTCGCTCAATTCTGCAATATTTTTAAATGTTGTACGCTGGATATGATCTAAACCTAGTGCGCCAACATTAAATACTTTTTCTGGTTGCTCACCTAACTGGATAATTCGTTTCTTATATTCCTCTGCCGCGGCAAAATGAATATTAGACATTTTGGTGATCGCATGACGAATTGATTCGTCATATGCACCTTCAGTGATTTCACCACCGTGCAAATGTGCAACAGGTACATGCATAATTAAAGCAGCTTGCGTCACTGCCAAAGCTTCGAAACGATCACCCAAAACCACTAATAAATCAGGTTGCATACGTTTCAGTGCATCTGCAAATCCAAGTAAGCCAACACCCATTGATTTCACAACAGCGGACGATGTATCAGATGACAATAGCATTTCTACCGATTCAGTAATTTCGAAACCATCTTGAACAATAGTTTTCCAAGTTTCGCCGTGCTCAGGTGAATAATGCATAGCCGTAGCTAGAATTTGTAACTCTAGCTCTGGATCTTGCTGAATATCTCGCATTAACCAATACAGCAAACCATATTCAGCTCGAGTTCCTGTAAAAACGGCTATTTTTTTCATTCTTATTACTCCAGAGGAACCGAACTTGGAATATTTACAACTCTTTCTTCCAACCATAATGAGTTAGTTAAATCGCCTTGTAATGCATTTTGGTACATTGGTAATCTGGTCATTAAAGTCCAGATTGGGCGAGTCATAACCTTATTTGAATTGGTTTCATCCAAAATCAAATCTCGTTGAGCTTTATCTTTGCAAATAATGGCATTTAACCAATAGTTAGATCGGCAGTCTTCAGGTTCTACAACAAATGAAATATCACTATCTTTAAAGAAATTTTGATATTGCTGGGCTAAATCACGCTTTTTATTAAGAAAGCCTTCCAAACCTTCCATTTGTGCACAACCTAAAGCAGCATTTAAATTAGGTAAACGGTAGTTAAAGCCATTTTCATCATGATAAAACTCATAGGGATGCGGTATTTTTGCAGTTGTCGTAATGTGCTTCGCTCTTATGCCAAGTTCGTCATCTTGACATAAGACCATACCGCCACCGCCTGTGGTAATGACTTTATTTCCATTAAAGCTAAGTGCTGAAACTAAACCAAAAGTTCCAGTATGTTTACCTTTGTAGTAAGAACCTAAACTTTCAGCGGCATCTTCAACCAATGCAATATTCCATTTGGTTACAACCTGTTGAAGCTCATCAATTTCAACTGGGTGACCAAATGTATGCATTGGAACAATTGCAGAAATACGTTTATTAGTTGCTTTGTGTTTACAAACGCCTTGGTCATCGATAAAAGCATTTTCTTGCAAATAAGCGTCTAATGCCTTTGGGCACAAACCAAGTGTCTTTAATGAAACATCAATAAATAATGGTTCCGCACCGATATAAGACAAAGCGTTACAAGTTGCGACAAAAGTCAAAGCTTGTGTAATTACGATATCCTCGCGCTTTGCACCAGCTAGTAAAAGAGCAATATGTAATGCAGCTGTTCCATTAACAGTCGCAATAGCTTTAGCACAGCCTGTAAACTGTTGAACTTTGGCTTCAAAGTCGTTTACATATGCCCCAACACTAGAGACGAAAGTACTATCAATCGTATCTAACACATATTTTTTTTCATTACCAAGAAAACGAGGTTCATGTAATGGAATAAAATTATTGGTCCGATAAATGTCTCGTACAAATTGATTAAATTTAGAAGTATCCATTACATTTTCCCATCTAAATATAAACCTGTTTCTTTGTGTCCAAAGTTAGGCATCATATAATTAAATAGATCAACAATTTCTTCTTTATTCCATTGCTTATTTAAAAGCATTGCATGAATTTTTTCTTCAAATACATGCAACTTGTCTTCTTCAACATTTAACTCGTTTTTAATAACACCTAAATTATTAAAACGTTGCATATCTAAAGTTTCATTATCAGTAAAGAATTCTTCGAAATCTTTCTCACCCGTAGTTGTACTTCCGGCAAATAAACAAGGCCATTTTCCTTGTTTTGGCAAGGTCTGAATTAAGCTACGTGCTTCATCTTCAGACTCACACAAATACGGCTCATACCCAAGGTTATTAAGGTATTTGACTGCAATATCAGCAAAAGTAATGAGGTGTAAATGCTCGCTAAGTTTAGGGAAGAAAATATCTCTATTTTCACCTAGTAAACAAGACATCAGGCACAACTCACCAGATTCTTTTGGAGTAACGAAATAACGGCGAATATCGTTTGGTGCAGCAATTGGCTGGTTTTTCTGAATACGTTGATTAAAACCATGTAGTAAAGAACCATCTGAAAATGCAACATTCGCAAAACGAGCCGTAGAAATATCAATATGCTGACTTTGGCGCATAAGGAACATTTCCATAATACGCTTTGACCCCCCCATCATATTGACAGGGTTAGCAGCTTTATCTGTCGAAACACAGAAATACTTTTTCACGCCTTTTTCAATAGACTGCTGAATCGTTTTTTCAGTATTTAAAATATTGACATGAATCATTCGCATTAATGTAAATGGATCTTTTTCACTACGTACATGCTTTAAAGCCGAAAGATTTAAAACGTAGTCAAAATCACCATCATTCTGAATATATGCATCATACTCAGCAGAGCCAATATCTAGTGCAAATGTTTGGAAATCACCATCAATATAGCCAAATGAACTACGAATATCACGAACAACTTCTGTTAAATTATTTTCTGAAATATCAACAACATGTAATTTCTTAGGATTACGTTTAAAAATTTCTTTAACAACTGCTTGACCAATAGATCCTGCCCCACCTAAAACTAGAAACTTCGATGAGGAAACAATTTCGATTAACTTATTATTCCAATATTGAATATCATCAACAAAAAGCTCTTGTGTTCTGCCAATTAAATTTAATTGAATATCTGTAGACATTATAAAACCCTAATCAAAGTCTAATATTTGAACTTTCTTTATCCAAAACATATTTCAAATCATAAAGCACATGCTTTTCTTTACCTAAAGCATGAAACTCATCAACACTCATAGATTTAAACTGATTATGTGCTACGGCAATGACGATCGCATCATACAAGCCTTGTTGTAGTTCTTTAATTGGCGCTAAGCCATATTCGTGTTGTACTTCTGTATCATCCACCCACGGATCATAGATATCTAAATCTAAATCATACTCTTTAAGAGCCTTAATAAAGTCAACAATTTTTGTATTACGAATATCTGGACAATTTTCTTTAAAACTAAGTCCCATCACCAAAATACGAGCACCAACTACTTGTATACGTTGCTTCACCATTTCTTTAATGAGCTGAGTTGCTACATGTTCACCCATTCGGTCATTGAGGCGGCGTGCTGCCAAAATAATTTCCGGATGTAACCCAATAGATTGAGCTTTATGGGTTAAATAATACGGATCCACACCAATACAGTGCCCACCGACCAAACCTGGACGAAATGGTAAAAAGTTCCATTTTGTGCCCGCTGCTTTAAGCACCTCTTCAGTATCAATATCTAATTTATTAAAAATAAGGGCCAATTCATTAATTAATGCAATATTAACGTCGCGCTGAGTGTTCTCAATCACTTTGGCAGCTTCTGCAACCTTAATACTCGGTGCTTTATGTGTGCCCGCTTCAATAATCAGTCTATACACTTTGTCAACATAATCAGCAACCTCAGGTGTTGATCCCGATGTAATTTTTAAAATATTAGTTACACGATGCTGCTTGTCGCCAGGGTTGATACGCTCTGGGCTATAACCTGCAAAAAAGTCTTGATTAAACTTTAAACCTGACACTTTTTCTAAAACAGGGATACAGACTTCTTCTGTCGCGCCCGGATATACGGTAGATTCATAAACTACCACATCGCCCTTTTTAAGCACCTGACCAATGCTAGTTGAAGCTTTAACTAAGGGAGTTAAATCAGGCTGTTTAAAATCATCAATAGGTGTTGGAACAGTAACAATAAAAAAGTTACAGTCTTCTAATTCATTAAGATCCGCGGTATAGCTTAATTGAACAGCTTGTTGTAATTCTTGTGCAGACACTTCTAAAGTATGATCTTTACCACTTTTAAGCTCATCAATACGTTTTTGATAAATATCAAAACCAACAATCGGTACTTTTTTCCCAAACTCAACTGCCAATGGCAAGCCTACATAGCCCAACCCAATAATTGCTATTTTTAAATTGGCAATTTGCATATAAACGAGCCTTTTTCCTTAGAGTTTATATCTAATAAATCATGCTTTTGGCACTGACAATGCAGCGTACTATATCAGATTTTTAGTTATCCCCGCACATCAATTGTATAAATGTGTTTACAGCACTTATAAGTAGAACTGATCAGTTTAGCTAAAATAATACTTTTTTAATATTTCTGGTAAATGACTATATCCTAAACGTCCTATCGGATAAACTAAACATACAAAGCTCTACGATTTTTCGATGTTTTTTCATTTCTTTTCAGCTAGAATCTGTTCATCCTGCGTTTAATAGACACTTGTTACTATGCAGTGGACAATATCAATTAAAGATAAATACACAAAGGGTTGCGTGTGAAGTATTGCCAGTTTTTTTCTGTTCTTGCCTTAAGTTTGAGTGCCGCCAGCTGCGCAGTCACTTCTGGTTTACAAACTTATGATATTCCAAATGAAGGCGTTTATAGAACCGACCTTGGAACTACAGTTAATGTTGTTAAAATTTCTCAAGAAACACTTCCAGCAATACAACCTGCTCAAGTCGACTACCAACGCGACTATGCAAGCTTATTTAAAAATCAGCAATCTATTTACCGCCTAAGTTCAGGAGATATCCTCTCTATTCAGCTTTGGGCCTACCCTGAAATTACGCCACCTGTAAATAACATCAGTAGTGAACAATCTATTCAGGCCAATGGTTATCCTATTGACCAAACTGGTTATATTCAGTTTCCATTAGTTGGTCGTTATAAAGCTGCTGGTAAATCACTAGCTCAAGTTAACCGTGAACTTCGTAGTCAACTTGCTCGTTTTTTAAAGAACCCAGATGTTGTTGTTAGAGTACTATCCTATGAGGGACAACGTTTCTCTGTGCAAGGTAGTGTCACTAAAGGTGGCCAGTTTTATTTAAGTGATCAACCTGTCAGTATTTACACTGCATTAGGTCTGGCAGGTGGCGTCACTACCACAGGTGATAACACTTATATTCAACTGATTCGAAATGGTCGAACTTATAATTTAAATACAATCGATCTAGAAAAAGCTGGCTATTCACTACATAAGCTATTGGTTCAACCCAATGATACAATTTATGTGAGCACCCGAGAAAATCAGAAAATTTATGTCATGGGTGAGTCGGGCAAAAATCAAGCACTACCTATGCGTGATCAAGGGATGACCTTAACTGATGCTTTGGGTGAAAGTTTGGGGATTAATCCCAACTCGGCAAGTGCAAGCCGTATTTATGTCGTACGGACTAACCCAAATGACCATGCCACAGAAATTTATCATTTAAATTTAATGAGTATTGGTGATTTCGGATTAGCTAATCAGTTTAAGTTACGTAGTAATGATATTGTCTATGTTGATGCGACGGGCTTGACTCGCTGGCAGCGTGTAATTAACCAGATTATTCCATTCTCAAATGCTTTATATAACATAGACCGTTTGGGACAATAATATTATGCAAATTAAAAATATTTTGGTGGTTTGTATAGGAAATATCTGCCGTAGCCCTATGGCAGAATATTTTTTAAAGCAACAATACCCCCAATTAAATATTGAGTCTGCTGGCATTTCAGGGCTCGTGGGGCATCAGGCAGACAATAAAGCACAAATTTGTATGCAACGCTTAGGTATCGACATGCAGCGTCATGTCGCAAGAAAACTAAATGCTGAACATATTAAAAAAGCCGACCTTATTTTGGTCATGAGTAACAACCAGCAAAAGCATATTGAGCAAACTTGGTCCTTTGCAAAAGGTAAAACCTATCGCTTAGGCCATTGGCAGAACAAAAATGTCCCAGATCCGTATCAGCACGATCAAGCTGTTTTTGATGAAACCTGCCAACTCATACAACAATGTGTTGCTGACTGGAAACCTTATATTTAACGCCAAGATTTTAAGCTTATGAACCAAAATACCAATTCCGAAGATACAATTGATTTAAAAGAATTGTTTTTTTCACTCATTGCTCAGTGGAAGCTGATTGCGCTCTGTATTATTTTGAGCCTTGTATGCGCCCTGCTCTATTTACGTGTAACACCAGATACCTATTCGGTTGATGCTTTGGTTCAGGTTGAAGACAGTAAAGGTGCCTCTGCAGCACTTTTAGGTGATTTATCTAATATGATCGAGCAAAAATCACCAGCTCAAGCAGAAATTGAAATTTTAAAGTCTCGCTTGGTTTTGGGTTCGGTCATTAAAGACTTACATCTTGATATACAAGTTTCCAGTACTGAAAATACACTTACTCATCGCTTATTAAGCGATGCTGAATATAAAACTGAATACACTAAAAAATCGGTTTTATTTAAAGATGACTTAAAAAGTTTTGAAATTCGTGAATTTGAAGTTCCAGCGTTTTATTTAGACAAAAATTTACTTCTTAATTTTGATAAACAATCTTTACGTTTAACCGATCCAGAAACAGAAGAGGTCCTATTAACTGTTTCTTTAAATCAAGCTAACCGTGTTGCGGGTCCTCACGGACTTTGGAAAGTTGCCATCTTCACTAAAGATCAACTTGATGCAACTTATAACATTACTAATTCGTCTTTACCTGCAACTGTAGATGCTATTAGTGCCAACTACTCAGTTGCAGAGCGTGGTAAGCTCACAGGTGTTTTAGGTTTAAATTATCAAGGTCAAGACAAAGAGCATATCACCAAAGTACTTAATGCGATTTTGGCGACTTATAGCGCACAGAATATTGAACGTCGTTCGGCTGAATCTGCTCAAACATTAAAGTTTTTGGATGAGCAGTTACCAGACCTTAAAAAACAACTGGACGATGCTGAGCGTCAATTTAATAAGTTCCGTCAACAATACAATACGGTTGATGTAACTAAAGAGTCTGAGCTATATTTAACCCAAAGTATTACTTTAGAAACTAAAAAAGCTGAGCTTGAACAAAAGCAAGCTGAAATGGTCGCAAAGTATACTGCCGAACACCCTGCAATGCGTGAGATTAATGGACAGCTTGCAGCCATTAATAAACAAATTGGCGAACTCAACAGTACTTTAAAACAATTACCTGATGTACAGCGCCAGTATTTACAGCTTTATCGTGAAGTAGAAGTCAAAACTCAACTCTATACAGCGCTTCTCAACTCTTACCAACAACTTCGCATTGCCAAAGCAGGCGAAATTGGGAATGTCCGTATTGTTGATACAGCAGTTGAACCAGTTGAACCAATTAAACCGAAGAAACTGCTCGTTCTAATTTTATCTATTTTTGTTGGTGGTTTTGTTGGAACTTTAATTGCATTGCTGCGTAATATGCTACGTACAGGCATTAAAGATTCTGGTCAAATTGAAAATGAATTGGATTTACCAGTTTATGCAACTGTTCCACGCTCTCCAATTCAAGAAAGTCGTATCAAGATTTTAAAGAAGAAGAAGAGCATTCCTATTCTTGCTGTTAAAAACAGTGATGATATTGCTATTGAAAGCTTACGTAGCATTCGTACCGCTATTCATTTTGCCTTAACAAATGCAAAAAATAATATCATTATGATTGCTGGCCCTTCTCCAGAAGTAGGTAAATCATTTATTTCTACTAATCTTGCAACGATTTTTGCGCAAGGTAATAAACGCGTCTTGCTCATTGATGCTGACATGCGCCGCGGTTATATGCATAAGTACTTCGATGTAGATGTAAAACCTGGTCTTTCTGAACTCCTAAGTGGACAGGCAGACTTTCAACAGGTTCTCCACAAAACTCAAGTTGCTAACTTAGACGTGATTACTCGTGGTAAGAGCCCAACAAACCCTTCAGAAATCTTAAGCTCTAATCAGTTTAAAGATTTGCTAGAAAAGGTTCAAAGTGAATATGACCACATCATTATTGATACTCCACCTGTCCTTGCAGTAACCGATGGTATTATTATTTCGCAATATACAGGTGTGAACTTAATTGTTGCGCGTTATGCTAAGTCACAAATGAAAGAGCTTGAATTAACCCTTAATCGCTTTGAACAAGCAGGTGTTAAAGTCAACGGCTTTATTCTTAACGACATTCAACGTGCGAGTACGGGCTACGGTTACGGTTATAACTATGCTTACGCATATAAAGCGCAAAAAGAAGATTAACCAAAAAGTGGTAAGAGAACCGGATCAAATGATCCGGTTTTTTATTTAAGATTTTTTTAAATCTATCCCTACTAAAACTAACTAAAATATATAAAAAACCACTCGTTTTTTTTCTTAAACATTCTATGCTTAAGCATGCTAAGATCAAAAGCAGCCTTTTTAGACTCAAATGATTATTTTTGGAACCTTTTATGAGTAAAGCCTTACCCATTGCTGTCGCTGTAGTTTTAGGCGGTGCTGCACTTGTACCAGTTTATTATGCAAGCCAACATCCGACCACAGAAGTCGGAAGCAAGGCAAACAAAAATGCCTCTCCAATTGAAAAAATCAGTTATGTTCTTGGGTACGAAGTTGCTCAGCAAACTCCACCTGAGCTAGACACAAAATCATTTGTGAAAGGGATTCATGATGCTCGCAGCAAGCAACCAAGTGCTTATACTCAAGAAGAGTTAAAAGCTGCTGTTGCTGCTTATGAAAAAGAGTTGCAGCAAAAAATGCAACAACAAGATAAACCAGAGCAAGCTGCTGGAGTAGCGCCTGAATCTGCAGATGTTCAATTCCTTGCAGAGAATAAAACAAAAGCTGGTGTAAAAACTACAGCTTCTGGTTTGCAATATATCATTACTAAAGAAGGCACAGGTAAACAACCCACTGCGCAATCTATAGTTAAAGTACATTACGAAGGCCGTCTAATTAACGGTCAGGTTTTTGATAGTTCGTATAAGCGCGGTGAACCAGTTGAGTTTCCACTCAATCAAGTTATTCCAGGCTGGACTGAAGGGCTTCAATTGATGAAAGAAGGCGGTAAAGCAACGTTCTTCATTCCATCAAATCTTGCTTACGGTCCACAGGAACTTCCTGGCATTCCAGCAAACAGCACACTGATTTTTGATGTAGAACTCATTTCAGTGAAATAAAAACATTCAGGAGAGTAAAACAGTACTCTCCTTTTTTTTGGAAAACGGCATGAAAAAAATCGGTTTAATTATTGCAACATCAACAATGAGCTTATCTGTTTTTGCTGCTGCACCTATCACGAATAAAAGCCCAGCAAAAGAACAATTTAGCTATAGTTATGGCTATTTAATGGGTCGTAATAATACTGATGCGTTAAAAGATCTAAATCTTGATATTTTTTATCAAGGTCTCCAAGAAGGTGCACAAAGTAAAACAGCACGCTTAACTGATGAAGAAATGGCGAAAGCGATTAATGATTATAAAAAAACTTTAGAAGCGAAGCAGTTGGTTGAGTTTCAAAAGGCAGGTCAACAAAATGCTCAGGTAGGTGCTGCATTTCTTGCTGATAATGCAAAAAAATCAGGTGTAATCACCACTAAATCAGGTCTCCAATACCAAGTATTAAAAGAAGGTACAGGCAAAATACCGAAAGCTGTATCACGTGTTAAAGTGAATTATGAAGGTCGTTTACTCGACGGAACTGTATTTGACAGCTCAATCGCACGTAATCACCCAGTTGAGTTTCAACTCAGCCAAGTCATAGCAGGCTGGACTGAAGGTCTACAAACGATGAAAGAAGGCGGTAAAACTCGTTTCTTTATTCCTGCAAATCTTGCTTACGGTGAAGTCGGCGCAGGTGACAGTATTGGCCCAAATAGCACTTTAATTTTCGATATTGAATTGCTACAAGTTTTGCCAAAATAAATGTATTAGATATAAAAAAAGCGATCGTTTAAGATCGCTTTTTTATTTTTAGTGTCTTAAATCTCTAGGTCGAAAACCTGTAAGGACTAAACCGATCAGATACGCAATTATCCCCACTACACATAACCCTACGACTTCGGCAACACGAAGCCACTGTGAAAGCTCTCCATTATACCAATTTAGCCCAAACCAAAGTGCTGCAATCATTGCAAGGTTAGCCAAGCCATACTGAAGTACTAGTTTTTTCCAATGTGAACCAAATCGGAAAATATTACGCTTATGCAAATAGAAGTAGAGTAGACCCGCATTGACTAAAGCTGAACCTGAAGATGCTAGTGCAAGTGCCATATGTTCAGCATGCCAATCAATAAGCTTAAAGAAACCAATAAATACAACGTTTAAAATCGCATTGGCTGCAACCGACATTAAGCCTACACGTACTGGTGTTTTTGTATCTTGCTGAGCATAAAAACCTGGGGCGAATACTTTAATGAGCATGAAAGAAATTACACCAGCACTCATACATTGCAATGCTAGAGCTGTCATTTGGGTATCACGTAAATCAAACTCACCGCGCTGGAATAATGCTTGAATGATCGGTGTTGAAAGCATAAATAAAGCAATACTTGCCGGCAATCCTACCAATACAATGACTTTTGCAGCCCAGTCGATCATACCGCGGAACTTTGCTTGATCCTGCTCTGCATGACGGGCAGAAAGCGAAGGCAAAATTACTGTACCAATCGCAACACCGATTAAACCTAAAGGTAATTCGGTCATACGTTCTGCACTATATAGCCAAGATACAGAACCATCTTGCATGAAAGATGCCCAAATCGTATTTAATAACAGGTTAATCTGAGTCACAGATACGCCAAATAATGCCGGAAGCATTAATTTTAAAATACGCTCTACACCCTCATGTTTAAAATCAACTTTAGGTGGAATCAGTAGGTTTTTACGCCACAATTCGGGAATTTGTATGGCTAACTGTAACACTCCAGCTGCAACAACTGACCAGCCTAATGCTTTAATTGGCTCAGCCATATACGGCGTAAGCCACCACGCCCCTGCAATCATTGCGACATTGAGTAAAACTGGCGAAAAAGCTGGTGAAGCGAACGAACCATAACTATTTAAGATGCTGCTGGCAAAAGCCGTGAGCGACATAAACATTAAATAGGGAATGGTCAAACGGAACATGCTGACAGCTAAATCGAACTTTGCAGGATCACTATGAAAGCCCGGTGCATACATATAAATGATTGCAGGCGCTAGAACCATAGCTACAAAAGTAAGTAAGGTCATGACTGTTAATAAACAGCCAAATACCCTACTAATCAAGATCTGTACTTCAGCGTGTGCTCGACCTGTTTTATACTCAGTTAAAACTGGGATAAAGGCCTGAGAAAAGGCGCCTTCAGCAAATAGTCGTCGAAAGAAGTTAGGAATACGAAAAGCGACGACGAAGGTATCGAAATCTTTACCCGCACCAAACACGTTGAGCAATACGACGTCACGTACTAACCCTAAAACTCGTGACAACATCGTCATTGCACTGACAATAAAAGTCGATCGCCACAATGCCATCGCACTCACCTACAGCTTATTCGAAAGACGCTATTGTAATGAAACTAAAAAATCTTTTCGTTGTGAAATGATGAACAAACTCAACTTTTTTTCTGAGCAAGTAATTGTCTAAAGTGCTGCCATTTAAAATGAGGACCCGGATCGGTTTTTCGGCCAGGGGCAACGTCTGAATGACCTGCAATATGGTTTTTAATTTCTGGATAAGCTTGACGAATGGCGGTAACGACGTCTGCTAACACCTCATATTGTACTTCCTCAAAAGGTAGGTCGTCACTCCCTTCAAGCTCAATACCAATTGAATAATCATTGCATTCAACTTTGGCTAAATAGCTTGAACGCCCTGAATGCCATGCCCTCTCGTTAAAGTTAACGAACTGTAAGACTTCACCTGTTCGTAAAATTAACAGGTGCGTAGAAACTTGCATGCCTTCAATAGTCTGAAAATAAGGATGAACTGACCAATCTAACTTGTTTTGAAAAAACTGCTCAATATAGCCACCTCCAAATTGAGACGGCGGCAAACTAATATTATGAACCACAATCATTTGAATTTCGGTGCCAGTCGGACGCTGGTTAAAATTTGGAGAAGGGATTTTTCTCGCCCCTTTTAATTGTCCATCTATAACTTCATACGCTGTGATTTGCTTCATTGAGATGCCAATAAATTGCTTGCCAATTGTTTTAGTTTAAAACAGTTATCTACTTTTCAAAGTAGTAAATGCGATTGTTTATCGCGATTAATCTCATAAAACAGCTTATTTTTAAAGTCGACGGTGCTAATATATCGCAAGTTTTAGGGTCATCGACAAAATGGAAACCGTATGAGCATACCTCAGTCTTTGCTTGAACAATCAATTCAAATCAATATTCAACAAGCATTACAAGAAGATATTGGGGACGGCGATATTACCGCTATGCTCACACCTGAAGATGAGCAAGCGACTGCAACCATTATTAGCCGCGAAGATATGGTCTTAGCTGGACAGCCTTGGGTAAATGCACTCATCTCAGCTTATGACAATACTGTTCAAGTAACTTGGTTAAAACAAGAAGGTGAGCGTGTTGCTGCAAACGAAGCCTTTTTAAAGCTCGCAGGTTATGCACGTAGCTTACTTACTGTAGAGCGCCCTGCTTTAAACTTTATTCAAACTTTATCGGCTGTTGCAACAAAAACTGCTGAATACGTTCAACAACTTGAAGGCTTAAATACAAAACTTCTCGATACACGTAAAACCTTACCGGGCTTACGTATTGCGCAAAAATATGCGGTTGCTATTGGCGGCGGGCAAAACCATCGTCTTGGTTTATTTGATGCATTCTTAATTAAAGAAAATCATATTATGGCAGCGGGCGGTATTGCCCAAGCTATTGCAAAAGCACATCAAATTGCGCCAGGTAAACCTGTTGAAGTCGAAGTCGAAACTTGGGATGAACTAAACCAAGCGCTTGAAGCTGGTGCGGACATTGTCATGCTCGACAACTTCAGTCAACAGCAAATGATTGATGCCGTTAAACATGTAGCAGGTCGCTGTAAACTCGAAGCCTCTGGCAATATCACCATTGAAAACTTGCGTGAAGTTGCCACCACTGGCGTTGATTACATTTCTATGGGTGTACTGACTAAAGACGTTAGAGCTGTTGATTTATCTATGCGTTTTAATGTTTAGATAAAATCTGCGTCATTATTGGTATTTTTTTGCGACTTGGTCATGTCTGCCGCTTGTGTTTTTTGCCACGCTGACTGAGTCGCTTGTGCCCCACCATCACGTGGGTCGGCAGCCATTAAAACAAAAGTAACTACTGCTAATAATACAATAAAACCTTGTAGCATAAATTTTCCCCATCACTTTAAAAATCAGGATTTCACAATAAAAGATAAATATGACCAGGCTTAGGAGATTCTGTTACAAAAGGTAAGTCTTTATTTTTATTATTCATCTACAACACAAGATATTATCTCTCTTCATTTATGTTTCCCAACATTAGCTTGTGCTAGATGTCATCTACAACCTGCCCAAAATCTATAAATATATTGTTTTTTTGCAATAAATCAGATATATGCAGAAAGAGAACAGGTTTTGTAGATGACAAATGCATTTGGTTACTTTGGGCGAAACCAAAGTAACGAATTAGCTACTTCCACTGGATGAATAAACGATAAGACTCCGTCGTGCTAGCTAATTTAAAATAATGATTAACCTAAGACTTCATCTTAATCATTCATCCATTAGAGCAACTTAAGACTCAACATAACCCATATACGGATCAGAAATAGAATCTTCTTGAGTTTCAATACGTCCTGCAAAACGACGGATGAAAGAAGTATCATCAGCTAAAGTCACCGTGAAATCATACCAGCCACCAAATTCAGACATATCCCAGACCAGTTCTTTTTCAGAACTATTCGTTTCAATCGTCCATGTCTTGTTTGGAAGATAAGCATTTGCTTTGACTGTGAGTTTGACTGATTTATTACCATCGTGACGAACTTTTAAATACAAATTCGCATCACACTCTTCCACACATACTCTAATTTCCGGTAATGCTTGAGTTTGATTGGTTTGGCTCAAATTGCCTTTAAATGCACGGTGGAAACCATTTGGTCCAAGTACCCATAAATCATACTGCCCATTTGTAGCATTCCATACATCATCGAGCTGTTTACCCGCCTCAACCATATAACGGCGTGGAGTTGCTATTAGATCTAATCGGTTATAAACATGGAAAACTGCTGCCTGTTTACCCGTATTAGAGAACATTAGCTTTACAGTTTTTTTAGTCGCATCAACTTTGGCACTGGTGTGCAAAATATATGGCAAAGCACGTGATGGCCGAACTCCCATTTCTTGCTGAGGAAATTGCTGCTGAATTGGAACAGAAACTTGCGGCAATAATTCTTGAGCAATACGAATCGCATCGGCTTCGGCTTTGGTTTTCTTCCCATCGAGTTCAGCAACAGGCAGAAGGTTCGGTGTTTTAAAGTCAAAAGCTGTCGTTAAATCACCACATACAGCACGGCGGTATGGACTAATGTTAGGCTCTTGCACACCAAAGCGTTTTTCTAAGAACTGTAAAATAGAAGTATGATCAAAGACTTGAGAATTCACCCATCCTCCACGGCTCCACGGTGAAATCACATACATTGGAACACGTACACCCGGCCCATACACTCGACCGTCTGGCTTAGGTTGAGATTTTGAAGTCGCTACTGCTGGATGGTCAAAATATTCATAAGATACCTGCTGATCAGTTAAAGTCGTTTTTCCATAGACGACACCTTTAATATCTTTAGACGGCGCACTTGGTGAAGGAATATGGTCAAAGAAACCATCATTTTCATCGAAGTTCACCAATAAAACGGTTTGGCTCCACAGCTCAGGGTTTTCAGTTAATGCATTTAATACTTCCTGAATATACCAAGCACCTTGTACAGGACTAGATGGCCCTGGATGTTCACTGTAAGTTGCAGGAGCGACCAGCCAACTCACTTGCGGTAATTTACCTTGAGCGATATCTGCTTTAAAACTACCTAAAAAACCACCGTCTGGCATGGTATTAGCAATACCTTTATAAAGTGGTTGAGTCGCATCGATTTTTTCATCATATGCTGGGCACGTTAATGTGTCGTTACTGACAGGTTGTCCAGATTGCTCATTTGCACGGCGATATTGTTTGAAACCAGCTAAGGGGTTATCAGTAAAGTTATCCGGCATATTTTGATAAACTTTCCATGTCACGCCAGCCTGCTGTAAGCGCTCAGGATAAGTCGTCCATTCATAACCTTCCGTTGATGGTCCAATTCCATCAAATTCATTTACCACACTGGCAACACCTGCTCCTGTAGGGCCATTCGTTCCAGTCCAAATAAACTTACGGTTTGGGTTGGTCCCAGCGTGCATGGCACAGTGGTAAGCATCACAAATGGTAAAAGCATTCGCTAAAGCAAATTGATATTCGACTTCTTGTTTTTTATAGTAGCCCATCGACTGTGGTTGTTTATGTGCCACCCAATCACTCATTCGGCCATTGTCCCAAGCACCTTGACCATCTGACCATGAATGATTTGTACCAGTAACACGCTGAGCATTCCCTAAACGACTGTCGAGATGGTACGGCAGTACTTTCTTTTTCTTCGCATCATACTGCTCCCAAACCTTTCGACCTTCCGTCATAGGAATGGTAAAACGATCACCGAAACCACGCACACCTTTTAGTGTCCCAAAATAATTATCGAAAGAACGGTTTTCCTGAGTCAAAATCACGATGTGTTTAACATCTTGAATAGTTCCACTTTCAACTTTGGCATCAATAGCTAAAGCTTTTTGAATACTCAGCGGGAAACTCGCTAAAGCAGCTGTCCCAAACATGGTTTTTGTAGAGTTTAAAAGAAATTCGCGACGATTCATTAGTTCTATCCTAAGTTCTTATTATGGTGCACAGTGCATTTTGCAATTACTGGTAGGCGGTGTTGTTGGCGATGAATTATCTGAGTCGTTATCATCGTTACAAGCACTGAGCATGAGTGCTAAAGATGTAATTAATAGTATTGAAAGTTTTCGCATCATTTTTTTCCAAACGGTTTAAATGCGAACTACTAATAAAGTGTAAAAGTGACAGGCAAGTGATGTTTTCATGTCGATTTGATGAAGGCATAAAAAAACGCATCCGAAGATGCGTTGTTTAGAAAGATTAAAATTACCAGCCTAAAGCTTCTTGTTGCTTTTTAATGAGCTCGGCAATTCCTTTTTCAGCCATTTCTAACATGGCATTACTTTGTGCGCGAGTAAACGGTTTGTCTTCGGCAGTACCTTGAATTTCAATAAATTCACCAGCCTGTGTCATCACCACGTTTAAGTCAGTTTGACAGTTCGAGTCTTCTTCATAGCAAAGATCAAGCAATACTTCGTCTTGATACATGCCCACAGAAATTGCAGCAACTAGTCCTTTAAGCGGGTCGTGCTTAATTTTCTTTTGAGACAGTAAAACATTCATCGCATCAACCAATGCTACAGCAGCACCAGTAATTGAAGCAGTACGCGTACCACCATCAGCCTGAATTACATCGCAGTCGATGGTAATGGTATTTTCGCCAAGCTTTTTCAAATCGACCATAGCACGTAAGCTACGGCCAATTAAGCGCTGGATTTCTTGAGTACGACCAGTTTGTTTGCCACGGGCCGCTTCACGGTCACAACGTGAGTGCGTTGAGCGCGGTAACATGCCATATTCTGCCGTTACCCAGCCTTGACCTTGGCCTTTTAAAAAGCGTGGCACTGAGTTATCAATGCTTGCAGTACAAAGGACTTTGGTGTGACCAAATTCGACCAGCACAGAACCTTCAGCATAACGGGTGTAGTTTCGTGTAATTTTCACTTCACGTAATTGGTCTAATGCACGTTGGTCAATACGCATAATCCTTCCTAACTTCTCTTAAATACAAACTTGGGCATAGTATAGCAAAGGATTTTGACAGGTTGAGTTTATTCCCTACTTTCAAATGTAAGTCTGCACTTTTCATGACTCAAAAATAAAAATAGCCCCTTAAAAGGAGCTATTTTGAAATCATTTAAATTACGCAAATTTGAATTTTGCTTTTAACTTTTCCAATGTCTGCATCACTTTTCCAGTGGTATGGTTTGGCAGTGAACATTTCGCCAAACGTATCCATACACTCCAGAACTGGCGCATAAAGTTCGCTTCGTTGTAGTTAATGCCATATTCTGCACAAAGTGCCTTAATTTTCGGTGCTACTTCTTTATAGCGATTAGCTGGCATATCTGGAAATAAATGGTGTTCAATTTGATGACTTAAGTTACCACTCATAAAGTGCATCCATTCTGTACCACTAAAATTACTTGAACCACGAATTTGACGTAAATACCACTCTGCCTTGGTTTCAGTGTCGGTATTATCAGGCTCAAACGTTTCTGCATCTTCTGTAAAGTGGCCGTTAAAAATCACGGCAGATGACCACAAGTTACGAATAATATTGGCGACTACATTTCCTGCAAAAACCGGTAAAAACATAGGGCCAGAGATCACAGGGAAAAACACATAGTCTTTTAAAACTTGGCGTGTGGCTTTTTTACGTACTTTAGATGAATCTTTCCAAACCTGTTTCCAGCTCTTGGTTTTATAAACTAATGCATCTTCAAGATGTAAGTTTTGTACGCCTACATACCACTCAAAGAAAAACATTAACTGTAAACCAAGTGGAATATTAAACAGGTGGCGAGGTTCCCACTTCTGTTGATCACTTACTCGCAAAATACCATAACCAACATCATGGTCTTTACCAACAATATTGGTATAAGTGTGGTGCACATAGTTATGTGTTTCACGCCAGTCATCGCCCGATGCAATGGTATCCCAATCGTAAGTATTACCGTTCAGACTTGGTTCATTTAACCAATCAAACTGACCGTGCATCACGTTATGGCCAAGTTCCATGTTTTCTACAATTTTAGAAATACCTAATAAGCCTGTGCCTAGTAGCCAAACAGGCGGAATCCAACCACCAAACATCAACATGCCACGTGAGGCGATTTCGGTATAGCGAACAAAATTACGTACTTTGTAGATATATTTTGCATCTTGCTCACCAAGACTTTGCATAATATCTTGACGAATCTGTTCAACACGGCGACCAAACTCTTCAGTCTGTTCAGGTGTTAAATGAGCAGATTTAGAAACGGTAGAAAATTCTAATGCCATATTCATAGGGTTAATCCTCTTTAATTCTTTTTATAGATCAATCGTGACTGGGCTTAATGCCTGGCTCACGCATAGTTTAATTGGACGGTTTGGCTGGTCTTCAATTTCACCAGTTAACAGGTTTTGAGTGACGCCGCTGACTTTGGTGCAGCTACATTTATTGCAGACACCCATACGGCAACCATGTTGCGGACGTAAACCTGCTTGCTCTGCACTGCTCAGTAAATTTGTTTCAGCTAAAAACTCATGCTGGGCACGGCGGAAAATAATACGCTGTGCTGCATGTGTACCAGTCACTTGAAGTGGCTGGAAATACTCTTGATGAAGCTGCGACTGAGCACCTTTTTGTGCATAGATTTCATTCGCTTGCTGCATCATGCCATGATGACCACAAACATAAGTTGCTGTCTGCTCGAAATCTGGAACCAACTTTTGCAGTAAGCTTTCAGTTAAATGCTGTTTTTGCTCGGTGGTATTAAAAAAGTGATATTGAAGCTCTGGATGCTTTTCTGCCAAAGCTTTTAATTCAGCATGAAAAATTTCTGCACGATTAAAATAAATGACATGAATTTGTTCAAGCTGCTGTTTCAACGCTTGCTGTAAAAGTGAGTAAATTGCAGTTATACCGCTTCCTGATGCAATTAAAATCGCAGGATGCTGGCCTTGGTGCAAAGTAAAATCACCTTGTGGCTGGGAAATCTCAATGCACTCTCCAACATGTAATCGTTGAGCTGCACTAGACACTAAGCCCTGTACTTTAATCCCTAAAGAGATTTCACCTTCATTCGTTACTTCGATAATTGAATAACTACGCTGTTGGTAAACGCCATCGATAAGCAAAGTCAGCAGAATACTCTGCCCAGCACGAACCTGATCGAAATTAAAATTACGATTCGGTTTAAGCTTGATAAGCACCATATCGGTATGAAGTGGCTGAACTGCAGTAACTTCTGCAAGTACCCGTTTCCAAGCCCAAGTCACGTTAATTTTCTGCAAAACAAAATCAACGAAATCTTCTCGAACCCAATGTGGCTGATAACTAAGTGTTGCGTTCATACGTTCCTCTTTTGTTTCTGGCTATTTATTTGAGTGAACACATGTTCATATAGTGAACATATGTACACTATATTTATAACTGTTCACTCAGTCAACACTTGTTCACTATTTTTTTTATGAAAGTTTGCTCTTTTTTGTTAGACTTTGGCTCACGGTTTAAATAGGTTCTTTTAATGTCGATACGGGATGAACGAAAACAGCAAAGTCGTCAGGCACTTCTAGATGCAGCCTTGCATCTGAGCACGTCTGGGCGTTCGTTCAGTAGTATCAGTTTGCGTGAAGTTGCACGTGAAGTTGGTTTGGTACCGACAGCCTTTTATCGTCATTTTCAAGACATGGATGAACTTGGTAAGGAACTGGTCGACCAAGTCGCACTACACTTAAAAAGTGTTTTACATCAATTAGGTCAAAGTTATTTACAGCATAAATCTGCTAAAACTCAAACCAGCATTGAGCTATTTGTTCAGGCGGTTAATCATAGTCCTAAGCAGTGGCAGTTTATGATTTCAGAACGTTGGGGTGGCTCAGAAACGGTTCGTGCAGCAATTGCACGAGAAATCGAATTTTTGATTGAAGATCTAACAACTGATCTCACCAAACTCGAAAATTTTAAACATATTCAACATCCGCAAGACTTAAATGTCTTATCTACTATTTTGACCAACATGTCATTTACATGGGCAATGACGTGGCTCAACCTATCGAAACAGTATCAAGGTGAACAGCTCAAGCTGCAACAAACTGCCTTTATTGAAAATGCTTCTACACAAGTTCGCTTACTGTTTAGAGGGATTGCAAACTGGGAACGGTAGAAGCGGCAAATGACAAAAAACAGGTTATGTGGTAATACGTAAAGAGAGAAAGAAAAAGGCTAAAATTTCGAGAAAAGTCTTTTTCTTTTTACAGGAAGTAAACTATTAGTTAGGCCAAACTGGTGTGGGAATACCTATGAATCTTGATCGTCATACACAGTTTTTGATGCGTAAAGAAAAAATTCTGAGCGTGGCAGAAAAGTTGTTATTAGAAAACAATCAGGAAATTACTCTAGATGAGTTAGTGGCCGAGCTAGATATTGCTAAAGGCACACTTTATAAGCATTTTAGAAGTAAAAATGAGCTTCTACTTGAACTCATTA
The DNA here is from genome assembly GCF_013344765.1 of Acinetobacter lactucae. Lineage (GTDB taxonomy): Bacteria > Pseudomonadota > Gammaproteobacteria > Pseudomonadales > Moraxellaceae > Acinetobacter > Acinetobacter lactucae_A. Next base: position 25,731 of record NZ_JABVBF010000015.1, read on the forward strand.
TTCAAAATGAAAAGCAGATTTTAGAAATTTCTAAAAAATATAATACAGATTTCAAAGAGTATGCTCCTCATTACATGCTTCATCATTTGCTTGCACCAGGTAAAACGATTCTATTGCATCAACTTGAAGAAAATCTGACGATGACAGAATCTAAGTTGAAGCATCTTTTCGAAGAGCTGTATGAAATTCGCCAACAGCGTATTTTAGCCATTAAAGATATTACCGAAAATTATTTAAAATCATTGAATTATGATATGTCTATTCGTGATTATTTGTCTTATATCTGGTCACTGACTTATGGTGCATCACTGCTTTTAAATTCTACCTATTACCAACGTTCAATTGGTTCTCGCCAAAAATTAATTAATTTATATATTAATCAGGCATTATCACTACCGACCCAAACAGCTAATTTTGATGTTTTAAATTTTCAAATTGAAGATGAAAATCAGCAAAATTAATTGAATTATTTCGTGATAGTTAACGATAAATTAAATATAAAAATGGGCTCCATATGAAGCCCATTTTTGAAGTAAAGCCTAAACAACTTATTTTGCTTTACGTTCTTTCTCAATTAAATAATTAACAACTTGAGTGACTTTACCATCTTCACCCTGCACAACATATTTACCATTCACGACAACTGCTGGTACGCCTGTTAATTGGTACTGTTGAGCAAGTTTATTTGACTCGGCAACTTTTGCAGTCACAGCAAACGAGTTATAGGTACTATTAAATTTCTGTTCAGGTACGCCATAACGAGTAAAGAACTTCGCAGCAGAAGCCTGATCAAAAATTTGTTGACCGTTCACCTGAATCGCATGGAATAGTGGTAAATGCGTGCGTTTACGTACACCTAATGCCTCAGAGGTATAATATGTACGCGCCCCTTGTTCCCACATTTTATTCATTGCAGCAGGTGTACGTACAAAACGCACATCTTTAGGAATCTGTTTTAACCACGTTTGCATATGCGGTTCAAGTTTAAAACAGTGCGGACAGCCATACCAAAAGAACTCTCGAACTTCGATTTTCCCCGGAACTTCCACTTTGCTTGGATTGGCAATCACGGTGTAGTCTTTACCAGCAACAAAATCTGCTGCCATTGCACTACCCGATACGGCCATAATTGCTGCACTCAAACCACCCAAAACCAATTTTTTCATTGCTACAGCTTTTCCTCTAAGTTGTTATGCATTAGCTTATGCTCTAAATATAAAACAAATATGCTAAATTCGTTTTGCTTCTGTGAAGTTTTTTATTGGGTTTATCGCTTTTTTCCCAATAATCGCTACACTAACGGCGAACTACATCCAAAAAGATAACTCAAGTTTAGAGGTAGCACCATGTCGCAATTGAATGTTGATTTACAAGAAATCGCAAAGTTTGAAGCACTTGCTGCCAAATGGTGGGATCAACATTCTGAATTTCGCCCACTTCATCAAATCAATCCACTACGTTTAAACTGGATTGATGAACGTGTAGGCGGTCTTGCTGGTAAAAAAGTACTTGATGTCGGCTGTGGTGGTGGTATTTTGGCCGAGAGCATGGCACGTCGTGGAGCAGATGTACTCGGTATTGATATGGGTGAAGCACCTCTAGCTGTCGGCCGTTTACATGCTCAGCAAGAGAATGTTCAAAATATTGAATATCGTCAAATTCCTGTTGAAGAATTAGCACAAGAACAAGCAGGCCAATATGACGTGGTGACTTGTATGGAAATGATGGAACACGTTCCAGACCCGGCATCTATTGTAAAAGCGTGTCAGGCTCTGGTTAAACCAGGTGGCCATGTGTTCTTCTCTACCATTAACCGTAACCCAAAATCTTATTTATTTGCCATTATTGGCGCAGAGTACGTACTACGCATGTTGCCAAAAGGTACACATGATTATCATAAATTTATTCGACCATCTGAAATGGCGCATGACATTCGTAATGCAGGTCTTACTCTAAAAGAAATGACTGGACTGCATTACAACCCACTGACCAAGCATTATTGGTTAGCGCCAAATGTCGACGTTAACTATATGGTTCATACGATAAATACAGGTGCATGATGAAAGCTGTTTTATTTGATTTAGACGGTACTCTTATCGATACAGCTGCGGATTTCATTCGTATTATTCAGCAAATGTGCCGTGATGAAAGACGGCCCGTTGTTGATGCAGACCTCATTCGCACTCAAGTTTCTGAAGGTGCACGTGCGATGGTGAAATTGGTCTATCCAGAGTTGGATGTGGCCAATCCAATTTTCTTGGCACATCGTCAAAACTTTCTAGATATTTATGGCAATAATATTGTGGTTGATACAGATCTGTTTGAAGGCATGTATCCACTTTTAGAAGAGTTAGAAAGTGCGCAAATCCCATGGGGTATTGTGACCAATAAACCACGTGGCTTAAGTGAATCTCTTTTAGAAAAGTTAAATCTGACAGAACGCTGTGCGGTTTTGGTATGCCCTGAAGATGTCAGCAAAACCAAACCAGATCCAGAACCCATGTATTTGGCTGCTAAACAGTTAAATATTCCAGCAGATGAAATTATTTATGTGGGTGACCACCCACGTGACATTGATGCTGGTCGCAATGCCAATATGCATACTATTTTAGCTGCATATGGATATCTACCTATTGAACATCGTGATGATCTCGCTGCATGGCAAGCCGATTCGATTGTAAATACGGTGACAGAATTACACGATATGTTACGTCAAAAGCTTCCTGCTCTACAGGAAAATCAGCGTATGATAAGTTAACCTAAGAGTTTTATAAGCTTTTTTAACGGTTATTCATTTTATCAATATAAAAAGAAGGAGGTTTACCAATGAAATATTCAGAATATCAACCTCGTCCAGATCTACTCAAAGATCGAATTATTTTAATTACCGGCGCTGGTGATGGAATTGGGCGAGCTGCGGCTCTAAGTTATGCCCTACATGGTGCAACCGTTGTCCTGCATGGTAGAACCTTAAATAAACTTGAAGTTATTTATGATGAAATTGAAAGTCTAGGTGCACCGCAACCAGCGATTTTACCATTACAACTTTCAAGTGCTTCTGATCGTGATTACGACTTTTTAGTCGATACGCTTGAAAAGCAGTTTGGACGTTTAGACGGTATTTTGCATAATGCAGGTATTTTAGGTGAACGTGTGGAGCTGGCACATTATCCTACAGAAGTATGGGATGACGTGATGGCAGTTAACTTGCGTGCCCCATTTGCCCTCACTCAAGCTTTATTACCACTTTTGCAAAAATCAGAAAATGCCTCTGTTGTATTTACCAGTTCTGGTGTAGGCCGTGAAGCACGTGCTTTATGGGGTGCTTATTCTGTCTCGAAAGTTGCAATTGAAGCAGTGAGCAAAATTTTTGCAGCGGAAAATACTTATCCAAATATCCGCTTTAACTGCATTAACCCAGGCGCAACACGTACTGCAATGCGTGCTAAAGCCTACCCACAAGAAGATCCGAAAACACTGCCTACGCCTGAGTCAATCTTGCCTGCCTATCTCTATTTAATGGGTGAAGACAGCTTGGCACTCAATGGTCAAAGTATTGATGCGCAGGATTAAAAAAGTTAAAGATGAAAAGCTAAATTAAATTACGGCCAATCATCAAATCTGGCTTGCCTATACCTGAAAAGTTATATACAAGCCTTTTTTATGATTGATAAAAACTCTTTATCTATCCGTAATTTTAATTGAACCATTAAATGATCTTCACAGTTTCTCTGCATTTTGCGCGTAGAGTATTCAACATGAGAGACATCAGATGTAAACGAGGATGCATCATGAAAAAGTTGTTCACCATCTTAGCCCTTTGCATAACTGTACTGACCACCAGTATGGCGAGCTTTGCTGATCCTCCTTTTGACCGAGGCCATGGCCCCAAAGGTAAAGGTGGAGGACCACGTGGTGAGTGGAATGATCGTGGGCCAGGATTTGGACGTGATCATGATGAAGATCGTATCCGTGACGAACGTCGTATGCGCGAAGAACGTGGCTTTGAACGCTTGAAACAGCATCGCTGGCAGCCGGGTTATGTTATGCCACAGCACTATCGTGGCAATGGTTATAAAGTCGACTATAAAGACAGCAACCTGCCTAAACCGGGCCGTAATCAGCAATGGTACAAAATCAATAATGACTATATTTTAGTCGATACAGATTCTAATAGCATTGTCAGTATTCGTAGTTTTTAAAGCGATAGATCCTCGCTATCGCTGAATAAAAAGGATAAAACCTTCGAGTTTTATCCTTTTTTTTATGTCTTATCTATTTTAAAAATAAAACTTTTTATATTTTCATATTAAGTATTTTCTTAATTTCTTTTTATTTCATATTGGGTTTTCACATTTATTCTTCTTTGCCTCCACGATTTATCTGCAATTGTTCACTAATCTTTAGTTATTGAAATTTAACTCATCATTCGAGGTTCATAATGAAAAAATTAACAACAGCAATTGTTCTTTCACTTACTGGTTTAGTTGCAACGACAGCAATGGCAGCACCTAACGATCATAATCACCATGGCAACTATCAAAACCATGAAGTAAAAACAGTTAAAGTGATTAAAAAAGATGACCATCGTAATGCATGGCGAGTGGGTCAGGTTGTACCGCATGAATATCAACACTCACGTTACGTGATTGACTATCGCCAACATCAAAAATTGACTAAACCGGGTCGCTATCAAAAATGGTACAAAGTGAACGGAAATTATGTACTGGTGAATGAACAGAGCCATAAAATCATTAGAGTTGTTTACTAATTCTAGAACTCTTTAAACACCCAAACTTAGATTTGGGTGTTTTTTTATCTAAAACATGCGGCTTTAATCTTTTTTGTTTAGAATCATCTTTATATCTTTTTGCTGTTGATTCGAGATCGGTATGCCAAGTAAGCCTGAAAGTAAGTCGCATAATAACACCCAGCATTATGTACACTGGTTTCGACACTCAGCACCCTACATTAATGCACATCGCGATAAAACTTTTGTCTTAATGTTTGGCGGTGAAGCAGTTCGTCATCCTAATTTCGAACATATCATTCATGATATTGCTTTATTGCATTCTCTTGGCATTCGCTTAATTCTTGTGCATGGCGCACGTCCGCAAATTAATCAAAATCTTAAAGAGAAAGGAATTGAAACTCCTTTTTATGACAACAGCCGTATTACTACACGTGAATCTTTAAGCTGCGTCATGAGTGCAGTAGGTTCTATTCGCCTAGAAATTGAAGCATTGCTTTCTATGGGTTTGGCAAACTCTCCCATGTACGGTGCTCGAATAGATGTCGTATCAGGTAATTTTGTGACTGCGAAGCCTTATGGTATTCGTGAGGGCATGGATTTCCAGCTTACAGGTGAAGTTCGCTCTATTGATACCGATGCAATTGAGCGGCACCTCGATAACCATAATATTGTGCTATTAGGCCCAACAGGTTATTCCACTACAGGCGAAGTATTTAACTTGCGGGCGGAAGAAGTCGCAACTAAAACCGCAACCTACCTAAAAGCAGATAAACTCATTTTTCTAGGTGAGCAACAAGGGCTGCTGAACGAAGATGAACAAATATTACGTGAATTAAGCCCCCATCAACTGGACTACTATATTCAACAATACCAAACCATTAGCCCAACACTCACTTTGCATTTGCAACAAGCAAAAAAAGCGTCTTTATCAGGCGTACATCGTGTTCATCTCATTTCTTATGCCTATGATGGTGCACTAATTGAAGAGCTGTTCACACGTGATGGTGTTGGTACCATGATTACCGATGCTCATTATGAAGAAGTTCGCATGGCCAACATTCAAGATGTGGGCGGTTTAATGAATTTATTACGTCCGCTAGAAGAAGAAGGTATCTTGGTTTATCGTTCGCGTGAACGTTTAGAGCAAGAAATTAGCCAGTTCGCTGTTATTGAACGCGATGGTACAATTCTAGCGTGTGCCGCCCTTTATCCAATTCCAACCGAATTTAACGAAACACGTTCAGCAGAAATTGCTTGCGTTGCAGTACATCCAAGTTATCGTAAATCGAATCGTGGCAGCCAGATTTTGCAATTCCTTGAAGAAAAGGCAAAAGAACAAGGTATTCGTCAATTATTTGTTTTAACAACGCGTACTGCTCATTGGTTTTTAGAACATGGTTTTCATCAGGTGAGTGTTGATGACTTACCAAATGCTCGTCAGGCACTCTATAATTATCAAAGGAATTCTTTAGTCTTTAAGAAACTGCTTCCCTAGCCTTTGCTCTTTTAAAGATATTCTTATTTCAGATAAGCTTAGTTAAAAAAGTACATCCATAAATACGATTAATTTATGGATGTACTTTTTTTAAATCTTCATTTTTAATGTTTTACTATTTTTTTATTTTATTTACA
>NZ_JABVBF010000160.1 GCF_013344765.1 Acinetobacter lactucae
GCACTTACATCGCCAACACCACGACGTATGATCTCAGGATGTTCACCCGATAAATCGACAATACTTGTACTGGTTAACGTACCAAAACCACCGTCAATAAATACATCAATTCGTTTATCGAGCTGATTTTCAATATCATACGGATCATCTAAAGGATCTTCTTGGCCCGGTAAAATTAATGTACTGGTGAGTAGGGGTTCGCCCAGTTCTTGTAATAAAGCCTGACAAATCGGGTTACTTGGAATACGTAAGCCAATCGTTTTCTTTTTAGGATGCATCAATCGACGAGGAACTTCACTTGTTGCAGGCAAAATAAACGTAGTAATAGCTGGTGTGTTCGCTTTCAATAAACGATATGTCGCATTATCAACTTTTGCATAAGTCGCAATATCAGATAAGTCACAGCACATAATTGCATATTGATGCTTAGGACCTAAGCCACGAATCTGTGCAATACGTTCCATGGCATTTTTATTACCGATTTGACAGCCAATCGCATAGGCAGCATCGGTAGGGTAGACCACAACATCTCCTGCTCGGATACGTTCAACAGCTTGGGAAATGAGGCGTTGCTGTGGATTTTCAGGATGTACATGTAAATGCATCATATTTTAGAGACTCCATCACGCCAGTATTAAAAATAATTATTAGGCTTTTTAAATAACCTAGGCAAGCAATTAACGTAGTTTTTTTGTCAATTAATCAAGGAGTTCACGTTTAAATTCATCTAATTGTAAAGGTGTACCCGAACGTGTACATTGGCAAATAAAACCAATAAATGTTGCTGCATCACGGGGCAACTTAGCTTCGCCCGAAAAGTAACGTTGCACTTGAGTATAGACATTATCTTTAAATAACTTGCCATCTCCGCCATCACCCGTAAGGTTATCGAGAGATACTCTAAATTTTCTGCCAAAAGATTGTGCAAATAACCATTCAATCGCTTGAGGTTTAATTTCTACTTGTTCAAATAAACTTTGTTGTTCTTGAGTACGACCATCAGGTGCATACCAATATCCTAAATCTGGTAATAGACGCCTTTTTTCACCTGCAATAGACCAGTGACTAATTTCATGCAAAGCACTATTAAAGAAACCGTGAGCAAATTGGATCTTGGCTGGTTCTTTATTTGTTGCCGGAAAGTATTCTGGTTCAAAATCTCCACGAACTAATGTCACATTATGGTGGGAAAACCAATGATTAAAGTGTAAAATAAGCCAATCAACTTGCTCAGACTCCGATTTTGAGCTTGACCATGGTGAGAGTTGCACTAGGTCAGGTACAAGAGTGTTCTGATGAGTTGAATGGGTGCAAACGAGTAATGAAGTGTTAACTTCAGGTTGCGGCTGCAACAGGTGCATTGCTTAATTTACCCCGAGTTCTGTCTAAAGAAGTGCAAAATTGTATCTTAATCTTTGACAGAGTACCGATGAATTTGTAGAATTGCCGCCTTAATTATGTCAGCAAATACCTTTCCGGCACAGATTGAGCCGTTTAAATGGGCTGAACAAGGCTTTACATGGTCAGGTCAACTGCCCTTGTCTCGCTTTGCTCGTATCGCTCGTGAAGCTGTTGGATCAATTGATAATCAATTGATCAACATAGACTGTAAGCTATCAATGGATGCATATCATCGCATTGTGTGGATGGACGGTCACATGGACACGAAAGTTCCAATGGAGTGCCAACGTTGTTTGGAACCTGTTGAAATGCCTCTTGTCTTAGACTTCCATATTGCATTAGTGGATGATGAGTCACTGATAGAGCGCTTGGATGAGGATGCTGATTTCATCGTTTTAGGTGAAAGTGAGTCTTCGACGAAAGGCGATTATGATACGCCTGCCTCGATTAACTTACTCGCATTACTAGAAGATGAACTGTTATTGTTGATGCCTTTATCTCCCAAGCATGATGCTTGTGAACATAAACATCAACCTACCATTCAAAATGTTGTCGAAGAAAAACGGGATAATCCGTTTGATGTTTTGGCAGGTTTGAAGGGTAAACTTAACTCATAATTTGTGTTATAATTGTGAGATAAGACAACTGAATTTGTTCTGATCCATTTTTTCGATCTTTGTAAGGAGCCATCATGGCCGTTCAGCAAAACCGTAAAAGTCGCTCTCGCCGTGACATGCGCCGTTCACATGACGCTTTAACCGAGAATGCATTAACAGTAGACCAAGCAACTGGTGAAACTCATCGTCGTCACCATGTGACTAAAGATGGTTTCTACCGTGGTCGTCAATTATTCGCTAAAGCAGCTGATGCTGAATAATTGCATGATATGCATTAAGCGTGATGCTTAAGTATAGAAAAAATGGGAGCGAAAGCTCCCTTTTTTTGTTGTTTTTCGCAATTATAAATATATAAATAACATGTTAAATTTCCGCTCCAGAAATGAGTGAAAACCCAAAAAAGGATTTCTTATGTCTGCTAAACGTCTTGAACAAGTAGCTTTAGCCACAAAAACTGCATTTGTGTTTCCTGGTCAAGGTTCACAAAAAGTCGGTATGCTTGCTGAACTAGCAGAACAGTTTAGTGGGGTCGGGCAAACCTTTGCGGAAGCTTCAGATGCTCTTGGATTTGATCTGTGGCATATTGCGCAAAGTGGCGAAGGTCTCGACCAAACAGAAAATACCCAACCTGTGTTATTAACTGCCAGTATCGCTTTATGGCGTGTATGGCTTGATTTAGGTGGTCTGGCACCTAAGTACCTTGCCGGACATTCACTAGGTGAATACAGTGCATTAGTAGCTGCAGGCTCTATGAGCTTGGCAGATGCAGTTAAACTAGTTAACTTGCGTGGCAAACTCATGCAAAGTGCCGTTCCTCAAGGGGAAGGGGCTATGGCTGCAATTCTTGGTTTGGCTGATGAAAAGGTAGTTGAGCTTTGCCAAACTGTGAGTGCGTCAGGTGAGGGTTCTGTAGAAGCTGCAAACTATAATTCACAAGGCCAAGTTGTAATTGCGGGTAGTACTGCATCTGTACAACAAGTTATGGCATTGGCAAAAGAACAATCTGCTAAAGCAATTGCTTTACCTGTATCGGTTCCTTCACATTGTTCATTGATGAAACCTGCTGCGGAGAAATTTGCAGAAGCTTTGGAACAAACTGCCATTGAGCTACCTACCATTCCTGTAATACAAAATGTCAACGCGGGAATAGCTACCGATGTTGCTCAATTGCGTCAGGCGTTAACTGCACAATTGTACCAATCAGTACAATGGACAGACACGATGCAGTTTTTACAAAACCAAGGCATACATTACATTGTTGAATGTGGCCCGGGTACAGTATTGAGTAATCTCGCAAAGCGTTTACCAAATATTGAAAAAGCTTTTTCTATTGATAGTAAGAGCAAAATGGAAGATGCCCTAAATGCTGTTTTAGTGGCAGAAGGAAAAATTGCATGACACAAGAACGCAAAGTTGCATTAGTAACGGGTGCGAGTCGGGGTATTGGCGCTGCTATTGCCCAGCAACTTATTCAAGACGGTTATTTTGTTGTAGGTACTGCGACTTCTGAATCTGGTGCACAAAAGTTAAGTGATAGCTTTGGTGAACAAGGTGTAGGTTTGGCGCTCGACGTGCGTAATCTCGACGAGATTGAAGCAGTCGTTTCTCATATTGAACAGAACTATGGTCCTGTACTTGTTCTAGTTAACAATGCAGGTATTACGAAAGACAATTTGTTGCTTCGTATGTCTGAAGATGATTGGGATGACATTCTCAACATTCACCTTAAAGCAGTTTATCGTTTATCTAAACGTGTGCTTAAGGGTATGACGAAGGCACGTTTTGGTCGAATTATTAATATCAGTTCTGTTGTAGCTCATTTTGCAAACCCAGGCCAAGCGAACTATTCTGCTGCTAAAGCAGGTATTGAAGCATTCAGCCGTAGCCTTGCAAAAGAGATGGGTAGCCGCCAGATTACTGTAAACAGTGTGGCACCAGGATTTATTGCAACAGAAATGACAGATGCACTTAGTGAAGACATTCGCAAAAAAATGAGTGATCAAGTGGCTTTAAATCGTTTAGGTGAGCCACAAGATATCGCAAATGCGGTGAGTTTCCTTGCAAGTGATAAAGCAGCTTACATTACCGGTACGGTATTACATGTAAATGGTGGTTTATACATGGCCTAATGCTGATGTATAAACTTTTAAAAATTTTTATATTCAATTAAACTAGTGGCAAATTAAACGCCACAAGCAATGAGGAGAATTCCTGTGAGCGATATCGAACAACGCGTTAAACAAGCGGTTGCAGAACAACTTGGTCTTAAAGCTGAAGAGATTAAAAACGAAGCATCTTTTATGGATGACTTAGGTGCTGACTCTTTAGATTTAGTTGAACTTGTTATGTCTTTCGAAAATGACTTCGACATCACTATCCCTGATGAAGATTCTAACGAAATTACTACAGTTCAATCTGCAATTGACTATGTTACTAAGAAACTTGGTTAATTCGCATATTGCTGAATAATAAGAAGGCCGCCGTAAGGTGGCTTTTTTATTTAAGAAAAAAATTAAGAGATACATATTTTTACAAGATCAACCTCAATTGATAGCAGAGGCGTCTCTTTTTTCAAGTATAACAATAAAGGTCAGTTTAATGACTTTACTACAAACAATAATATGAGGACTAAAAGATGGGTCTTTTTGATTTTGTAAAAGGTATTGGTAAAAAAAATACCGCACCAGCAGAACCACAACCAGCTCCGGCAACACCAGCAGAACCTTCTGCACAAGAAGTTGCAAATAAATTATTAGGTTTAATTAAAAGTTTAGGATTAGGGGTAGATGGCTTATCTGTAACCTATAATGGTACCACTGATACCGCAATTATTAAAGGACAGGTAAAAAGCCAGGCAGATAAAGAGAAAATTATACTTATAGTTGGGAACATTGATCATGTGGCACAAGTAGATGACCAGATGACTGTTGCAACGCCTGAACCGGAAAGTAAATTTTATACAGTGAAATCTGGTGACAACCTTTCAAAAATTGCGAAAGAAGTTTATGGTGATGCAAATCAGTATCCAAAAATCTTTGAAGCAAATAAACCAATGTTAAAAGATCCTGATGAGATTTTCCCAGGACAAGTTTTACGTATTCCTCAATAATTGAGGTTAATAAAAAGGCGCTTTAAGCGCCTTTTTTGTGCTTTTAAAAACGCTTTGGAATCTTTTGTCCGTTTGGTACAGGGGTATCCGCATTTTTTAAAACACCGAATAACCATGTTTCAGCATGCTGTACTGCAATTTTTAAAGAATCACCTAAAGCTAAACGCCCTGCGATAAAACTCGCTAATGAACAACCTGATCCGTGATATTCACCTTCAAGGCGAGGACAGCTACTAGTCGCTGCCAGTTCACCGTTAATGTATAAACTATTTTTAATATGATCTGGTGTATCTTCGTGTCCACCTTTGACTAAAACAGCTTTAGCACCCATTTCAAATAACTTTTGAGTGGCTTGATCTAAATCAGTAATACCTGTTAAAGCGCGTAATTCAACGGTATTTGGAGTAATAATAGTCGCTAGAGGAATAAGCTCAACGAAAGCTTTAACGAGAGTTGCCTGATCACCTAAAGAACCACCACTGTTTGCGACTAAAACAGGGTCAAGTACATATTGGTAGTCAGGATGTGCACGAAGAAATTCAGCTAGTGCAGCAATATTATCTGTTGTGCCAAGCATGCCGGACTTAACACATTTAATGGGTAAGTCACCTACCACAGCATTAGCTTGTGCTAGTAATAGTTCTTTTGAGGTCGCTTCAAAGCCAAATACTTGTTGTGAGTTTTGAATGGTGAGGGCAGTACATGCAATTGCTGCATGGGCACCACTTTGTCCAATTGCTTCGATATCGGCTTGTAAACCTGCACCACCTGAAGGGTCTAAACCCGAGAAACAAAGTACGGTTGGACGCACGGTTATTTCCTTTTCAATTTAAATTTACGTTAGTATAAGAGAGTTTAATTAAACTCTCGACCAATTGAATTAAATACTTTACTGGGTTAGTGATTGAATGGCTATAAAACATATTTTGATTGATTTAGATGGAACCTTAACCGACCCAAAAGTTGGAATCCATACTTCAATTCGCTATGCAATGGATAAGTTGGGCTATCTATTGGCTGCCGATTTAAATATTGACTGGACAATTGGTCCCCCGTTAAAAGCATCATTAGCGAAACTTCTAGACACACAAGATGATGCTTTAGCTGAACAAGCTTTACTTGCTTATCGCGAGCGTTTTTCGGTTACTGGTTTATTCGAAAATGAAGTATATCCCTCTGTTGCAGAAACGCTTAGTGCATTAAAAAAAGAAGGATATCGTTTATTTGTCGCCACCGCTAAACCAACGATTTATGCAAAACGTATCTTGGATCATTTTGAATTAAGCCAGTACTTTGTACATATTTATGGGAGTGAGTTAACGGGTGAACGGACCAATAAAGCTGAGCTTATCCATTATATTCTGGAACATGAACAATTAAATCCTGAAGAATGCTTAATGGTGGGCGATCGCCAATATGACATTTTGGGTGCTCGTCATAATGGTATTGAGGCAGTAGCAGTAACTTATGGTTATGGAACACCAGAGGAGATTGCTCAAGCCCAACCAAAAGCAATGATTACGCAATTTTCTGAACTTTTGGAATATGTTGAAGGGCAGGCAACCCAAAAGAAAGTATCTTAAATATTATTAAATTTTAATTTGAAGGTTTGACTTTGAACTAAAGCCAAACCTTTTTTATTTAAATATCGTGTTTTTGGCGGTATTGAACAAGTTCTTCAATGGTAATCACAGTTAAGTGATGCGTTTGAGCATATGCTAAAACTTGAATACCTGAAGCCATTGTGCCATCTGGGTTGGTTAATTCACATAACACGCCAGCGGGTTTAAGCCCAGCTAGTCTTGCTAGATCAATTGTTCCCTCTGTATGGCCTCGACGAGTAAGTACGCCACCATTACGTGCACGTAATGGAAAAACGTGACCCGGACGATTAAGGTCACTTGCAACAGCGCCATCTTTAATAGCAGTTTGAATGGTAGTAACACGATCTTTAGCAGAAACACCGGTAGTCACACCTTGAGCTGCTTCAATGGTCACTGTAAAAGCAGTATGAAACTGACTTGAGTTTTGAGAAACCATTGGAGGGAGTTCTAGATGATCTGCTAGCTCTTCTGTAAGGCATAAACATACAATACCTGAGCCATCACGAATCATACGCGCCATTGTTTCAACAGTTAGTGTTTCGGCTGCAACAATAAGATCAGCTTCATTTTCACGATCGAAGTCATCCATTACCAAGACAGGCTTACCTTGACGGATATCTTCTAATGCTTGTTGAATGCGTTGCTCAGCAGGAGAGAGGGCTGAGAAAAAAAGTTCTGGTTGAATTAAGCTAGACATAATGAAACGCTCTCGTAAAAATACGGTTGAACATTTCAGGACTGATGTAAAAACAGGCTGGCACTGAAATAAAACGGATTTATCCCAGTTCGTCGTCTTCTTTCATCCGGACTATACCGTCGGCTTTGGAGTTTCACCAAATCTGCTCAAATTACACAATTTAAGCTCGTGGGCTTGTTAATCTATTTAGAAAAATTAACTTTACCACCGGTGGGGAATTACACCCCGCCCTGAAGCGATGGGTTTTATTATAGCGCGCTTGATAAAATTGGCTAGATGCTTTTGTAGAATGCTAAGTCTCATTATGAATAAGTATTTTCATAAACAGAATTAGGCTTTTTAACAAGAGCTTACTTGTTGATATGAAAATGGAATGCTATGTTTTTTATAGAAAATTATAAATAAAATAGGTGTTTCATGCAGATAAGAGACTATTATCC
>NZ_JABVBF010000161.1 GCF_013344765.1 Acinetobacter lactucae
CATCACACTTTAATTAAAATTATCATTTTTTTTATAATGACTATATTTTTATTCAGCTAAATAATAATTAATATATTGGAGATTAAATATTTAAAAATAAGCGATTTAGCTATCTTTTTTGGGGATTTTCAATGAGTGACAGGATGAAATATGCCTTTTGCAGGAACTTCTTGTCTGTATCTATAGGCATTATTTCCTTCGGATTAGTCTTTTTCTCACCTCCTAGCCTAGCCGTTACCGATACTCCCAAAGCGGTTTGGTACCGCTATTATGATCAGAATGGTATTGCTAATATTAGTACATCAGTTACACCAGCACATATTCGTTATGGTTATGAAGCTCTAGATCGCAATATGCAAGTGATAAAAAGAAATCACTCTTATAATGCTGAAGCTGATTTAAATCAATCAAATCAACGAGCATTATTGGCGCGTCATAAAGAACAAGATATCAAATTAAAAAAAGCTTATAGCAATAGCAGGACAGCTTTGATTAAAAGAGATCAGGCATTACTGTCTATAAAGAAACAAATTAATTATCAACAGGAACAACTTAACCAATTACAACAAGACAAAATTTTATTTAAACGTCAGGAAATGGAGTATTTCAGAAAAGGAGAAACAATTCCTGAGCGTCATAAAGCTTTGATTGAAAACAATCTAAATAATATTAAACGAGTTAAACAGACGATTGAAACACTTTCCAAGACCTATAACCGAACCAATAATGAGTATGAAAATATTATCGAACGTTTAAAAAAGCTTGAATAACTGCAAAGGTTTATCAAGAATAGGGGCAAAATAAAATTTGAATTATAGGATGATGCTGTATGCACACAATGCATCCCCCCCCTTCTACTTTTTTTAAACTGAGTATTATTAGTTTATGTTTAATTTTAGCTGCATGTAGTCAGCAAGAAAAAACTCAAAGCGCAGCCTCAGCTCCTGCAAAAATTGAGCTTATTCCTCAAGATCTTATCGCGGTTAAACAAGGAGCTCTTGACTCTCAAACTGCATTTACAGGAACTATTCGAGCTGTTCAGCAAAGTTCAATTCAAGCACAAGTGAGTGCAACAGCGACGAATGTCACTGCAAATGTGGGTCAACAGGTACAAAAAGGTCAAGTTCTGGTCAGATTAAATAATCAGGACAATGTTGCAAGATTAGCGCAAGCACGCGCCAACCTCGCATCAGCTCAATCACAAGCTGAACTTGCTCGTAATTTAATGAATCGAAAACAAAGATTATTCAATCAAGGTTTTATTGCTCAGGTCGAGTTTGAACAAAGTCAGGTGGACTATAAAGGGCAACTTGAAAGTGTAAAAGCACAACAAGCCAATGTTGATATTGCTAAAAAAGCTGATCAGGACGGAATTATTACTAGTCCAATTTCAGGTGTAATTACTAAACGGCAAGTTGAACCCGGTCAAACTGTTTCAGTTGGACAAACACTATTTGAAATCGTAAATCCAGATCAGCTTGAAATACAGGCAAAGCTACCTATTGAACAACAATCTGCGCTTAAGATAGGTAGCAACATTCAATATCAAATTCAGGGCAATTCAAAACAATTAAATGCAACGCTAACTCGCATTTCACCTGTCGCCGATCAAGACAGCCGACAAATTGAGTTCTTTGCTGCTCCTAAAGAAAAAATTGATTCATTAAGCATTGGAGCGTTCATTAATGGAAATATTCTGCGCAATAACACTCATCAAGGTCAAACTATTCCTTTAGACAGCATTCAAAATATGCAACATGACCCTTTTGTATGGGTGATACGTAATCACACCATTCAAAAAGTTAAAATTCGAGTGGTTGAACAGCGTTATAACGACAATATTGCCTTAGTCGAAGGTTTACAAAGCACTGATCTGGTGAGCCGTATTCAATTTGAAGATTCCGACATTAATAAAAAAGTGACGGTTACAACCGACAAAAATAAATAAGGTAGCAAATAGCGTATGTGGTTTACTCGAATCAGTGTGAAATACCCCGTTTTTACCATTATGATGATGCTCAGCTTAATGGTACTTGGGTTAGCGTCTTGGAAACGCATGACAGTTGAAGAGTTTCCAAATATAGATTTCCCTTTCGTAGTGGTCACTACGCAATATGCGGGTGCGTCACCTGAGGCTGTTGAGTCAGATATTACTAAAAAACTTGAAGATCAAATCAATACAATTTCAGGAATTAAACAGATTACTTCACGCTCAAGTGAAGGCCTTTCGATGGTGATTGCCGAGTTTAATCTTGATACATCTTCGGCGATTGCTGCTCAGGATGTTCGTGACAAAATTGCGCCCGTCACAGCACAGTTTCGTGATGAAATTGATACACCGATTGTGCAACGCTATGACCCCTCCTCTAGCCCAATCATGTCTGTCGTGTTTGAATCAAACAGTATGAGTCTGGCTCAATTAAGTTCCTATGTAGATAAACGTATTGTGCCTCAGCTTAAAACAGTCTCAGGTGTCGGTAATGTGAATTTATTGGGCGATGCTAAACGGCAAATAAGAATAAAAGTTATTCCTGCACAATTGCAAAGCTACGGCATTGGCATTGATCAGGTGATTAACACCTTAAAAAATGAAAATATTGAAGTTCCAGCAGGGGCCTTACAACAAAAAAATTCTGAACTGGTTGTACAGATTCAATCAAAAATTATTCATCCCCTTGCATTTGGAGATTTGGTTATTGCCAATAAAAATGGTTCACCCATTTTTTTAAAGCAAGTGGCAACTGTTGAGGACACACAAGCCGAACTACAATCGAGCGCCTTTTATAATGGAAGAACTGCAGTCTCAGTCGATATCTTAAAAAGCTCAGATGCCAATGTAATTAAAGTCGTCGATCAGACTTATCAAACTTTAGGGAAATTAAAAGATCAAATGCCTGCAGGTTTAGATTACAAAGTCGTAGCTGATAGCTCTAAAGGTATTCGCGCTTCAATCAAAGATGTTGTTCGAACCATTATTGAAGGTGCTGCCTTAGCAATTCTGATCGTTTTACTTTTTTTAGGCTCTTTCCGCTCTACAGTTATTACCGGTCTAACCTTACCGATTACTTTGCTCGGAACCTTAACTTTTATCTGGGCTTTTGGGTTTAGCATTAACATGATGACCCTGTTAGCGCTATCGCTCAGTATTGGTTTACTCATTGATGATGCAATTGTGGTGCGAGAAAATATTGTTAGGCACACTGAACTTGGCAAAGACCATGTGACCGCTGCTCTTGAAGGAACAAAAGAAATTGGTTTAGCTGTGCTCGCAACTACACTTACCATTGTGGCAGTATTTCTACCCGTTGCTTTTATGGGAGGCTTAATTGGGCGTTTCTTCTATCAATTTGGTGTAACTGTAAGTACGGCTGTTCTCATTTCCATGTTCATCAGCTTTACACTCGATCCAATGCTTTCAGCTCATTGGAAAGATCCTGTAAAGAAAAAAGATAATTGGCTACAACGTTTTTTTAACCATATTTCTAATTCGTTAGATCGGCTTACTCATGTTTATGAAAAGCTATTAAAGCTTGCTCTACGCTTCCGATTCTTTACGGTCATTATTGCAATTGCTTCATTATTTGCTGCATTAGGACTATCTAAACTGATTGGGACCGAATTTGTACCTACACCAGATAAAGGTGAAGTCCGCATTCAATTCGAAACTCCTGTAGATGCATCTTTGGAATACACCCAAGCAAAATTACATCAGGTCGATCAAATTATTAGACAATTCCCCGATGTGGTTTCCACTTACGGCGTGGTTAACAGCGAAGTAGACTCTGGTAAAAACCATGCGGGTCTAGGGGTGACCTTAAAGCCGAAACAAGAGCGTAGCTCAGATCTGAATACACTCAACAACGAGTTCCGTGATCGTTTGCAAACTGTAGCGGGTATTCGAGTAACCTCTGTTGCCGCAGCACAAGACTCCGTCTCTGGCGGTCAAAAGCCAATCATGATTTCTATTAAAGGGACAGACCTAAATGAACTACAAAAAATCTCAGATCGCTTTATCGCTGAAATGGAAAAAATTAAAGGCGTAGTTGATTTAGAAAGCTCACTGAAAGAACCCAAACCTACTTTGGGTGTAAATATTAATCGTGTGCTGGCAAGTGATTTGGGCTTATCTGTTTCCCAAATTGCGAATGCCATTCGACCATTAATTGCGGGCGATAATGTCACCACTTGGGAAGACCGTGATGGCGAAACTTATGATGTGAATTTACGTTTAAATGAAAATAAACGTATGCTTCCGCAAGATGTACAAAATTTATATATCAACTCTAATAAAACCAATGCAGCTGGACAAAATATATTAGTTCCATTGAGTGCCGTCGCAACGACCGAAGAAAAGCTTGGGGCTTCACAAATTAACCGACGTGATCTTGAACGTGAGGTCCTTATTGAGGCAAATACCTCAGGTCGCCCTAGTGGAGATATTGGTCAAGACATCGATAAAATGCAAAAGGCATTTAAGCTACCTGCGGGCTATACATTTGATACTCAAGGTGCAAATGCAGACATGGCTGAATCTGCTGGATACGCATTAACTGCTATTACCCTATCGATTGTATTTATATATATCGTGTTAGGTTCTCAGTTCAATAGCTTTATTCATCCAGCGGCCATTATGGCGTCTTTACCTTTATCATTAATTGGTGTTTTTCTTGCCCTATTCTTGTTCCAAAGCACCCTAAATCTGTTTTCAATTATTGGCATTATTATGCTGATGGGGCTCGTCACTAAAAATGCAATCTTGCTGATCGATTTTATTAAGAAAGCGATGGATCAAGGTGTCAGCCGTTATGATGCTATTTTACAAGCTGGGAAGACCCGTTTACGTCCAATTTTAATGACAACAAGTGCTATGGTGATGGGGATGGTTCCATTAGCTTTAGGTCTTGGTGAAGGCGGTGAGCAAAGCGCACCAATGGCTCATGCTGTGATTGGCGGTGTGATTACCTCTACCCTGTTGACTCTTGTAGTTGTACCCGTCATTTTCACTTATCTGGATGACTTGAAAAACTTTATGCTGCGTCAAACTCGACGATTCATGTCATAATGCAGCGATTATCGTATAATCTGCGTTTTTATAACGCTTAACTTTTAGGACTTTTTCCATGCGCGCAAGCCGCTTTTTATTTGCAACGTTGAGAGAAACCCCAAATGATGCTGAAGTGATTTCACACCAGCTCATGTTACGTGCGGGGATGATTCGTAAATTGGCATCTGGTTTATATACATGGCTGCCGATGGGAACACGTGTGCTTAAAAAAGTAGATGCGATTATTCGTGAAGAAATGAACCGTTCAGGCGCGATGGAAGTATTCATGCCCGTGACTCAACCCGCAAGTCTTTGGGAAGAATCAGGTCGATATGAACAATACGGTCCTGAATTATTACGTTTTAAAGATCGTCATACGAACCCATTTGTACTTGGGCCAACGCATGAAGAAGTTATTACAGATATGGCACGTAACGAATTAAAAAGTTATAAGCAGCTTCCTGTAAACTTCTATCAAATTCAAACTAAATTCCGTGATGAAATTCGACCACGTTTTGGTGTAATGCGTTCACGCGAGTTCATCATGAAAGATGCTTATTCTTTCCATGCAACTCAAGAATCGTTACAAGAAACTTATGACGTGATGTACGACACTTATAGCCGTATTTTCACTCGCTTAGGTTTAGATTTCCGTCCAGTTCAAGCTGATACAGGCTCTATTGGTGGTTCAGCTTCACACGAATTCCACGTATTGGCTGCTAGTGGTGAAGATGACATCGCATTTTCAACTGAATCTGATTATGCAGCAAACGTTGAAATGGCTGAGGCTGTTTTAGTTGGTGAACGTGCAGCACCGACACAAGAATTTAAATTGGTTGAAACACCAAACCAAAAAACAATTGATGATGTATGTCAGTTCTTAAATGCTGACCCTAAGCAATCTGTTAAAGCTTTATTGGTTCAAGGTGTTGCTGACGAAAAAGGTAATGTTCCTGTTGTTGCTCTATTTGTACGTGGTGACCACGAACTGAATGAGATTAAAGCTGAGAAACATCCTTTAGTTGCAGCCCCTCTTACTTTTGCAACTGAAGAACAACTGCAAGCATTTGGTTTAACAGCTGGCTTTACTGGTCCACAAGGTCTAGTCGAAAAAGGCTTAACTGTAATTGTTGACCGTGCTGCATCTGTTCTTTCTGACTTCGTTGCTGGTGCAAATGAAGCAGACAAACATGCAGTTGGCGTAAACTGGGAACGTGATGCGCAAATTAGTGAAGTTTTTGATTTACGTAATGTGGTTGAAGGCGATCCATCTCCAGATGGCAAAGGCACACTACAAATTAAACGTGGTATTGAAGTAGGTCATATTTTCCAGCTTGGTACTAAATACTCTGAAGCTTTAGGCTGTAAAGTTCTAGGTGAAGATGGCAAACCCTTTACAGTAACTATGGGATGCTACGGTATTGGTGTAACACGTGTTGTTGCAGCTGCAATTGAACAAAACTACGATGAAAAAGGCATTATCTGGCCACAAGCCATTGCACCTTTTGAAATTGCCATTGTTCCAATGAATGCGCACAAATCACCACGTACTCTTGAAGCAGCAGAATCTCTTTATGCAGAGCTTCAGGCACAAGGTTTTGATGTATTACTTGATGATCGTAACGAGCGACCAGGCGTTAAATTCTCTGACCTTGAGTTAATGGGTATTCCACACCGTATCGTGATTGGTGAAAAAGGTCTTGATGCGGGTACTTTTGAATATAAAGGCCGCCGAGATGCTGAAGCGAGCAATTTAACTAAAGAAGAGCTTTTAGCTAAGTTAGCGCGTTAATAAATACATAAATAAAAAAGCAGCTTTTAGAAGCTGCTTTTTTTTAAATTAATTTTTATGCCTGAACTGTTAAGTCCTTGATGGTCGTTGATGAACCATTGGTTTTAACAGACTCAATTCCTTTATCTCGTGAGGCTTCACTCGCATAGAACTGACTTGTTCCAATAATCTGATGATTTGCAGCTTTTAAATTGAAATAAGGTTTTCCGTTCTTTGCAGTTAAACGCTCATATCGGGCGTCATCACCACTATTTTTCTGAATTGATTCAATACCATTTACAGCAGAGGCTTTTGCCTTATATAGCTCGCTATTTAAAATAGGTTCACCATTTCCTGCCTTCAAGATAAAACGGTATTGACCATCACTCGCTTGTGAAATTTCGTACCATCCTGCCATAAAAACCTCATTTTTTTGTTGGTGTGAGTATGACTTTCGTTATTATTCTGGACGAAAGTTATTTGTTATTAATGACAATATAAAGGCGTAGATATCCCTTGAATAGCCCATTTTTTATACTTTTTCGTAATAAAATTATAATGATGTTAGAACTTTAAAAGCAGAGATATAGACATATATCTCTGCTGAAATGTAATAATAATTAACAGTTTAAGCTTTTTTTACAAATTCAGATTTTAATTTCATCTGGCCAATACCATCAATTTTACAATCAATATTATGGCCATCACTTGCATCTGGAACTAAACGAATCGTTTTTACCTTTGTACCAACTTTAACGACTGAAGATGACCCTTTAATTTTTAAGTCTTTAATTACAGTAACGCTATCGCCATCTGCCAAGACATTTCCATTCGCATCTTTAATAATTTCTTGTTCTTCGGTAAGCGATGCTTCTCCTTCTTTCCACTCATGTGAACATTCAGGACAAATCAATAAGTCGCCATCTTGGTAAGTATATTCTGATTGGCATTTTGGGCAATTTGGCAAAGACATGAAAAAATCTCAAAAAGTATATTATG
>NZ_JABVBF010000162.1 GCF_013344765.1 Acinetobacter lactucae
AGATAGAACACATTTAAAAAAATGTGGCTAAAATAAAAACAGTTTAAAGTTTGGTTGATTAATGAGCTACTAATAAAACTAGACTAAGGAAAGTCAAATGAAAAAAAGATTGGGGATAATTAGTGCAGTATTTTGCTGTGCTATGGGAACAGCACATGCGGGGCAAAATGTCTGTGTGTTTGATTTATTAGGAAAGTCAGGTGAATCCTATAAAATGATGGAAGAATGGGCGCTTGCGGCGAAAGAGTGGCAAGCAGATATCACTTTAATTCCATTTCAAGATGAAGGCTTAGTTGACCGTAGATTACGTGAAGGTAAATGTGATGCCGCTTATATGACTTCCATGCGGGCGCGAAATTATAATAAGTTTGCAGGTTCGATTGATGCAATTGGGGGGGTAACCAGTAATGCAATTGCCCAAAAAGCCATTAGTTATGTTTTAGATAAACGTAATAAACATCGCATGGTGACGGTACAAAATGGAACCAATTACGAAGTCGTCGGGATTGTCCAAATTGGATTGGCTTATTTATTTGTGAGGGATAAAAACCTCAACTCAATTGAAAAAGTACGTGGTACTAAGTTTGCTATTTTACAATATGACGCAGCACAGAAAATTATGGTGGAAAGTGTAGGTGCACAGCCCATTCCATCAGAAATTACCGATTTTGTGAAAAAGTTTAATAGTGGACAAGTCGATGCAATTGCTGCGCCAGCTTATGCTTATAAACCTTTAGAGATTGGTAAAGGCGTTGGAGTGAAAGGGGCGATGTTTAGTTTTCCTGTGGTTAACGTTACGGGAGATTTAATTACTCGAAGTGATAAGTTCCCCGCAGATTTTGGAATAAAGTCACGTGCGTGGTTTATACAAAAACTACCTCAGAACTTTGCCATGATAAAACGGCTAGAAATGGGCATACCATCAAAAATTAAAATGAATTTTTCGGCAGAAGATAAAACCAAGTATCAAAAAATTTTACGTGAAGGTCGCCTGAGCTTAACAAAACAAGGTGTATACGATGCAACCATGATGAGTGTGCTTAAGCGTGCTCGCTGTACAGTTGAACGGACAAATTTTGAATGTACGCTTAATGGAGAGTAGTTTATTTTTTAAACACAAAAACGCTACATATATTTCAAATCTGAATATGGGTATGAAAATTGTGAATATAAAAAATAACTTATGGAAACTTAGGGATTTTTATCACTAATAAATAATTTAAGTTGAACAAACAATGGTTCAATTAGATAAAAATATTTGAGTAAAAGCTCTATTTTTTTCTAAAAAACATGATTAATATCTGTGTTTGAAAGGAAACTTCAAACAAAAAATCTGTTCCGTGGAAGGATGAAGAAAATGAAAAAAATCGTACTTGCTATGGCTGCCGCTTCTGTTGTTGGTTTTTCTGCTTCAGCGCAAGCAGCGAGTACCGTATGTGTATTCGACCTCTTAGGAAAAGCAGGCGACTCATATAAAATGATGGAAGAATGGGCTCTTGCTGCAAAAGGCTGGGGTACTGAAATTAACTTAGTTCCTCGTCAGGACGAGGCTGTAGCTGATAATGATTTTAAAGCGGGTAAATGTGATGCTGTAGCAATGACAGCAATGCGTGCGCGCCAATATAACAAATTCGCAGGATCTATCGACTCACTTGGCGGTGTTCCAAATAACCAAATTGCTCAACGTGCAATCACTTATGTATTAGATGCGCGTAATGCAGCAAAAATGACTACAAATATGGGTGGTAAAAAATACGAAGTTGCTGGTATTTCTCCGCTAGGTTCAGCATTCATTTTCGTACGTGACAAAAACATCAACTCTGTTGAAAAAGCTGCGGGTAAAAAATTCGCTGTATTAGGTTATGACGATGCACAAAAAATTATGGTGCAGCGTGTAGGTGCTCAAGCAGTTCTTTCTGATATCTCAAACTTTGCTGCTAAATTTAACAATGGTCAGGTAGATATGGTGGGTGCGCCTGCTTATGCTTACAAACCATTAGAGTTAAATAAAGGTTTAGGTGCAAACGGTGTAATGTGGAACTTCCCTGTATTACACGTTACAGCAGATCTAGTATTACGTTCTGATAAATTCCCAGCTGGTTTTGGTCAAAAATCTCGTGACTGGTTTGTAAAACAGTTACCAAAGAGCTTTGCAATGATCAACCGATTAGAAGCTCAGATTCCTGGAAAATACAAAATGAACTTAAGTGCAGAAGACAAACTTAAGTATCAAAAAATGTTGCGTGATGGCCGTATGGACTTAACTAAACGCGGTGTTTACGATGCAGGAATGATGTCTGTATTGAAAAAAGCACGTTGTTCTGTAGACAAGGCTAACTTTGAATGTTCAATGCCTGGTGAATAATCTTAATTTCTTTCAGAAAGCCTAGACTGAGTTCTAGGCTTTTTGTTTTGTATGTGCTGTCAGTTCTGCCATTGTGGTTAGTTGGAAAGACGTTAAGCTAAATTTAGATAAAAACTTCATAAGGAAACATGAAGGTATAAAAATGGATCAGGGACTTGAGTGATGAATATAATTGCTAATAGGTAGATCAATCGCTATCTATTTTTCATGGAAATAAAATCATAAAAGCAAAAGGTTCCGTAAAAATATCTTCAACATGATTTTTATATGAAGCCTATCCGAATCATACCATTTTGATGTGAAATTTCTTGGTATCGAAAAACAAAAACTCCACAAGGAAAGGAAAAAGAATATGCAATTTTCCAAAATGCTATTACTTGCGATGGGACTTACCACAGTTTCTTTTGCAGCTCAGGCTAAACAAACAGTATGTGTTTTTGACTTCGTTGGTAAAAATGGCGATGTCTATGCACTGATGAAGGATTATCAACTTGCCGCTAAAAACTGGGGAGCTGATATCGAGCTTAAAGTAAACCAGAATGAAGCCGTTATTGCTGAAGATTTTAAAGCGGGCAAGTGTGATGGTATTAGTGTGTCAGGGATGCGTGGCCGCCAATTTAACTCATTTACTGGGTCATTAGACGCAATAGGGGCCATTCCTGATCTCAAGCTTGCTGTAAAAGTGATGCAAGGTTTAGCGAGTCCAACTTTTAGTAAATATATGGTTAATGGACGTTATGAAGTTGTCGGTGTTATCCCAGTTGGTGATGCTTACCTTTTAGTAAATGACCGTAGCATCAATACGGTAGCGAAAGCCGCAGGTAAAAAAATTGCTGTGCTTGACTATGATGAAGCACAAAAAATTATGGTTCAGCAGGTCGGGGCTCAGGCTGTGAGTGCTGACGTAACAAATTTCGGTGCGAAATTTAATAACCATCAAGTTGATATCATTGGTGCACCAGCAGCAGCATTTAAACCTTTGGAGCTACAAAAAGGTTTAGGCACAAAAGGTGCGATCGTGAATTATCCAATCTTACAGGTCACAGGAAATATTATTATCCGCCCAGATAAATTCCCAGCTGGTTTTGGGCAGAAATCTAGGGAATGGGTTTCAGGTCAGCTACCACGTGCTTTTACCATCTTGGGTAAAATGAAAGCTGATATTCCACAAAAATACTGGATGGATGTTCCAGCAGCCGATAAGCCGGGTTACCAAAAGCTTATGCGTGAGTCTCGAATTAACCTTACACAACGCGGTGTGTATGATAAACGCATGATGAAATTACTATGGCAATTCCGTTGTAAGCAAGATGCGAAAAACTTCGAATGTGGCTTACAGGATGAGAATTACAAATAATCTTGATAAAAATACTCAAGATTCGCTTTAAACTTCGAAGACAGACCCTATATTGATTATGCTATACTCAATATAGGGTCTTTTTTATTTTGAAAGGCACAGCAAAATCCGAGGAACAATCATCATGAATGCCCAAGCTCTAGTTTTGACAGATAATGCTGCCAATAAGGTACGCCAACTCCGTGATAGTGAAGGGAATGACGATCTCATGTTACGTGTGTATGTAACAGGAGGCGGGTGTTCAGGGTTTTCGTATGGCTTCAATTTTGCTGAAAGCGTAAATGAAGATGATGCAGAATTCGTAAATGGCGATGTGAAAATGTTGGTTGACTCACTGAGCTACCAATACCTCATTGGTTCAGTAGTTGACTATGTAGAAGGCCTTGAAGGTTCACGTTTTATCGTACAAAATCCGAATGCGACAACAACATGTGGTTGTGGTTCTTCATTCTCGATTTAAAAGAATTTTAAAATAAAAAAACCTCTCCATGACGAGAGGTTTTTTTATTGATCAGATCATTATCTTTCACGGACAGATTCTAAAAAATATTGCACGAGTTCAGGTGCATTCTGATATGGAATCCAATGCGACGCATCCATAAAAACTGCTTCATAATTATTTTTAAAATAATGTGAGTTTAGCTTGGCGCTTTTTTCTGTAACGGCAATATCATGTTTACCCCAAATAAAAAGAGTTGGAACATCTATAACTTTAAATGGATTTCGAGGTTTGCCCCAAAAAAAGCCACGATACCAATTCAACGCCGTGGTTAATCTATTTTCATTTATAAACTCAGCCTCGAATATTTCAATTTGCTGCTCGGTCATACCTGATGACTTCAGAAACTTATGACCCAATTTAGGCAACTTTTTAAATAAAAGTTCGGGCAGAATCGGTAGCTGAAAAATTGCAAAATAATAAGATTTAAAAAGTTGTCTACTGCTTAAACAAGCTTTTAAAAATGCAGCTTGGTGGGGCACAGAAACTAAAGTGAGATGTTGAATATATTGTGGATATTTCATGGCAACCCCCGAAGCGATTGCTGAACCCCAATCATGCCCAATTAAATAAACTGGCTGACCCAACTGCTCAATTAAACTTGCCACATCTTCTACAAGTTCACTCAATGAATATTGAAATCGGCTTTGAGGCCTAGCATTTAAACTATAACCACGTTGATGGATTGCAAGTGTTCTAAATTGATGCTGATGCAATAATTCCGAAGTCTGCTCCCAACTATGGGCAGTTTCTGGGAAACCATGCAATAAAACAACGAGGGGGCCATCTATAGGGCCTGAATCAATCACATCGAATGTCCAGGCCCCACGAGTGTATTGTTGAATACGGTTGGTCAGATCCATACAAACATGCCTTAAATTATTTTTATCGGCATTTATCATGAGTTTTTATGCCCATTTAAATAACAGCATTTCGGGTCAGTAAATGTGCTATGAGGTCGAATCTAACCATTCAAATCAATAAATTATTTTATACCGCCGTGATCGTACCTAGAATTCTGAAATCCGAAGCACCTGTTACCGCTGGCAAATTACCACTTAAACCATTTACAAAGCGCATTGCTAACCATGCAAATGCTGTAGCCTCTACCCAAGTAGCGGAAAGTCCTAACACATCGGTAGGTTGAACAGACCAATTGTGCTTACGAAGACGCCAACGTAATTGTTCTAATAAATAAGAGTTATAAGCACCACCACCACAAACATATACTTCGCCTGTTTCCATCTCAGAGCGATAAATCGCTTTTTGAATGGCACGCACAGTAAGCTTTAATAAAGTGGCTTGGATGTTTTCCGGTGTATCTTCTAGCTCATCGTAAGTTAAATCATTTCGCCAATCGATTAACTGATCATCTAACCAGTCAATATTAAAGTCTTCACGTCCTGTGCTCTTAGGCGGTTCTTTAGAAAAATATTCATGTGCATGAAGACGATCGAGCAAAGAACGGATAGGATGACCATAAGCAGCCCAATCACCATTTTCATCATATGGATGACCTGTATGGCGATGACACCACGCATCCATCAAAATATTTGCAGGGCCCGTATCAAAACCAAATACACCTTCAGGGTTGTTGGCAGGCAGCATACTTACATTGGCAATTCCACCCAAATTCAAAATCACACGATGAATACTTGGATGTTGAAATAGTGCTTGATGGAAAGCCGGAACTAATGGCGCGCCTTGACCACCTGCTGCCATATCTCTACGACGGAAATCTGAAACAACCGGAATTTGAGTAATTTCAGTAATGATGTTGGGATCGCCAATTTGTAGCGTAAATCCATGTTCTGGACGGTGACGAATGGTTTGCCCATGCGACCCAATTGCTTTAATTTGGCTACGGTCTAATTGATGCTTTTCAATGAGAGTATTAATCCCCTCACCAATCATTTTGGCTAGAGCAACATCAGCTTTACCCATGCGGTCAATTTCATTGTCATCAGGCAAAGTTAACGCCATAAGCTCATCACGTAACTCGGGTTCGAATGGAACTGTAAGAGTGGCATGAAGCTGTAGTGGCTCAAATGAAGCCGCAACAATATCCACACCATCCATACTAGTGCCAGTCATTACGCCGATATAGATTGCGCTCATATGCAACTTCCCCTGCAAGACGCTGAAAAAATGTTAGTATATCGCACAAATTGAATAACTGATGTGTTTAGGTTTTGTGATGTCAAATTTCTTGCCCGCCGAAGAACAGCTTGCCCTCATCCAACGAGGCACGCACGAAATTATTTCAGAAGAAGATTTACTGAAAAAGCTCAAAGAGAATCGTCCTCTTAAAATTAAAGCTGGTTTTGACCCTACAGCACCAGACTTACATTTAGGACATACGGTTCTTATTAATAAATTGAAAACTTTCCAAGATTTGGGACATGAAGTTACCTTCTTGATTGGTGACTATACAGCGATGATCGGTGACCCAACTGGTAAAAGCGCAACTCGTCCGCCGTTGTCACGTGAACAAGTAGAAGCCAACGCTAAAACTTATCAAGAACAAGTTTTCAAAATATTAGACCCTAATAAAACAAAAGTACGTTTTAACTCAGAATGGTTTAATCAAAAATCTGCTGCTGACCTTATTCAGTTAGCAAGCCAGCAAACCGTATCACGCATGTTAGAGCGTGATGACTTCACAAAGCGTTATAGCAACCATCAGCCAATTGCAATTCATGAGTTTTTATATCCTTTAGTTCAAGGTTATGACTCCATTGCGCTTGAAGCTGACGTTGAGTTAGGGGGTACAGACCAGACCTTTAACTTACTTATGGGTCGTACTTTACAAAGTCGTTATGGCCAAGAATCTCAAGTGTGTATTACTGTGCCGATTCTAGAAGGTCTAGATGGCGTAAATAAAATGTCTAAATCTTTAGGTAACTATATTGGTGTATTTGATACGCCAGGGGCAATGTACCAAAAAGTTTTATCAATGCCCGACTCTTTAATCGAGCGCTATTTTGATTTATTAAGTTTCAAATCTCTTGATGAGATCAAAGCTTTATTAGATGAAATTGCTGCTGGTCGTAATCCACAAGAAGTAAAACGTATTCTTGCACTTGAGCTCGTTGAACGCTTCCATGATGCAGAAGCTGCTGCTAATGCCCATAAGAGTGCGGGCAACCGTATTACAGAAGGTGAAGTACCTGAAGACACACCAGAAGTAACTATTTCACGTGGTGAGTTTGGTGGAGAAATCTTTATTGCTACCATTCTACGTGTAGCAGGCCTAAATCCGAATGCAGCAGCTGCAAAAGATGCTGTAGCTCGCGGAGCAGTAAAAGTTGACTGGAATGCTGTTGATGCAAGTTTCTCTGTAAAAGAAAACGGTACTTTCATTATTCAGTCAGGCAAGAAAGCAATTGCACGTGTAATTTTCACTGATTAATAAAAAAGTTGTGTGGTGATAAAAGCAGGAGTAATCCTGCTTTTTTTATTTTAGAGTTACCAAAGTAATTAAACGTTCCACGTGGAACCATCTAAACATACTTAATAGTTAAAGAATTAAATTAAAAACAACAAGAAATATAAAGT
>NZ_JABVBF010000163.1 GCF_013344765.1 Acinetobacter lactucae
GCACATAACCCAAATAATATGAACGCAGCTATTTTAAAGTGTCGGTAATATTTTTGAGCTATCGATTTGAAATGACCTCCGGATTTTGGTGATCGATATTTCTCGCTCCCCATAAATAACAAATACATACCTAATAAAATCAAGATGAAAGCTATAACAATCATGAGTTCACCTCAGTATTTAATTTATTCAGTTTTTTTTGAATTTTTGCGACAGCTTTATGTTGGATAGGCTGAATTTTGCAGAATATAAAAATGGCTAACGCTGCAAATATCCACAAAAACACATCTACACGTGCAAAGGTCCAATAATCCCTGAAGTTTTGTACATATTCATGTTTGAGCAAATAACTTAGATTTAAGATGGGAAGTGCAATACTGAGCATAATAAAAACGCAAAGTTGAGTTCGCCACAAATGCTGCTTTTTAGTGAATAAAGCAATGAGGAAGCTAATTAGCCAGACCAAGAAAAAGCTATAAACTTCATAATTGATTGTGGTTGAAGTAACTGTAAACAATCGATTTGCACTTAAATAGGTAACAGTGGCACAAGGCAATCCTACAAATGCTGCAACATTTAATCGGTCAACTAAATAGTGTCCGAAATGAAACTGACTATTTTTATTTTGAATTTGGCGTTTAAGACTCCAAAGTAACAATCCTGAGGCAATCATTACACAACCTAGTATGCCTGAGAAAAAGAATCCTAAGCGAAGTAAAGGTTGAGCAAATGTCGCCATATGTAGGCCATAGACACCCGCATTTAACGTTGCAATAGCACTATTATTACGTGTATCTGCCAAGACTTTGCCCGTTGAAGCGTTTAAGGTAATTTGAGCCTGATTACGAGTGATAGAGTGATCTTCTTTTTGAACAAAAGTAATTTGGGCTTGATTGGTATTCGGGTTTTTTACACTAATCGTTGATAAAGGTTGATTGCCCCAATTTTGTTGAACTTGGCTTAATAACTTATCAATAGCTAAGTTTTGAGCAGGTTGAATCGAATGATTCTCAATGACAGTTTTTGTGCGAATTTCATTAAAATATTGATAAGGATTTTCGGGATAAATCTTTTGCATTCCCCAAGGCAGATATAAATAAAAGAAAATAGCTAAGCCAGTAAATGTAATGGTTAAAAAGAAGGGCAGAGCAACAACTGAAGAAATATTATGAAAGTCTAGCCATGAACGCTGAGACTTAAATGTACGTAAAGTAAAAAAGTCGGTGAATATTTTTTTATGGGTAATAATGCCTGAAACCAGAGCAATCAACATAATAAATGCGGCTAGACACACGACTAATCGTCCAAAGATTATTGGAATGCCAAAAAGTTGGTAATGGAAACGGTAAAAAAAATCACCGCCTAGAGTTGCCGAAAGTTGAAGTTCTTTTCCCGTGTTAGCATCAAGTGTGGCATTGCCATAACCGCCGTCAGCTTTTTCCCAGTACATCGTGTTGACGGGACTTTCTGGTGTAGCCACAGTTAAATACCAAGATTTCGCATCTGGAGCGTTTTCTTGTAAATATTGATATGCTGTTTTAATAGCAATATCTTGTTTTACTTCATATTGTGCAAGTGCAGGCTGCATCCATAAATTAATTTCATGGCGATAATAGGACAAACTTCCCATTAAGAAAATGGCAAATACGAGCCATCCAAAAATTAAGCCAGTCCATGAGTGTAGCCATGCCATAGATTGACGTATACCTTTATGCATAACCTACCGTCCGTGTCACAATAAAGAAAAGGGCTAATAGCGCGATTGATAGAATGGTCAGTCGCAATAATGATTGAATGCAGAACCCAACAATCACAAAGACTACGTAAAATAAAATCGCTATAAATGCTGAAAGATAGATAGCTTCAGCTTTGTCCAGATTCAAAAGGAAAATTCCAGTGAGTCCAAGACTTAAATACGTCATACAGGCAAAGCCCATACCGAAAACTAGCAAGAATCGATAGAAAACTTTTATACGATATGACACTGGGAGATTTACAGTTTTGGACATCTTTATTGACACATAAACAAAGAATAATAAGTAAAGCCAATCCCTAAATTGAGATTGGCTACAGTATTAATATTTAAACTTTACAGCAACTGTATAGTTGGCAGAAGGGCCATAAAAGGCTTGGCCATCTGGAAAACTATTTAAATATTTCTTATCAAAAATATTATTACCATTTGCTTGAAGCGTAATATGATTGTTGAGTTCATAGCTCGCCATTAAATTGACTAAAGCATATGCATCTTGTCTAATTGTACTGTTAACATTTGAATCATATAATTTTATCCCATCTTGCCACTGTAAGCCTGCACCAACTTTCAGCTTAGGTAAAACTGGCGGCGTGTAGGTGGTTAGCAAATTAAGTGTCTGGTTTGGATTGTAGGTTCTTGCCTCGCCACCATTTTTAGTATCTTTAATACTAAATTGAGCATAGCCGAAAGAAAGATTTACGTTATCAGTAATTTGACCTGATAGGCCAACCTCCACACCTTGTGACTCTAAATCACTCGTAGGTACTTTGCGGTTAAGTGGATTTCCATCCGAGCTGCGTAGAGGGTAATTATTTTGTTCCGTTTTAAATACTGAAAGTGTTCCTGTTAAACGGTCATCTAGCCAAGAGCTTTTTACGCCCATTTCATAGCTTTTACCATCAATAGGTTTTAAGGCTTGATTGGTATCTTTATCAATACCAGTTTGAGGACGGAAAATTGAGGTGTAACTCATATAACCTGTATATTCAGGTGTAAAGTTATAGGTTAGTCCAACATATGGTGAGACTTTACTTTCACTATATGACATTGGTGAACCATAACTTTCACCTTTACTTTCAGCTTGGACATAGTTTGCACCAAGTAAAAGTTTTAAATCTTCATTAACATGTAAGCGTGTCGCAGCATAGATGGAATTAATATTTTGCTTATAGTTTGCAGCTTCTGTGAAATCTGACCAAGTTATAGATTGCGGTGTCCAGCTTGCCCAATTTGTCGTGAGCTGACGTAAATATCCTTGAGAGTAATCATTCAAAATATTAGCATCGTTAATAAAACCTGAAGATTGCTTATCTTGCTGATGGTTACGTACGTAGCTGTAGCCTAAAGTTGCCTCATGTTCTCGATTGAAAAGTTTATATGTTCCTTCGAGATTAAAATCGACAGCATGTTTTTCTTGATGTTCTTGTCCTCCCCAAGCTGTTAAAGCAACATCAGAACCATCAGCTTTGGGATATCCATAATAATAAAGAAGACGACTATTATGCTTGGTATCAAGATAGTTATAAGTCAGCTTAGCAGTCCATAGGTCATTAATTTTTTGTTTTAATTCAACAAAAGCATTTTGTGTCTCATTATCCCAGTGCGCCCAGTCAGGGTTAGGGTTATATGAGCGGTCATATGAAATTTGTTTACCATTGGCATCTAACAAAGGCAGAGCACCCCAGTTGTTTGCATTGGGTTTATTTTGTTCTTGGCTATAACCTGCGGTAAGTAAAGTACTATCTGTCAAATCAGCTTCAATAATACCTGCAAAACCATTTCTCTCTGACGAATATCGATCAAGGTAAGAATCACCAGTTTGCTCATAGCCCATAATACGGCCACGTACTTTTCCACTCGGTATGATTGCGCCAGAGACATCAGCTTCATAACGCTGCGTATCCCAAGAACCATAACTTACACCGCCACTTGCTTGGAATTCTTGAGTCGGACGTTTTCTAATATTGTTGATTGTTGCGCTCGGATCACCGAAAGCATTGGTTAAAGAATCAGCACCTTTAACGACTTCTACACGATCATAGAAATAAGTATCAGGATTCGTATTGTTATAGTTATAACCTGAAAGGGGAAAACCCACGCCGTCAGTTAATATATTTGAAATTTCAAAGCCACGAGCCATATAAGTGGTTCGTTCTGTCTCTTGATTAGATACGGTTACCCCAGGCGTGTTTCTTAAAACATCTCGGGTACTAGTAAGCCCGAAATCTTCAATTTGCTGTCGAGTAACGACATTAATGGTTTGAGGAGTTTCTTTAGCTTCAATATTCAGCTTGGTTGCGCTACTCGAATTTTTAACATTATATGCTTTGGTTTGTTCAGATGACTGCTCAGCATTTGATGCTTTAACTTGGATCGTCTGTAAAGATTGTACCTCTGAGTCTTGAGCATAAGAGAGATTTGCATAACAAATCGCGCAAGCGATTACGGTAAGCTTAAATGGTCGAGGTGGGATATTCATAATATTAAAGATAATGTAAATAATTCTCATTTATTTTATTGTTTGTAAATGTAAGCTACAATTCAAATTGCATTGTTAATTTAGATTAAAAGATGGTGAATGAATGTAATTTTAGATAGCTTGTGCTGTGGTTGCTCTTGGTAAGTACTTATCGATCAAGTTCAAGATTGATAAACCTCTATGCTAGAATGCATTATTTCAAATTCTTGGGTAAATCGCCTTGGCAAATCGAAAACTTAAAATAGGCATTGTAGTTGGGGAAGTTTCTGGAGATACGCTTGGTGTGAAACTTATGCGTAGTTTTCGAGAACAAGGAATCGATGCCGAATTTGAGGGAATCGGCGGTCCTCAAATGATTGCTGAAGGTTTTAATAGTTATTACCCGATGGAAACTCTGTCTGTAATGGGGATTGTTGAGGTACTAAAAGACTTAAAAAAATTATTTGCCGTGAGAGATGGGTTAATTAATCAATGGAATCAAAATCCAGTTGATATTTTTATTGGTATTGATGCACCAGATTTTAACCTCAGACTTTCTAAAAGTATTAAAGAAAAGAATCTTCCAATAAAAACAGTTCAATATGTGAGCCCATCAGTTTGGGCGTGGCGCCAAGGACGTGTTCATGGCATAAAACAGAGTATAGATTTAGTACTTTGCTTGTTTCCTTTTGAAAAAGTCTTCTATGAACGATATGAAGTTCCAGCAGCATTTGTAGGACATCCGCTAGCAAAACAATTACCACTTGAGAACCCAATTCAAATTGCCAAACAACAATTGGGTATTGATGAAAATCAAAAACATATTGCGTTGTTGCCTGGTAGCCGCAAAGGTGAAGTAGAAAGACTTCTTCCGATGCTGTTGGGTGCTGCCAATATTTTGCATACGAAATATCCCGACATTCAATTTTTAATTCCGGCAATTAATGATGCTCGTAAGCAACAAATTGCGCAGGGTGTTGAGCAATTAGCGCCTCAGTTAAAGGCAAAAATTCATATTTTAGAAAATACGGATAGCGAGTCAAAAATTGGCCGTATGGTGATGAATGCAAGTAATATTATCGCTTTGGCATCAGGAACTGCGACATTAGAAGCCATGCTCATGCATCGACCAATGGTCACTTTTTATAAATTGCACTGGTTAACTTATTTAATTGCTAAATTCTTGGTGAAAATTCCTTATTATTCTTTACCGAATATTATTGCAGGTAAGAAAGTTATTGAAGAGCTGATTCAAGCCGATGCAACACCTGAAAATTTAGCAGCAGAAATAGAAAAACTAATGAATGTTGAAACCGCTCAAATTCAGGTGATGCAGCATTTAACTATGCATAAACAGCTTATTTCTGGAAATACGGAAGACCCAGTTCAAGTCATCCTAAATGTACTAGAGAAGTAAAAAAAGGCATTCTTATGAATGCCTTTTTATTTATGCACGTACAATCAGCTCGTACCCTGTATATTTACGAATGTTGATAACACCAATATCAAAAATTAAATATTGGCCTTTAATCCCTTGTAAGACACCGCGAATTTTTGGTGTTTTATCTAAGTTTAAAGACTTAATTTTTTCAGGATATTGTTCAACTGGATAAACAAACTCACGAGGCAATTCATTTTCTAGTAGTTCAACCGTTTCGTTAAATTCAAGGTTTTGACTGAATTCATCACGAATAGTTTGAATTTTAGGGGCGAACTCTTCAATTAACTGATCACGTTGTTCTGTCAGTTTCAGAGGTTCAGCTTCGCCTTTAAGCAGTTTACGCCAATCAGTTTTGTCAGCAACTAAAGAACCAAACATAGTTTCAAGCTGACCAGATAAACGGCGTGATCCAACCTTTAAAATAGGTAAGGCTTGGGTTGCCCCTTGATCTAACCAACGACCTGGCATATGACTAACACGGGTAATACCTACTTTTAGAGCACTTGAGTTTGCCAAATATACAATATGAGGTTGAAAACAAACGCTATGGGCAAAGTCATCTTCGCGACATGTACCTAAATGATAGTGACATGTTTCAGGTTTCATAATACATAGGTCACATTCTGCTTTAGTTTTAAAACATTTAAAGCAGTGGCCTTGAGAATAAGACTTTGGTGTTTTAGCGCCACATGAAGTGCAATAAATATTACCTGTCCATTCGATTTCTAGTTCTTGTCCTAAATTAAAAGGAAGATCAATTTCTGAACGGTCTAATACAAATTTGTATTCAACATTTGCCTTGGTTGTCTGTTGATCAGTTACACTAGCATCTTTTAGGCCTGCATGCATTTTATGGCAAATGCCTTGTAGTTCCATAAAGTTTAAACTCACATCTTTCAATTAAGGGTTGCAGTTATGGCTGAACAAAATGTCATCACTTCTATGCTAGACGATTTATCAAACGAACAGCCCATTCATACTGCACTTTGTATTGGCCAGAAAATTGACCGGAATAATGCAATTCAGTGGCACTATTTTAGCGTAACTGAGCTTTTAAGTCTGCCTTTTACTCAGCGTTATGATTTGGGTTTTGTATTGTTTGATACTGATGAAATGCAAAACATCAGCGATGTGCAAAAATCACAATTATTAGTCAAGCTAAGAGATTTATTAGCAAAGCGAATTGTTGTAGTAAGTAAACGCAGTGATGAACAATTATTACGTTCTTTAGGGTTTACTCAACTCATTGATAAAACCTCACATGATAGTGATTTTGCTTTATGGCAATTTAATATATTGACCTATAAACATGTTCCAGACTGGTTTAATTCAAAGTTCTGGGCGAACCCCGAAAACTGGAATAAATTCCGTTGGTAAAAAGGCTTTAAATCTCTTTCAAAATTTAACAATTTGGCTTTTGCTGTCTTAACATGAATCCGCGTATGCTCATGTATAAACCATACATAAGAGTTACACATGACAAATTTAAGCAACATTGTAGAAATTTTGGCTAAGC
Source organism: Acinetobacter lactucae (assembly GCF_013344765.1). Taxonomy (GTDB): domain Bacteria; phylum Pseudomonadota; class Gammaproteobacteria; order Pseudomonadales; family Moraxellaceae; genus Acinetobacter; species Acinetobacter lactucae_A. The sequence continues at coordinate 7,172 of NZ_JABVBF010000163.1, forward strand.
AGGCTTTAGGTGGGAACCAGCAAGCATCAGGTCAAGGTGGTTTGGGTGGAATTTTAGGATCAGTACTAGGACAAATGGGGGGTAATACTACTTCTGGCGCTCAAGGCGGTCTTGGTGGAGTGCTAGGTTCTGTATTGGGACAAGTAACTGGCAGTAACAATACGCCTCAAACAGGTAGCGGTGTACAAAGTTTATTAATTGCAGTTGTGCCTTTAATCTTGGGTTGGGTGCAGCAACAAGGTGGTTTGCAGGCTGCTCTCGAAAAATTAAAAGGTGCTGGCTTAGGTAGCCAAGTTCAAAGCTGGGTTGACCCAAATCAAAACAATAGTGAAGTTCCTACTCAGCAGTTACAGAGTTTATTTAATCCAGCCGATATTGAACAAGTTGCACAGCAAGCTCAAGCACCAAAAGAACAAGTTTACGGTGCAATTGCTTCTGTCTTACCTCAGGTGATTGATTCATTAACACCTCAGGGTGAAAGTACTGACCCTCAAGAAGCAAATCAAGATATTCAAAACGTGATGAATCTTGTAAGTGGTTTCTTAAAATAAGATATAAATTTCAAAAAAAAGCCGATATAAAAG
>NZ_JABVBF010000164.1 GCF_013344765.1 Acinetobacter lactucae
GTTAAAACAGCCCTTTTTTATAGAATTAAGCTTATTTTTTAGGTGCAACAGCAGGAGTAGTGGCTGACATTGCTGGGTTAGTTAAAACTTGCCATACGTTCCAACGACCTTGTTTTTCAACTTCTTGAATTAAACGGTCAGCGACTTCCGCTTCATCTGGATATTTAACTTTATAGTTCTTCAGCGTCTGGATCGCGTTTTTCTTTTGTTCCATTGCAATATAGTTATTTGCAGCAGCTAGATATGCTTCTTGAACATTACCTTTAATTGCTTTGTCTAAATATGGAATAGCCTCACGTTGGCCACCACCTTCAGATAAGCCAAAACCGAACCAGAAATTTGTTTCTGCATCATCTGGATTAATTTTTAAAAGTCTTTGAGCATATTCTAAAGATTTAGTGGTATGAACAGTACCTAAATCAAGGTTACGTGCAAGAACGCTTGCTTTAAAAGCACGAATTAAAATATCAAATGATGCATTTTCATTTGCAGCAAGTGTATCGAGTTGCTGTGTGACTTCTTTAAGTTTACTTTCAAAGCCTTTACGTTCTTGACGGTCAGTAAAGCGAGGTGGATAGTGACGTGCTTTACCTTCTACTAATTGTAAAAAATCATCAATAGACGTTACGTCAATTTCATTTTCACCCGCTAAAACTGCGTATTTCATTGAGCGTTGGGAATTATTAACAGTTGGAACGATCAGTTTATTGACGTCGAGAGTAAGTTGTTTGGTCGGATCATCTTGACGGTTAACCACCATTTTCGTTACAGGCTGTGCAGCAGCGTCTTTTAATGCAACTTCAAATGCTGGTGGCTGATCATAGTTAAAAGGATTTAGTGCATAAAAAGGAGGAGTAAGCTCTGGTTCCTTGAAAACAAAAGGCTCAATTTTTTGTTCTTTTACGGGTGCCATTGTACAAGCGGTTAAACTTGAGGTCGCAAGGATTATATATGCCAAAGGCTTAAAATTCATAGGATCTTCCGTTCATTTTAGTAAAGTCAGATTTGGTACAGGTAAGTCTAGGAAAAGCTAAACCGACATGCAAGGGTAAGCGTGTTACATTATGAATCAAGAATATTACGTTTTTGATGTCTTATCTTGCGCACCACATTCACGACGAACTTCTTCAATAATTTTTAGTTCTTCATCGCTAAAAGGCTGTTCATCTTGACTTTCTTTTTTGAAGGTCGGATCTAGCTCTGATAAACGCTGGCATAAATTATTCATGCGTGTTTCGTTGTGCTGAATACGGTCAAGTAAAACACGCATACCTTCTAAAATAGGGTCTGATTGATCAGCAGTTGTTGCATATGGAGCGAAACCAATACTTTGCGCATAATCACGACGACGCTCTTCATCTTTATTCTTGTCGGTGGCATCTTTATAAATATAGCGAGCCGGGTTTCCTACAGCAGTCACACCCGCAGGAACAGCTTTAGTCACCACAGCATTTGAACCGACTTTAGCGCCTTTGCCTATGGTAAATGGACCTAAAATTTTTGCACCGGCCCCAACAACAACACCATCTTCTAAAGTTGGATGTCGCTTACCTTTATTCCATGTTGTACCACCTAAGGTTACTCCATGATAAAGCGTAACATCGTCACCAATTTCAGCAGTTTCACCAATCACAACACCCATGCCATGATCAATAAAGAAACGCTTACCGATTTTAGCACCCGGATGAATTTCAATGCCTGTTGCAAAACGGCTAAATGAAGAAAGCAGGCGAGCCGCACCTTTACAATCTTTTTGCCATAATTCATGCGCAACACGATGCATCATAATTGCATGAATGCCAGGGTAGGTTGTGAGAACTTCAAGTGTATTGCGTGCAGCAGGATCTCGCGCAAATACAGCCTTTATATCTTCTTTAAGCTGTTTAAGCATTGGGTTGATCCTCCTTGTCAGATAATGCTTTTTTCCATTTACCACTTGTTAGGGCTTGTACACGACTAAAAATACCGCGAAGTAAATGATATTCCATACGATCTAATTGTATACGACCAAATAAACGACGCAAGCGTAAAGGCAGTAAACGTGGATTATCCGGATCTAAAAATTCAATTTCAGTCAGCATTTTTTCTAGATGAGGATAAAACTCTTCCATTTGCTGTTGAGTCACCAATGGTTCATCCCATTGCATGCTTTGACCTTGGACTAATGGCATTTCATCTGTATTCTGATCGACTTTCTCTTGCTCAAGAGCAGACATTCGAAGCTCGTAACATACAACTTGAATTGCTTGCGCAACATTTAATACGCCATAGTCCGGATTTACAGGAATTGTTAAATGATAATTTGCCAGTGCTAATTCTTCGTTTGTTAAACCACGATCTTCACGGCCAAAAACAATCGCAATTTGTTGTCCTTGAGTAGTGGCTTTAATAGCTTCTTTAGCTGCAGGTCGCACATCAAGTAAAGGCCAAGGAATGGTACGGCTACGTGCACTTGTTCCAAACACTAAATGGCAATCTTTAATGGCATCTTCTAAAGTATGTACAATTTCAAGATGTTCAAATAAATCTTGGGCACCAGCAGCGAGCGCTTGTATATCTGGGTGCGGATATGTTTTGGGAGCAACCAGAACTAATTTAATTAGCCCCATTGTTTTCATGGCACGTAAAGCACTGCCAATATTAGCAGGCAAAGTGGTATTTACCATGACAATACGCACTTGTGCTAATTGTTTTGACACAGTGGTGTGATCAAACGAACTCATAAGATTTCCGGAAATTACGAATATTGAGAAACTTCGCTTTGGTATAAATCCAATGCATCGTCCATAGTCATGTCCGCAGGAGGGGAAGCAACGGTTTGCGGACGAGCAGGTTCTGCTGCTTTAGCTGCTTTCGACTTTACTTGATATTCAATGTAAATATTATCTTTACCGAAATAATCTCTGAGTTTAGCAAGTAATTCATCGAGAGGAGCAACTTTCCATTGCGGACCAAGTTGAAGCTCGGCTTGAGCATAAGGTTGATCAATCTGTAACTGTAGAGTGATATGTTGATGCATATCTACATTGCAAAATGGCAAAATGATATTTTGTAAATCTTTTGCCAAAGTGGCTTGCATAAACTCTTCAGTTAATTTGATCTGAATACTGTTAGCACGTTTTTGTCGTATTTCATTTAAAGTAAAAGCCTTGGTTAAACGGCCCATTGGACGTTCAAAGCCTTCTCTTTCATAAATTTCGCCTTCAAAGACGACAACACGCTCAACTTGGATAATATCTTTAAAACGCTGGAAACGTTCATGATTGCAACTTACTTCAATACGAGCGGTACCATCATCTAGTACAATAACTACGCGGTTTGGAAAGTTTGCAACATCAATTACTAGTCCTGCATAAACTGTTGTAACACCACGACGTGTAGCCGTAATTTCATTAAGTTTTACAGGAATAAAAGCTTTAAGTTCTTGTCGGTAAACATCAATTGGATGGCCCGTTAAATATAACCCAAGCGTATCTTTTTCGCCTTTTAGACGAACTTCATCACTCCACGGTTTTACCGGTTTAGCTGGCTTACGCTGAACTTCTTCAACTTCACCAAATAAATCCATAATACCGCTTTCACGGTTACTGCGTGCTTGTTCGGCAGCCTGCACAGCTTCAGGCAATTGCGCCATTAAGCTTGCGCGTTCAATTCCTAAGCAATCAAGTGCACCCGCACGGATTAACGCTTCCAAAGTACGTTTATTAATCTTTTTAAGATCAATACGATGGCAAAAATCAAATAGATCCGTATAAGGGCCAAACTGTTGACGAGAGTCAATAACTGACTGCATTGCTTGTTCGCCAACGCCTTTAATCGCACCTAAACCATAAACAATCGTTTTATCATCGCTCGCATGGAAATGATAAGTCGACATATTGACGGATGGTGGTAAAACTTCTAGGCCATTATTTCGGCAGTCATCAATTAAAAATACAACACTATCAGTATTCTGCATTTCCGATGACATGACAGCTGCCATAAATTCAGCAGGATAATGGGCTTTTAACCATGCAGTATGGTAGGCAACGAGGGCATAAGCAGCAGCGTGAGATTTGTTAAAACCATAGCCTGCGAACTTTTCCATATAGTCAAAGATATGATTGGCTGTGCTTTCGTCAATCCCTTTTTCAGCAGCACCTGCTAAGAAAATTTGGCGCTGCTTAACCATCTCCTCAGGTTTCTTTTTACCCATAGCACGGCGGAGTAAGTCCGCGCCACCGAGCGTATAACCCGCACAGATTTGTGCAGTCTGCATCACCTGTTCTTGGTAAACCATAATCCCGTAAGTTGGCTCCAATACACCTTCAAGAAGTGGGTGAAGATATTCAAAATCTCCACCATGCATACGGTGAATAAAGTCAGGAATCAGGTCCATCGGACCAGGACGGTACAATGATACGAATGCAATAATCTCTTCAAATTTACTTGGACGTGCTTCTTTGAGCATTCGTTTCATGCCGACGGATTCAAACTGGAATACCGCTGTTGTATTTGCATCGGCAAAGACAGAATAGGCTTTAGCATCATCAAGTGGAACATGCGAAATAATGAGTGGATCATTACTATCGCGGTTTTTATTGATATTTTGAATTGCGTCTTCAATAACGGTTAAGTTACGTAAACCCAAGAAGTCGAACTTAACGAGACCGGCTGCCTCTACATCGTCTTTATCGTATTGAGCAACACGGCTGGTTCCGTCTTCATCACAAAGTACAGCCGAGAAATCGGTAATCTTACCCGGTGCAATGACAACACCACCAGCATGTTTACCAGTATTTCGGGTGATACCTTCCAATTTTAATGCCATTTCCCAGATTTCACTTGCATCATCATTATCTGGGTTAGATGGGTTGGTAACGATATCTTTAAGCTGAGGCTCCATCTCAATTGCAGTGGCTAAGTCCACACCGAGCGGTTTAGTGGGCACCATTTTTGAGATACGGTCAGCTAAACCGTAAGATTTACCTAATACACGGGCAACGTCACGAATTGCACCCTTTGCCGCCATCGTACCGAAAGTTGCAATTTGTGATACGGCTTCACGTCCATAGGTACGGGAAACATAATCAATGACGCGGTCACGTCCAGCAATACAGAAGTCGACATCAAAGTCGGGCATCGAAACACGTTCTGGGTTTAAGAAACGTTCGAAGAGTAGGTCATAACGAAGTGGATCAAGATCGGTAATTTTTAAACTATATGCAACAAGAGAACCCGCACCTGAACCACGGCCTGGACCGACGGGAACACCATTATTTTTGGCCCATTGAATGAAGTCCATGACGATAAGGAAGTAACCCGGGAATCCCATTTTGAGGATAATGCCGACTTCATAATCAATTCGTTCATCATAAGGCTTACGAATTTCTGGCCAGTCTTCACCACGTTTTTCGACAGGGTAAAGATAATCTAAACGTTCTTCTAAACCTACTTTTGACAAATGTTCAAAGTAAGTGTCGATGGTAAAACCATCTGGAATTGGATAATCAGGTAAAAAGTAGGTGCCAAGTTGTAGGCTAACATTACAACGTTTTGCAATGTTGTATGTGTTTTCGATAGCACTTGGGATATCAGAAAACAACTCGATCATTTCGTTCGAGGTTTTAAAGTGTTGCTCAGGACTATATAAACGTGGACGACGATCATCTGCTAATACATAGCCATCAGCAATACACACACGAGCTTCGTGTGCCTCAAAATCTTCTTTTTCTACAAAGTGCACATCATTATGTGCAACTACACCAACATTATATTGGGCAGCAAGTTTAGCGGCTTCTTGAATAAAATCTTCTTCACCGGGACGGTCAGTACGTGTTAAAGCAAGATAAACACGATTGCCAAATTTTTCGATCCATGCTTCTAAAAGGGGAGCTGCTTTTTGAGGGTTAGATGAGCACAGCATCTGACCCACATCACTATGCTGGCCAAGTAAAACGATAATATCTTGATGCTGTTCAAGTACCCATTCTTTTTTTACACAGGGAATACTGAGTTGTTGACCTTCAATAAAACCGCGTGAAACGATTTCAGTCAGACTTTTCCAGCCTATATTACTCATTGCAAGTAAAGTTGCACGATGTTGAGCATCATCAAGGCGAATTGTGCTACCTAAAAGCGGCTTAATCCCTTTTTTTAAACAAGAATTATAAAATTTTACCGCTGCATGCAGGTTTGATAGGTCGGTCAATGCCAGCGCAGGCATTTGGTCTTTAACCGCAGCATTGACCAAGTCGGGTATGCGAACTATCGACTCTGTAATCGAAAATTCTGTATAAATACCGAGATGAACAAACTGCATAAACCAATCCTTAATACGACTGCAGCATAGTTTAGCACGCAAAGTTAAAACGAAATGCTTAATATTTTGGCAAACTGTTAAGGATTTTAAGATTTAAGAAGAATGATTTGAATATCTATTGTACAGATTTAATATAAAACAGCTTTTTTACGAAACAGAACCAGCCCAAACCTTGTGCATGGGCTGGTTGCAAAAATTAGTACTGCCAGAACATGCGCTGAATTTCTTTCGTATCATTCGTCTTAGTAAGCGCTAATGCAGCAAGAAGACGAGCTTTTTGAGGATTCAAATCATGTGCGGCTACCCAACCATATTTAGAGTCAGGTTGTTCTGCATCACGTAATACGAAACCTTGTGCAACACGTGATGAACGGATAATTTGAATGCCGTTTTTGTCGTGAAGATTTTGTAAGGTCGGTACGATATATTTTGGTACAGAGCCGTTACCAGTACCTGCATTAATAATCGCTTTAGCACCTGCTTTTGCATATGCTTCATATGCATCTGGAAGCATAGAGTCCGAACCATAAACGATCTGTACAGTTGGAAGTGCATCGCCTTTAATATTTTCAATATTAAATTCTGAAGCATTCGTATGACGTTTTACAGATTGTCTGAACCAATATGGTTTGCCTTCAACCAATGTACCTAAAGCGCCCCATTGGCTAACAAAGGCATTTGTATGGATGTTAATGCCTTTAGTTACATCACGTGCAGCAAAAATAGAGTCGTTCATGAGAACCATAACGCCTTTATTTTTTGCATCATCAGAAGCTGCTAAAGCAACTGCACTATAAAGGTTAAGTGGACCATCAGCTGAAAGAGCAGTTGAAGGACGCATTGAACCAACAAGTACAATCGGTTTATCAGTATGAACAACCAAATTTAAGAAAAAAGCTGTTTCTTCTAAAGTATCTGTACCGTGTGTAATCACGACACCATTAACAGATGGCTTTTTAACAAGATCATTTACTTGACGAGCAATTTCTAATAATTCCTTATCAGTAATACTCTCAGAAGCGATTTGTAATGCTTGAATACCAGTTACATTTGCCAAATCTTTGATTTGTGAAACTGCGTTAATTAAGGTATCCACAGGAACTTTTGCAGCAGTATAAGTTGCACTATTTGCCGAGCTTGCGCCAGCACCAGCGATAGTACCGCCAGTTGCAACTACAACAACATTATTTTTTGCATAAAGTGGGAGAGAGCAGGCTAATAAGCCCATCGCTAAACCGAAAGATTTAACAGTTTTAGTCAACATCGAAAATATCCTTATGAAGTGACGAAAGTAGAAAGTTGATCGAATATGCGTGCTTTTCCTAAGCAATATACATACCATATAAAGCATATTCGTAACTTGTTGAATAAGAAGCATCCCTGAATAGCATTTTGTTTCAACAACAATTATTTAGTCATTGCTCTTAATCAGCGCTAATAAATAT
>NZ_JABVBF010000165.1 GCF_013344765.1 Acinetobacter lactucae
CTCAATTTTAATAAAATAAAACATTATTAATTTATATTTCAAAATCAATATTTTAAATTAATTCAATTTACATAAACAGCACATGATTACAGTCTGGTTACTCGCTTAAGATTGACGACCAAGCTTTTTCGTCTAGACTAAAAGTTGTAACAAAACATTTATAAAATCGCTTTTTAGAGGGGAGAGATTCCATGAAAAAACTAGCAATTGCATCAGCTCTTTTATCTGCACTCGCAGTGAGTGGCGCAGCAAACGCTTACCAAGCTGAAGTTGGTGGTTCTTACAATTATCTTGATCCAGACGACGGTAGCAGCGTAAGTAAATTCGGTGTTGACGGGACTTATTACTTCAATCCTGTTCAAACTCGTAACGCTCCACTTGCTGAAGCAGCTTTCTTAAGCCGTGCAAGTAACGTTAACGCCCTTATCAACTATGGCGATAATAGCGGCACAAAAGACACTCAGTATGGCGTAGGTGTTGAATATTACGTTCCTAACTCAGATTTCTACCTTAGCGGTGATGTAGGCAGAAATGAAACTGAAATTGACAACACTAATATCGACCACAAAGTAACTACTTATGCAGCTGAAGTAGGTTATTTACCAGCTCCTGGTTTATTACTTGCTCTAGGTGTTAAAGGTTACGATGAGAAAGACGGTAAAGACGGCGCTGATCCAACAGTACGTGCTAAATACGTAACTCAAGTAGGTCAACATGATGTAAACCTTGAAGCATTCGGTGCGTTTGGTGACCTAGACGAATATAAAGTTCGTGGTGACTACTACATCGACAAAACTTTAAGTGTTGGTGCTGATTATTACAACAACGACTTAACTGATAAAGATGAATTTGGTATCAATGCTAAAAAATTCTTGAATCAGCAAGTAAGTCTTGAAGGTCGTATTGGTTTCGGTGACAACGACAACACTTATGGTGTTCGTGCAGGATACCGCTTCTAATATCGCTTAAAAGCACATAAAAAATCCGCTCTAATGAGCGGATTTTTTATTGGCTTAAATGAACAATACGCAATTGCAAATTCACATTGCCATTAAATGCATTACGATCTATTTCATAGACCAAATGTACATGATCACGCATTGGATCAAACTCAAAACGGCCCGCTGCATTAAAAGCAATTGCATCAAAACTGTATTGATCTAGTGCTAATTTAAGCTTCAAATGCGTTTCTTTAAGCCAGCGATAATCAACAACTTTAAAATGTCCTTCAAACTGTGGGAAAGGGAATTTTTGTCCCCACGGTCCAAGCTGTTCTATCCAATCTAATGTATTTAGTTGCAGAGCCGAAGCAGGGAGTTCTCCATCCGTCCATAGCGTTGCTTGAAACAAAGATTCTTCCATTGCTGCAATGCAATTGGTAAATGCAGTTTTAAAAGCTTCAAAGTTTTCTTTACGTATGGTTAAACCAGCTGCTGCTGCATGGCCTCCAAAATGGCTCACCAATTCCGGATGGTGTTCGGCAACCTGTTCAATCGAATCTCGAATATGTACCCCATCAATTGAACGTGCTGATCCTTTAATATGAATACCATCTTCATCTGGCGCAAACACAATGGTGGGGCGATGAAACTGTTCTTTTAAACGCCCTGCTACAATTCCAATCACACCTTGATGCCAGTTTTCTTCAAAAAGTACAAGAGCTGGAGGAATGTCTTCTTTTGAGAGCTGCAAGCTATCTAAAGCAGATAAGGCTTGTTGCTTCATCTCCCCTTCGATTTGACGGCGCTCTATATTTAATTGATTTAATTGTCTCGCGATCGGATACGCAGATTCCATAGTATCAGCTAACAAGCATTCGATCCCGATGCGCATGCTCTCCATACGCCCTGCTGCATTAATACGTGGCCCAAGCACAAATCCTAAATCTTGCGCACGTAAAGACGATGCCTCTCGACCAGCAATATCTAACAGTGCCAATATTCCAACTCGGCATTGATGTTGCTGAATGCGTTTTACACCTGCATCGACCAAAATACGGTTGTTATAATCTAAGACAGCAACATCGGCATAAGTTCCTAAAGCAACCAAGTCTAGATATTGAGTGACTTTACTTGTGCTTTTGTTTTGCTTGTTACGTAAACTTGCTAAATTGGCCAGTACATAAAATGCAACTCCAACGCCTGCAAGTGCCTTACTTGAGAACTCACAACCTAACTGATTTGGGTTTACAACTGCTTCTGCAAGCGGTGTTTCTTTAGTTGTTAAATGATGATCGGTAATAACCACTTGCATACCCAGTGCGTGTGCCGCATCAACACCAGCATGGCTGGAAATCCCATTATCGACAGTAATTAATAGATCGGGTTGATAGGTGTGATGAGCAAGCTCAGCAATGGCAGGAGTCAGTCCATAACCGTATTTAAATCGGTCTGGAACCAAATAGTCGACTTGTGCTCCCATTTCGCGAAGCACCAATACCATTAAAGCTGTACTGGTTGCTCCATCGGCATCGTAGTCGCCGACAATAACAATTTTTTTCTGCTCATCAATAGCTTGATCTATTAATGCCACGGCAGTTTCTAATCCCTTGAGCTGTGGAGCTAATAAATTCTTAAGCTTTAATTCTAATTCCTGTTCAGATTGTACCCCACGCCTTGCCAGAATTTCGGCAATAAACGGAGGCACGCCCTGAAATTGTTCAGGGCGTGTCAATAAAGGTCTTTGTTTGATTTGTATTTTTGTCATTTAAGGCATCAGTCGGTGCAGCGTCCATTGACCGTCGATTTTTTCATAACTCAAGCGGTCATGTAAACGATTTGGTCGCCCTTGCCAGAATTCATAATAATCTGGTTGCAGACGATAGCCTCCCCAGAACTCCGGCTTATCAAGCACTTCACGACTTTCAACTTGCTGTTGTAACTCTTGAAAACGCTGCTGTAACAACTCTCGACTTTCGATCTTTCCGCTTTGAGGCGTACTGATATGTGCTGCAATCTGGCTATCACGTGGTCGTTTAAGATAGTAGTCTGTAGACTCTTGCTCAGCAATTTTAACTACATGACCACCTACTCTCACCTGACGCTCTAGACTTGGCCAGTAAAATAATAATTCGGCATATGGATTTTCTGCCAAATCTATACCTTTTTGACTGTCATAATTCGTATAAAAATCATACCCAGCTTCCGTAGCCCCACGTAACAAAACTGTTCGAACATGAGGTCTGCCATTCGCACTTGCTGTCGCTAATGACATTGCATAGGGTTCATGCAAATTGGCTGCTAGAGCATGGTTAAACCAACCCAGAAACTGCTGATGAGGGTTTGATTCAACCTGCCCTTCATGCAATTCTCCTTGCTCATAACTTAAGCGTAACTCACTTAAATCTTTAATGACATCACTCATGTCATACCACCTTACGCAACTTGTGCTTGTGAACGAACCGCATTTGCCAAATGCTCAGCCAAAGCATTCACTTCTTGCTCGTTATCACCTTCAACCATGACACGAATCACAGGCTCAGTTCCTGACTTACGAATTAATATACGACCACGACCTTTAAGTTGTTCTTCTGCTTTATTAAATTCAGCAACCAATGCTGGAATTAAATAAGGATCAAGCATTTGCTCTAAACGTACATTCACAAGAATTTGCGGGAATAGTTTAAAGTCTTGAACCAATTCATGAAGAGCCTTATTTTGCTCGACCATCACGGTTAAAACTTGAAGTGCGGCGATAATGGCATCACCAGTCGTGCTCTTATCTAGAGTTAGAATATGACCAGAAGGCTCACCACCTGTAACCCAACCATTTTCTTCTAATGCCTGTAACACATAGCGGTCACCGACTTTTGCACGAACAAAACCAACATTTGCTTTTTCAAGTGCGACCTCTAATGCCATGTTACTCATGACTGTACCAACAACACCTGCTGGCTTATTTTGGGCTTGAGTCGCTAAAATATATAAGATATGGTCACCATCAATTAAATTACCAAACTTATCGACCATTACTACACGGTCAGCATCACCATCAAAGGCAATCCCTAAATCTGCTTGATGCTCAACTACTGCTTTTTGTAAGCTTTCAGGATGTGTTGAACCACAACCTTCATTAATATTAAGACCATCAGGTTCATTATATAAAGCAATAACTTTCGCCCCTAGCTCACGGAAAACTGAGGGACCAACGCTATATGCAGCGCCATGAGCACAATCCAAAACAATCTTTAAATTATTTAAGTCAAAGTGGTAAGGGAACGTAGATTTACAAAATTCGATATAGCGACCGTTTGCATCATTTACACGAACACTTTTACCTAAGTTTGCTGTGTCCTCAATAAACAACTCTTTTTCTAATTCAAGGTTAATTTCTTCTTGCAAAGCATCTGGTAATTTTTTGCCTTCGCTTGAGAAAAATTTAATACCATTATCAAAATATGGATTATGTGATGCAGAAATAACAATACCTGCATGAGCATGTAAAGCACGAGTAAGATGCGCAATTGCTGGTGTTGGTAATGGACCAAGTAAATGAACATATACACCAGCAGCGTTTAACCCCGCCTGCAAAGCAGACTCTAAAATATAACCAGATAAACGAGTATCTTTTCCTAATACAACGAGCGGTTTATTTTTTGGACTCGTTCGTTTTAATACCTTCCCTGCAGCAAAACCGAGTTTTAAAGCAAACTCTGGAGTAATAGGCATTTGCCCAAATTTTCCACGAATACCATCCGTACCAAAATAACTCATAGCTTATCTCATTCTTACGCCACTTCAGCGGTGGCTCACTTCATATATGGCAATTCCGCCATATTTCTTTTCGTTAGATTTACTTTACACCAAAAACAAAAAGCCGTCAGTGTAATGACGGCTTTCTTGATTGTTTTAGTTACCAAAATCTAACCAACACGGTAGTTTGGAGCTTCTTTGGTAATCGTTACATCGTGAACATGTGACTCAGACATACCCGCTGAAGTAATTTTCACAAATTTCGCATTTTGGCGAAGATCTTCAATCACAGCTGAACCTGTATAACCCATCGATGAACGTAAACCACCCATCATTTGATGAACGATGTTACCCATTGGGCCTTTATATGGAACACGGCCTTCGATCCCTTCTGGTACTAACTTCTCAGCACCCGCTTTTGAATCTTGGAAATAACGGTCAGCAGAACCGGTTGCTCCCGCCATTGCACCTAATGAACCCATACCACGATATGCTTTGTAGTAACGACCTTGGAAAAACTCAACTTCGCCTGGCGCTTCTTCAGTACCAGCGAGAAGAGAACCGACCATGATCGTACTTGCACCCGCACCGATCGCTTTTGCCATATCGCCAGAGAAGCGGATACCGCCATCTGCAATTAAAGGAATTTGATCTTTTAGTGCGCTAGCAACGCTGTCAATCGCAGAAATTTGTGGCATACCAATACCAGCCACAATACGTGTTGTACAGATAGAACCAGGGCCAATACCTACTTTTACAGCATCTGCACCTGCATCTAATAATGCTAATGCAGCATCACCAGTTGCAATGTTGCCACCAATCACTTGTACTTGAGGGAAGTTTTGTTTCACCCAACGTACACGTTCAATTACACCAGCAGAGTGACCATGTGCTGTATCAACAACAATTACGTCAACACCAGCTTCAACCAATGCTTCCACACGACTTGGTGTATCAGCACCCGTACCTACCGCAGCACCAACACGTAAACGACCAAGATCATCTTTACAACTGTTTGGATAGCTCTCAGCTTTGCGGAAGTCAGTTACTGTAATTAAGCCTTTAAGTTCGTTGCTCTCGCCAACGACCAAGACTTTTTCAATACGGTGTTTTTGCAATAATGCTTGAATATTTTCTTTAGACTCGCCTTCACGTACAGTTACTAAACGATCTTGGCCTGTCATGATGTTGCTAACAGGTTGTTCTAAATTGGTCTCAAAACGCGTATCACGGCCTGTCACAATACCAACAACCTTGCCGTCTTTCACAACAGGCACACCGCTAATGTTATTAGCAGAGGTAATTGCAATCAGTTCACGTACTGTAGTTTCAGGCGTTACAGTGATTGGATCTTTCACCATACCCGCTTCGAATTTTTTCACACGGCGTACTTCTGCAGCTTGAGCAGCAATATCCATGTTTTTGTGCAAAATCCCGATACCACCATTTTGTGACATAGCAATCGCCATACGTGACTCAGTCACTGTATCCATTGCAGCTGAAACTAATGGGATATTTAAATGAATGCCGCGAGTTAAACGTGTCTTTAAAGAGACATCTTTTGGGAGAACAGTAGAGTAGGCAGGAAGTAATAAGACATCATCGAAGGTTAGCGCTTCTTGAACGATGGTCAGCATAACAATCTCACTGGTAAATTCCGTGAGCTATTATAAACAAATTTCGATGCAATTTTCATATTATCTTTGCCTTTTTCAGCAATAGATATTCGCCTACTCTAAATATTTCTCACTTATTATTGTGTTAGCTCACATTTAACTCACCTGATCATAGTCATGATCATTCTCTGAATCTGATGGGCTTAATTCAATCAGAGGAATCAACTGATGTGCCAAGCGAGCTTTATTACATTGCTCATCGGCAATCTGTACTTCTCTGCAAGTAGAACTACGCATTGCATAGATAGAACAACCCACTTCTTTACCAATTTCACCCGTCAAAGCCTGACACCGTGGCTGAGTCTGATTGGTTCCACGCATACAAGAATAAATAGGCGTCAGAGGTTCAATTAGATGGTCATCTATTAACTCGGCCTCAGCCCAGTAAAATGAAACCCGAAAATGTGCACAACACGCCCCACAGCGTAGGCATTCATCTGGAGTCGCAACTTGAGATAACATTTTATTCAAATTCTCGTCATCAAAAATTTTTCTGCGACGGAAAATACTAAAAAAATTTCAAATTGGACTCAAGATAATGAATCTCATTTTTTAGGTTGGACAGCTAAAAATTTGCTCAGTCATTAAATCTACGCCGCACGGCAATGTCTCAATCCAGTCTAAAAACTGATTGACCATTTCTTTACCCATAAATGGACTACCGTGTTGAGGCACAATCATTTCAATATCCATCTGGCGCACCATGTTAACCCACAAACGGATAACCTTATTGGAACACATATATCGTTGGTGAAAAGCCTTCATTTTCATGACATGAGTATCGAAATCTTTTAACGGCTGATTGGCATCCTCAACAATCGAGGCACCCATATCTCCAGAAAATAAAATTTTAGCGACCGGATCATAAAATTGAAAATTACCCACCGAATGTAGAAAATGAGCAGGAACTACTATAAGTTTTGACTCTCCTAATTGAATCACTTGGCCGCGGTCGGGTAATTCAATAAGGCGATCCTCCCAATTCCCTTTCATACGTTCACTCATAAACGAGGAATTTAGATGTGGTAAAAATCGTGCCCATAATTTTGATGCAACGACTTTAGCATCGGTATAGACCAGCCAGCGTGGCATTGAGGTAATAATGTCCGGATCCTGATGCGAAGCCATCACATAGTCTAAATTTTCCAAGCGAGTATATTTATTTAATTCCATCGTTAATGGAACGTAAGTCAAATCGCCACCCGGATCGATTACAGCAGCACGCTCATGATCAATAATTAAAAATTGATTGGCTTGGATGCCCTCCCCTTTGACCAAACTGGTAAAACTAATACATTTATGTACACCATTATCAAATAATATCTGCGATGTAGTTTTTTCAAACCCCATATAATTC
>NZ_JABVBF010000166.1 GCF_013344765.1 Acinetobacter lactucae
TTATTTAAGTCATAAGCTTGGCGAGAACGTCCTGTTGCTGCAATGTACTGAACAATACTGCTATAGATATCGTAACGTGCAGTTTCGAGTTCTGAGTTAGCACTATGAATCGCTTGCTCAGCATTCAGTAAGTCGACCAATGAACGAGTACCGAGCTTGTACTGCTCTTGATAAAGCTCGCGTGTACGAACCGTCGTTGCTTGGCGATTTGCTAAAACCTGCATTTGACGTTGTTTATTTTCAATTTGTTCTCTACTTGTTCGAATTTGATCGAGAATATCCAGATAGACAGAATTGACTTTAGATTTAGCCGCTTCTTCGGCATAACTTGCCATTTTTACTTGAGAAGAAACTGATCCACCTTGATAAAACTGACTCGTTGCTTCAAGCATGACGGAACTGTACAGACCATCATCTTCATTATTGTTTGGATTTTTGCCATTAATCGCCTGACTTAAGGAACCTTTAACTGCCAAAGTTGGATAGCGTGTTAAACGAGTCTGTTCCTTTTGAGCTTTAGCCACTTCAATGCCCGCTTGTGCAGCGATCATTTTTGGAATGGTATTAAATTCAGGTTCAGCATATAAATCAGACACTTTCACCAAATCATCTGAAATTATCCATCCTGTTCGAGAAACATCTCCACCCAATAATGTTCTTAAGTGTTGCTGATATTGTCGTAATAATGATTGCTGAGCAATCAAACCAGACTGAGCAGCTTGCAAATAAGATTGAGCTTGAATTGGGTCGGCTTGGCTACTAATACCTGCGTTTGCACGCAAATTAGCGATTTCCTGAATTCGCTGAATACCTGCAATTTGCTGTTCGGCAATTTTATTTAATTGAAGATAGCGCTGAATATTAATAATCGACTGTGCGACATCAAGTGCAATATCATCAATGCTAACCAACACATTAGCCTGCTCGACTTGCAGCTTAGCCTTCTCAACCGATACGCCAGATTTCACTTTACCAAAATCATAGAGCATTTGAGTTGCGTTTAAAGTCAATAACTGCCGACCACGTTCACCACTACCCAAATCACCTGTGGTAATACCACCTGAAATTTGAGGATAGTAACCTGCCTTTGCAACATCAATACCAGCATTTTGGCCGGCTAAAGTTGAAATGGCTTGGGAAATATCAGGGTTACGCTGGATCGCGATTTTTACCGCTTCCTGCAGAGTCATTTTCCTTGATGGCAAATTTGAATAAGATGAAGCTGCTCTATCATTGAGTTGAACAGTCGGAAACTCCTGCACTCTAGAACGATCTAGCTTAAAATTACTCAACTCTTGCATCTTAGCGACTTTAAATTCATCACTACTTTTAGGGGCAAAAAGTTGTGACAAGTTGTCTTTCAAGGTGTGATATTGCTCACTTGGTTTAGCGGCATATATCACCATAGGTACATGCAATGAAGTTAAAAGCATCAACCCTTTCAGGAAAGCCGGCTTTTTACATGTCCTTTTTACTCTTCTCTGGTTATATCCAATCATGCTTGTCTTGTTGATCTTGTTTGTTATCGTTTAAAAGCTTTTACATTCTACATATTTTTTTGCATAAAGAAGCATAAATACAGGAATAATTCACACATTATTTTTTCATCAAGTGAATGATTCAAGTTATTGTTTTTTAATAAATATTTATCAAAAAACCAAAAAGAGGCACTGGCCTCTTTTTAGCCAAACAGATTAACTTTTGGGTTTAAACCGTAAAATCATCACCTAAGTAGACTTTACGGACTTGTTCATTATCCAGAATTTCTTGTGGAGTGCCTTCTGCAATTACAGCCCCTTCACTGACAATATATGCACGTTCACAAATTGCTAAAGTTTCACGTACGTTATGGTCAGTAATGAGTACACCGATACCACGATCTTTCAAAGTCTGGATAATATCTTTAATATCTCCAACCGAAATTGGATCGACACCAGCAAACGGTTCATCAAGTAACATAAATTTAGGATCTGCAGCCAATGCACGTGCAATTTCAGCACGGCGGCGTTCACCACCAGACACACTCATGCCCAATGAATCTTTAATATGACTGATTTTAAAGTCATTTAACAATTCAGTAAGACGTTGCTGGCGTTGTTGCTTATTTAAGTCTTTGCGTGTTTCTAAAATAGACATAATATTTTCAGCAATGGTCAGCTTTCTAAAAATAGAAGCTTCTTGCGGAAGATATCCGATTCCTTTACGTGCCCGTTCATGCATTGCTAAATCAGACATATCAAGATCATCAAGGTGAATTTCACCTTTGTCCATACGCACGAGCCCAACAACCATATAGAAGCTTGTTGTTTTTCCTGCACCGTTCGGGCCAAGCAAACCAACAATCTGTCCACTTTGCATACTAAAAGATACGTCTTTGACGACCCAACGTTTACTATAGTTTTTTGCTAAGTGCTTAATACACAAAGTTTGGGGTTGAAGAGCTTGTTGCATTAGTCACGCGCTCCTGGGAAACTTTTTGAAGTTGATGGCGGAATAATAATTTGAACACGATTAGATGATGAACCTTGAGCTTCAACATCACCTTTATTCATACTATATTTCAATGAGTTACCACGAATACTTGAACCATCTTGATATAGATATGCACCACCAGTCAAAGTAATAATGCCTGTATCTGCATTATAAACAATGGTTTGACCCTCGCCTCGTGCAACACCTTTATCAGCACTAATTTGCTGTTGGAATTTAGATGGTCTACCTTTGGCAGTAATGGTTTGAATTTCACGTTTAGAATTTAGCGTAGCAACAATTGAGTCAGCTTGAAGCTTCATCGTACCTTGCTCAATTACGACA
Organism: Acinetobacter lactucae; assembly: GCF_013344765.1. Taxonomy (GTDB): domain Bacteria; phylum Pseudomonadota; class Gammaproteobacteria; order Pseudomonadales; family Moraxellaceae; genus Acinetobacter; species Acinetobacter lactucae_A. The sequence goes on from NZ_JABVBF010000166.1 coordinate 2,815, forward strand.
TTACCCGTATAAGTCGTTAAACCTGTTTTCTCATTATAAGTTGCACGGTCTGCCACTAACGAAATTTGTTGGTTACGGTCAGACGGTAAAGCAAAAGTCGAAGCAGATGATAAAGCAACGAATGTAATTACCGCAGCTTGTTTTAGGAAAGCTGAAGAACGTTTTAAATTAAGACTTTGGTACATACTTTCCTCGAATATTAAAAAATTCGTACTGACCATTATTCAAATTAGCTTTTAATCCTTTGCTGACAAAGTCACCTTGCGGAGATTGAACAACCACTTGATGGTCTGTTTCAATTTCTCTGGTTTTTGGATATCCAGTTAATTCATCGGTACGGAATTCAATCTTCCCTTGTGGCGCCAGTTTAGTTGCGACCACATCACCCGATAATATAACTTTGCGGTTATCATCGTAGCCATTTGCCTGTTTTGCAAAGAATGTTGCATCAACTTTGCCGTCTTTATACATCGAGGCATTAAGCTGATCCAACTTTGATGTTTTTTGTTGCATATCCTGTTCAAGCTGACGAACTTCAGCACGAATATACAAATTGCCTTGATCATCAGTTTGAGTCAAATGGACGCCCTGCGCTGAATATGTCATATTCTTCGCAGAACCAATGTCTAGTTTTTTTGCCTTGCCACTATAGTAGTAGTAACCACCACTTATAGCAGCAACCACTACAGCAACAATTGATAAAACTCTGGTATCCATGAGCAGGAATAGCCTACCTTTTTAAGTAATCTTATTATTAATGCGGTACTGCAAGATATTTTTCAAGAAGTTCTTGGTAAATGCCTTTTGCGATCAGCAACATATCACAGACTTCACGCACAGCACCACGCCCACCCATCGATTGCGTAACCAAATGCGCACGGCGACGTACTTCTTCGTGACCATTTGGCACAGTAACACTCATACCCGCGATTGCAAAAGCCGACAAATCAGGCCAATCATCACCCATATATAAGCAATCTGAAGGCAAGATATTAAACTGTGCACATGCTTCACGCAGCGCAGAACCTTTGTCTTCACGCCCTTGAAAAACCAGATCTACACCTAAATCAGACATACGTTTTTCAACAATATTACTTTTTCGGCCTGTAATAATGATGACTTTCATGTTCGCTTGCTGCACAAGCTTCATGCCTAAACCATCACGAATATCGAATGATTTAATTTCATCGCCACTATTGGTTAACGTTACAAAGCCATCACTCAAAATACCATCAACATCCAGAACCAATGCCTGTAAATGACGTGCTTGTTCTAACAATGCATAAGATGCCATTGATTAATTTACCCCTGCCTGAATAAGGTCATGCATACTAATTACACCAATCACTTTATTTTGGTCATCGACCACCACAAACTGACTAATTTTTTTCAGGTTAAGCTGTTGTAGAGCTTCTACCGCACGTGCTTCTTGAGTAATCGTTGATGGTTTTTTTGTCATCACTTCAGAAACAGGTAAATTCACATCGAAACCTTGCTGTTTATCAATTAAACGGCGCAAGTCACCATCGGTGAAAATACCAAGCAAATGCTCTTGTTCATCTACAATCGTGGTCAAGCCTAAACGCTTATTAGAAATTTCGTAAAGCACTTGATTCATTGGTGTATCTGGTGAAACTTTTGGCAGTTCATCGCCTGTATGCATCAGATGTTTTACATGTAAAAGTAAGCGTTTACCCAACGCTCCTGCTGGATGCGAACGAGCAAAATCATCTGCGGTAAAACCACGTGCTTCAAGTAAAGCGACAGCCAGTGCATCACCCAAAACTAAAGTTGCTGTCGTACTCGACGTAGGCGCCAAACCTAATGGGCATGCTTCGTCAGACTCGCCTAAAGTTAAGGCGATGTCGGCGTTTTGCGGCATTGGGCCTTTATCATCACGGCTAATAGTAATAAGAGGAACGCCAAGATGTTTGATTAACGGCATCAACATCATGATTTCATCACTTTTTCCAGAATTGGAAATCGCAATTAAAACATCACCACGAACCAGCATTCCCAAATCACCATGTCCAGCTTCGCCCGGATGCATAAAGAAAGATGGTGTACCAGTTGAGGCGAAAGTTGCAGCCATTTTACGGCCAATATGCCCTGACTTACCCATGCCAGTAATCACAACACGACCTTTACACTGTAACAATATTTCACAAGCTCGGTTAAAACTGTCACCAATTTGTGTTGCTAACACGTCTAAGGCTTGTTGCTCAATACGCAATGTTGCTAATGCGCTGCTTTGGAAATCTGTAGGATTGGGCATACGAGTTTGACTCAAAATAATTGATCTGATCTCTTGTGAAGATCGGTGATTTTAATCAAAAGATTTGGGGGCATTCTAACATAACTCAATCACCTACACGTTTTTAAATGTATAAGATTTCACAAGCTTATAAAATTCTTGCATAAACCTTTGTGAAAAATGATGCATCAGTTATGATGTAACACTGTTTTTGTTGAGTGTTTGAAAACCCTTATGCAACCGTTTGTTTTATATAACTCTGAGCAACGAAAAAAAGTTGAATTTGTACCTCGCAAAGAAGGTCACATCGATATGTACGTCTGCGGTATGACCGTTTACGACTACTGTCATATCGGGCATGCTCGAGTTATGGTTGCATTTGACTACATTATTCGTTTCTTACGTAGTCAAGGCTGGAATGTTCGCTATATTCGCAACATTACCGACATTGACGACAAAATTATTAAACGCGCGAATGAGAATGGTGAAACAATCCAACAACTCACCACGCGTTTCATCGATGCAATGAATGAAGATGCAGCGAACCTAGGCTGTTTAGCACCTGATGAAGCACCTAAAGCGACTGAATATATCGACCAGATGCAAAACATGATTGGCAATCTGGTCAACAAAGGCGCTGCTTACCCTGCTTCAAATGGCGATGTTTATTTTGAAGTGACCAAATTTGAAAAATATGGTCGCCTCTCTGGTCGTAAGCTTGATGATATGCAAGCAGGCGCAAGTGAGCGTGTTGATGTAGAAGTTGAAAAGAAACATCCTTTTGACTTTGTACTTTGGAAACATGCCAAAGAAAATGAACCTTCTTGGGCATCTCCTTGGGGTAATGGCCGTCCGGGTTGGCACATTGAATGTTCTGCAATGTCGACTTGCTGCTTAGGCAATCACTTTGACATTCATGGTGGCGGTTCAGATTTAATGTTCCCGCACCATGAAAATGAAATTGCGCAAAGTGAAGCTTCGACTGGTGAACAATATGTAAACTACTGGATGCATGTTGGCTTCATTAATGTTGACGGAGAAAAGATGTCTAAGTCTTTAGGCAACTTCTTTACGATTCGTGATGTGATGGAGAAATTCCACCCTGAAGTGATCCGCTACTTTATTGTGTCTTCACACTATCGTAGTCCTGTGAACTTCTCTGATGTGGCACTTAAAGAAGCAAAAACATCTTTGACTCGCTTCTATCACTCATTTAAAGCTTACCAACAAGTGTATGGTCAAACGACAACTGAAACACTTGATCAAAGCTTTATTGAGCGTTTTAACAATGCAATGTGTGATGATTTCAATACTGCTGAAGCAATGGCGGTATTGTTTGAACTGAACAAAGAGTTAAACCGTGCTGTAAAAGAAGAGCAAGCTGACCAAGCAACTGTGCTTTATTCGACATTACGTCACCTCACCAATATCTTAGGTTTGGTACAACACAATGTAGATGATTTCTTAAAATCAGATATTGGACAAGAAGCGCTTGCTTTGTCTGATGCTGAAATTGAAGATTTCATTCAACAACGTGTGGATGCAAAAAAAGCAAAAGACTTTGCTAAAGCAGATGGTATTCGTCAGTCTTTACTCGACCAAGGTGTAGTACTTGAAGACACTCGTCAGGGTACAGTTTGGCGCCGTGCTGATTAAACGTTCAATTAGATCACAAGAGTGTTGACACTTTAATGAAACACTCTATAATGTGCTCACATTGCGGGAATAGCTCAGTTGGTAGAGCATAACCTTGCCAAGGTTGGGGTCGCGAGTTCGAGTCTCGTTTCCCGCTCCAAAATTTAAAAACCACTTAATTCGAAAGAATTAAGTGGTTTTTTATTGTCTGCTAATTAGATAAATTCGGATTGCCACTATCATTCCTTACAAACAGTTTTAATCAGATTTGATGAACTGCCTTACTTCGATAAAGGCACAGATGGCAAACATCTTTACGATCCAAATGGAGTTATTCCTATCCTTGAAAATTAAATAGGGAAAGACAACAGCGACAGTCGAGACGTAAAATTAAAGGGCTAACTGCCCTTTCAATTTATTGAAGATTTAAAACTTTAAAAACTATTTTTAAATTTATATAACTGTTGGGTATGGACCATCGCTTTTATAAGAAAGCTCATCCATATTAAATCGCTGATACTCTTTAAAACGTTGGACCGAAATTTTGTCTTCTGTAATCATAGGAATATTGGCATCTAAATCCATATTAGCTTCGGTAAAAGCTTCTTTATAAGAGTTAATGAGAGATTGAACACTTAATTTCTCTTCTGCAGATAGATCTGGCTTAACCATTACAAACATGTTTACAGCATAATTTTCATGCTCTTGTAATTCTGTTTCAGGATAAACTTTTGCATAAACCCCAAGAACTAGCTCATTAACCTTATCAGCAGCTTTTAATCTTTTTTTCTTTAACCAAACAGTATCAAGTCGACGATCAAAAGTTGTTGGAAAAGCTGGACGTTTATATCTCCCAGCTAACCAATCTATATAATATCTTAATTCTTCTGCTGAAAGTATCCTAGTCGGATCTGGTACAATTCCTTCGGGAATTTCAGTCTTTTTTATTTGAATTTTTTCATGGCCAAG
>NZ_JABVBF010000167.1 GCF_013344765.1 Acinetobacter lactucae
GTTTTCAGTCAAGTAACGCTTACGGATACGGATTGATTTAGGTGTTACTTCAACTAATTCGTCATCTTCAATGAATTCAAGCGCTTGTTCAAGCGTATATTCAATTGCAGGTACTAAAGTTAAAGCATCATCTGTACCAGACGCACGAACGTTAGTTAATTGTTTCGCTTTAGTCGGGTTTACAACCATATCGTCTGAACGAGAGTTAATACCCACGATCATACCTTCGTAAACTTCTAACTGTGGTTTAGCGAACAAACGACCACGGTCTTGTAAACTGAACAATGCATAGCCCAAGCAAGTACCTTGAACCATAGAGATCAATACACCGTTTTGACGTTTCGCAACAGAACCTTGTTTAACAGGACCATAATGCGAGAAGCTTGAAGTCATGATCCCTGTACCAGAAGTCATGGTCAAGAATTCAGAACGGAAACCGATCAAACCACGTGAAGGTACAGTTGCTTCAATACGGATACGGCCTTTACCGTCAACTTCCATATTGGTCATCTCGCCTTTACGGTGACCCATTTGTTCCATTACAGCACCTTGATGCTGTTCTTCAACGTCAAACGTTACGTTTTCGTAAGGCTCTTGTCTTTCACCATCAATTTCTTTGATGATTACTTGTGGACGAGATACGCCCATTTCAAAGCCTTCACGACGCATATTTTCAATTAAAACTGAAAGATGAAGTTCACCACGGCCAGATACTTTGAAACGGTCTGGACTGTCAGTGTCTTCAACACGTAAAGCTACGTTATGAATTAATTCGCGATCAAGACGTTCACGGATATTACGTGAGGTTACGAATTTACCTTCTTTACCAGCAAACGGAGAGTTGTTTACTTGGAATGTCATAGATACTGTAGGTTCATCTACAGATAATGCTGGTAATGCTTCAACATTTTTCGGATCACAAATCGTGTCAGAAATGTTAAGTGCATCGATACCAGTAATACATACGATATCACCAGCAGATGCTGATTCAACATCAATACGCTCTAAACCATGGTAACCCATGATTTTTAAGATACGGCCGTTACGTGTATTGCCTTCTTTGTCAATTACAGTAACAGGTGTATTTAATTTTACTGAACCACGCTGAATACGACCAACACCGATAACACCTACGAAGCTGTTATAGTCAAGTGATGAAATCTGCATTTGGAATGGACCATCAACATCAACTGCTGGTGGTTCAACGATGTCTACAATCGTTTCAAACAACGGAGTCATGTCTTCTGCAAGTTCTTCTGGAGCAGGACCCGCTACACCACGTAAACCTGATGCATAAACGATTGGGAAATCTAATTGCTCATCAGTTGCGCCAAGGTTATCAAATAGATCAAATACTTGATCAATAACCCAATCTGGACGTGCACTTGGTTTGTCAACTTTGTTGATAATAACAATTGGTTTTAAACCACGAGCAAAGGCTTTTTGTGTCACAAAACGAGTTTGTGGCATTGGGCCTTCTTGTGAGTCAACTAAAAGTAATACGCAGTCAACCATCGACATAACACGTTCTACTTCACCACCGAAGTCGGCGTGTCCCGGGGTATCCACGATGTTGATACGGTAAGTTGTATCAGTACGTTTATCTAACCAAGTAATAGAAGTGTTCTTTGCAAGAATGGTAATACCACGTTCACTTTCAAGCGCATTTGAGTCCATGACACGCTCAATCTCGCCTGCTCGGTCACCGAGAGCACCTGATTGCTGAAGTAGTTTATCGACAAGTGTGGTTTTCCCGTGGTCGACGTGCGCAATAATTGCGATATTACGGAGATTTTTGATATCTGACATGAAAATTCGAAACGCCTGAAATTTGAGGGCAAATTATACAGAAAAACACTACTCTTGAGTAGTGACAGTTTATTGACATTGACAAAAAAAATTTCCAATAGCCTGTATTTCGTTTTGTAAAGATAGGTATCTCGATTAGAATAGCGCCAATTTGCAAAATTGCGGCGGACCTACACCCATGTCCAATCAACACTCTCAAGACCATCTTGACCTTGTTTATGGCTTAGATGATCGACCAAAACCTCTGATCGCTTTTTTAGCAGCTTTCCAGCATTTGCTTGCGATTATTGTACCAATTGTTACACCAGGGCTTTTAATTTGTTTAGCTTTGGGTGTGTCACGCACCGAAACTAACATGATTTTATCGATGTCTTTGGTAATTTCGGGTATTGCTACATTTCTACAATGTAAAAAAGTTGGTCCGTTTGGTGCAGGTCTTCTGATTGTACAAGGCACAAGCTTTAACTTTATTGGTCCTATTATTGGTATTGGTAGTGCAATGGTTGCCGCAGGAACGCCTGTAAACCAAGCTATGGCTGCAATTTTTGGTGTAGTCATTGCTGGTTCCTTTATTGAAATGGGTGTTTCGCAAATTCTTCCATGGGTAAAAAGATTAATTACTCCTTTGGTGACTGGCATTGTTGTTTTATTAATTGGCTTAACGCTTATTAAGGAAGGCTTGATTAGTATGGGTGGTGGCTACCAAGCCATGCAAGACCATACTTTTGCAAGTGCAGACAACCTTATTATGTCATGTACCGTCCTTGCTATTATTATTGTACTAAACCGCATTCGAGTGGTTTGGATTAAAAGCTCAGCAATTTTAATTGCTTTAGTGATTGGTTATATTCTTGCAGGATTTATGGGTTACCTAGATTTCTCAGGTATTAAAGATGCGCCCCTTGTACAAATACCAACACCAATGCATTTTGGTTTAAGCTTTTCTTGGGGCTTATTTATTCCAATGGCATTCATTTATTTAGTGACCTCTTTAGAAGCCATTGGTGATGTGACAGCAACCAGTAAACTTTCTAACCAACCTGTTAATGGTCCTGAATGGATGAAACGCATTAAAGGTGGTGTATTAGTAAATGGTGCAAACTCTTTACTCGCAGGCTTATTTAACACTTTCCCAAGTTCTGTTTTCGCTCAAAATAATGGTGTAATCCAACTCACTGGGGTTGCAAGTCGTTATGTAGGTATCTGGATTGCTGCTTTACTTATTTTATTAGGTTTATTTCCAGCAGTAGCTGGTGTAATACAAGCAGTTCCTCAAGCGGTTTTAGGCGGTGCTGTGATGGTAATGTTCGGTGCCGTAGCTGCATCAGGTATTAACATCCTCTCATCGATACATTTAGATCGCCGAGCACTTTTAATTATCGCAATTTCACTTGCATTAGGTTTGGGTGTGGCTCAAGTTCCCCAAATTTTAGAACACCTACCAGAATTGTTTAAAAATATTTTTAGCTCTGGCGTAGCAACAGGCGGTATAGCAGCATTAATTTTAAATGTTGTACTCCCTGAAACCCATAAATAACTATTTTTTAATTTTGATTATTGCCCAGTCTACGCTGGGCATTCTTCTTCATGAGAGATGTACATGGATCCTAGAAGTGAAGTGGTATTAAGACAGCAAGACTACTTAAAAGGTAGAATCTTGTTCATTAATGCACCGAATGATGCCCTAGTCAGTCAATTACCCACTGAGATTGACGCGTCAGTCTGGACATGGAACCATGCTGACTATCAAGGCTTTGTAAATAATGGAAAGAATGCACATTTCTCAGTTGAGTTTCCATTACAAGAATTTGATCAAGCTGTTATTTTCGTACCCAAATCTAAAGAACTGTTAAATTACATACTACATGTAGTGATGAGCAATCTTAAAACTGATCAGTCTGTTCTTTTAGTAGGTGAAAAAAAAGGTGGTGTTGAACGCGCTGCCAAACAATTACAAAGCTTCGGCAAAGTACTTAAACTCGATAGTGCACGCCACTGTCAGCTATGGCACTTAAAGATTGAGAAAACAGAGCAAATTAAACCTCTCGAAAGTTGGCTTAAAACTTACACTGTTCATGTTAATGAACAAGAGCTTACGATTTGTGCCCTTCCTGGTGTTTTTAGTCAAAATCATCTAGATGTCGGAACTGCTGTTTTACTCCCTTATCTTAATCAGGTGAAATCAGGTAGAATTGCCGACTTCGGGTGTGGTGCTGGAATTATCAGTTGCTATTTGGCAAAAATAAATTCAAGTAATATTATTCATGCCCTAGATATTGATGCTTTCGCTTTACGGTCAACGGAAATGACTTTTAGTCGAAATGGAATAGGTTCAGACCAGTTGAGATTGCAGCCCGTTACAGGTATTGCAGACGCTCCAACAGAACTCGATGCCATTGTCAGTAATCCCCCTTTCCATCAGGGTATTCATACCAACTATGATGCAAGTGAAGGACTCTGCCAAAACGCTAAAAAACATTTAAAGGCATCCGGTGAGCTATGGATTGTAGCAAACCGTTTTTTAAACTATCCGATCTTAATTGAGAAGCACTTTGGTCAGTGCCAGATTAAAACTGATCATCAAGGCTTTAAGGTGTTATATGCCTGTGCATAACAAACTATGTAAGGAATCTCCATGAGCGAAACACATGCTCCTGAAAAACTCCAGCGTAAGCTTGGGGCTCGTCATCTGAATATGATCGCCATTGGTGGTTCCATTGGTACAGGCCTCTTCCTTGCTTCTGGATCAACCATTGCAAATGCTGGCCCCGGTGGAGCGCTACTCGCCTATTCACTCATTGGCATTATGATTTACTTCTTAATGACCAGCTTAGGTGAGCTTGCAACTCATACACCAACATCCGGTGCCTTTTTTACTTATGGCAGTCGTTACGTCGAAGAAGGCTTTGGCTTCGCTCTAGGCTGGAACTATTGGTACAACTGGGCAATCACGGTCGCATTCGAACTTGTTGCGGTTCAGTTTATTATGAAGTTCTGGTTCCCTGATATTCCAGGGTTCTATTGGAGTGCCCTATTCCTTATGGTTATCTTTATGATCAATGCCATGACAGTAAAGGGATTTGGGGAAAGCGAATTCTGGTTTTCGATGGTCAAAGTAATTGCGATTGTTGCATTTATTATTATTGGCTTAGCTATGATCATCAAGATCATGCTAACTCCGGGTGTGGCAACTTTCGGGAACTGGACCTACAAAGAGGCACCTTTTGTTGGCGGATTACAAGCCATGATTGGTGTAGCAATGATTGCCGGATTCTCTTTCCAAGGGACTGAAATGGTTGGAGTTGCTGCGGGCGAATCAAAAGATCCAAAGAAGACCATTCCTCTTGCAATCAAACAAATTTTCTGGCGAATCTTATTATTCTATATCCTATGTATTTTCATTATCGGCACTCTGATTGCCTATGATGATCCGAATTTACTGCAAGCAGCTGCCACTGAAGATATCGCACTATCTCCATTTACATTACTCTATGAAAGAGTAGGTTTTGCTTTTGCTGCGGGTTTAATGAATGCCGTCATTCTTACTGCTATTTTGTCAGCAGGTAATTCAGGCATGTATTCTTCAACTCGTATGTTATTTAAAATGGCTCAAGAAGGCAGTGCACCAAAGTGGTTTGCAAAACTCGATGGTCGTGGCGTTCCAATGAATGCGTTATATGCCACAACACTGATTGCCGCGTTTTGTTTCTTGACGACATTTATTGGAGAAAAGCAAGTATTTAACTGGCTACTCAATATGTCTGGTATGTGTGGTTTTATTGTTTGGTTAGGAATTGCGATTTCACACTATCGTTTCCGTAAAGGATATATTGCTCAAGGCTATAAATTAGAAGATTTAGCATATCGCGCCAAATTTTTCCCATTTGCACCTTGGTTTGCATTTATTCTCTGCTCAATCATTATCTTAGGACAAAACTATCAAGCCATTTTAGGTGGCAAAATTGATTGGTTAGGCTTACTTTCAACCTATATTAGCTTGCCATTGTTCTTGATTATTTGGCTAGGCTATAAGTGGAAAAATAAAACCAAATTGATCTCTTATGATCAAATGAACGTTAAACCTGAGCAAGACTAAAACGGGTCATTAAAGTAAATCAAAGATCAAAAGCTTGATCTTTGATTTAAAAAGCGTAAAATGCCGTTCAGATTTTCAACGGCACTTTTAAATAAGGAGGACATCATGCCATTAGTACAAGGTAAAACAGATTAAATAATTTGGCACGATGTCAGCTCACGGACAAGTGTACAAATTCATACCACTTGTCCGAATGCTTAAATTTAGAACCTAGCATTCGCTAGGTTTTTTTATGCCTGCTCGGACAAAAATAAGAGAAAAATTATGGGCATACAAAAAATATTAAACAAGGAGGCACTCTACGGTGTCCCTGTTAAAATCTTCACTCAAGACATCGATAGTGAAAGTATTGAACAACTCAAAAAAATGGCTCAACTGCAATTTATATATTCACATATTGCTGTTATGCCAGATGTTCACGTAGGAAAAGGCGCGACTGTAGGTAGTGTTATTCCAACTAAACACGCCATTATTCCAGCTGCTGTAGGAGTTGACATTGGATGTGGAATGAATGCAATTCGCTTGAGCTTAAAGGCTTCACAATTGCCTGATAACTTAAGTCGTTTACGTGATGCAATTGAACGCAAAGTACCAGTTGGCTTTGCTTTGCATAAACAAGTCAAAGCGAAGGCTTCTAGCATTATTCCACTTGAAAAACGCTTAGAGCCAATTATCAAAAAGCATCCAGGCCTTGTTCGAATGCTTCGACAATTTGATGCAACATGGCAAAAGCAACTTGGTACTTTAGGTGGTGGTAATCACTTTATCGAGTTATGTATTGATGAGAATCAAGATGTATGGGTAATGCTACATTCTGGTAGCAGAGGACTTGGCAATGTTATTGGTACTTACTTTATTGAGTTAGCCAAAAAAGAAGCTCAGCATCGCTTTGGTCATGTTCCTGATAAAGACTTAAGTTATTTTGCCGAAGGCTCAAACAGTTTTGATGATTATGTCGAAGCCGTAGAGTGGGCACAAGAATATGCTTTTGAAAATCGCAAAGAGATGATGCGATTAATTTTAGAAGCGATCCGCCCTCTTCTACCTTCTTTTCAAATGACAAAAGAAGCGATCAATTGTCACCATAACTATGTGAGCCAAGAAACACATTTTGGTGAAAATTTATTGATTACCCGAAAAGGTGCAATTCGTGCTGGTTTAGATGAATTAGGCATTATCCCAGGTTCAATGGGAGCAAGATCTTATATCGTCAGAGGTAAAGCAAATCCTGAGTCATTTTGTTCTTGTTCTCATGGTGCAGGTCGCAAGATGAGCCGAAGCAAAGCAAAAATTCTTTTTAATCAGCAAGATCTTATCGAACAAACCCAAGGTATTGAATGCCGTAAAGACAGTGGCGTTGTCGATGAAATCCCTAGCGCTTATAAAGACATTGATGAAGTCATGGCAAATCAGTCAGATCTCATCGAAGTCGTCCATACTCTGAAACAAGTTTTATGTATTAAAGGTTAAAGTATGAAAATTAAAGAAATGCCAAAGATCAAAGTCCGTAATCAAGTAGCTCTATCTCCTTTACTTCACAAAGGTGGGATGCACGAAACGGAAAAACCTCGTGCCCAACATCGTAAAAATAGGAAAGAAACTAAACAGCAATTGAAAAAAGGGGTTTGGTGAAATTACCAATCAACAAAACTATATGAAATGCCATCCTTGGAGATATAGAAA
>NZ_JABVBF010000168.1 GCF_013344765.1 Acinetobacter lactucae
GATTAGCACTTCATAAGGTTGGAAGATCTGCTTGATTATCAACGTATTAACTTATCTTCATATGCATGAATAAAGAATATCAATAAAAGCAATTGTTTGTTTACCCCTTTTTTGCCTAAAATAAGCTATTCGAAATGAAACCATATTTTTTAGGTAGCTGTCGCCATGACCTTTGTTGTCACTGAAAATTGTATTAAATGTAAATACCAAGATTGCGTAGAAGTTTGTCCTGTAGACTGTTTTTACGAAGGTCCGAATTTCCTAGTGATTAATCCGGATGAATGTATTGACTGTGCATTATGTGAACCAGAGTGCCCGGCAAATGCAATTTTCTCAGAAGATGAGTTACCTGAAGGCCAAGAAGTATTTATTGAATTAAATGCTGAACTTTCGCAAAAATGGCCTAACATTACTCAAATTGGCGATCAACCAGCTGACCGTGAGGAATGGAACGGCAAACCTGATAAATTACAATATCTTGAAAAGTAATTTCAAAAAAGATCAGCAACCGCTGATCTTTTTTATACCCTATTCAAACATTTCATTGCAAATTCCTCGTAATTTGAGCACTGTTTTGCATTAAAATAGCCGCAATATTTATAAGTGCTTAATTTTTCTTATGCGGAAGTTTTTGCAGAGTATGGCGCCTTTATGCATAATCCCAGCGGTTATGGTAGGTTGTGTCAGCTCTCCCCAACACACAACAACAGGCAAAACCTCTCCAAGTGGTAAACGAATCTTTATTCCACAAGAGCGCGTTATTATCGAGCGCCCAATTCCCCCTAAAGTTGAGCCTGCATCTTATCGAAGCTGGTTAAGTTCTGGTGAAAATTACCAACGTGTTCGTGAATACGAAAAATTCTTAACCCGAAACAACGTTGCAGGCATTGTGCCAAGTTTTGAGTTATTACGCTCAGCACGTGATTGGCAAAAATGTGGACGCTCTGAATATGCTGTACCTAACCGCGAACTATGGGGAAATTCTTTATCTACCCTACGCGTATTTAAATATTTAGTTGCAGCAAAAGTTCTCACCGACTTTGAAGTGACCTCAGTTTACCGCGACTTACCTTTAAATGAATGTGCAGGCGGCGCAAGCTCATCTAAACATTTATTTAACTCGGCAATCGATTTCCGTATTGGCCCTGAGTTCCCACAAGCTCAAGATTATGCATTTATCGAAAATACCAAGTTTAAACTTTGTCAATTCTGGGCTCAGCATGGTCAAAGCTTAAATATGGGTATTGGTCTATATAGTTCAGGACAAATTCATATCGATACTCAAGGCTATCGTACTTGGGGGCCTGACCTCACCCGAAACAGTTCGATGTGTAATTTCTAATTTAAAAAACTCCTTTCAACTGAAAGGAGTTTTTTTATTGTTCATTTCCCAATCAACCAAAATTTCTTCAACCGAAGATTTTTGCACTCTATGCATAAACGTTTAAAATAGCCTGATCAACATATAGGTAAATTTGATTATGCAGCAGATGTGGACAGACATTGACCAATATATCGATTCACATTTAATACCTGAAGACCCGCGACTCGAATATGCATTAAAGAATACCGATGAACACGGCTTTTCAAATCATCTTGCAGTGGCTCCTAACCAAGGTATGTTCTTGCAGATGCTTATTCAAATGAATAAATGCAAACGAGTCTTAGAAATTGGAACCTTTGCTGCATACAGTACCATCTGGTTAGGCCGTGCTTTACCTAAAGATGGTTATTTACTCACAATAGAAGGCCGTGCTACTCATGCAGAAATGGCTCAAAAAAATATCGACCATGCCAATCTTCCTGTAAAAGTTGATCTTCGAGCTGGTCGTGCCGCAGATATTCTGTCTACAATTGATCCTGAATCTATCGAGCCTTTTGATTTTATTTTCATTGATGCTGATAAACAGGGTTATCCGGAATATTTAGAATTGAGTCTGAAATTTTCAAGATCAGGTACGATTATCGTGCTCGACAATGTTATTCGTGCAGGTGATATTCTAAATCCTGACAATAAAAAACCGAGTATTGAAGGCATCCGTGAAATGTTTAAAGCCTTAGAAAACCATCCACAAATTCTGTCTTGTACAGCCCTACAAACGGTTGGCTCAAAAGGTCATGATGGCTTCGCAATTGCAATTGTGAAATAATGGTTAAAAAATCATCTTTTTTATTTTATTATTTATAATCAATTAATTACTTTTATTACTGTTGCTTTTCCATATAGTTATCCACAAGATTTGCGGATAACTATATGCAAATCTCATCATTTCGCTACAAGTAATGGCACAGTCGCGTTTCGGAATATGGTTGTCGCAATACTTCCCAAGAAGAATTGGTGAATTTTGCTATGACTAAATGCCCCTAACACAATGATTTGAATACCGTGCTCTTGTTGATACTCTAAAATGTTCTGCGCAACATCACCATATCGGTAAACGGTGACTACATCGAGGCCTGCTTGTTTAAGGTAATGCTCAGGTTCATTTAATATTTCTGGATGATCACCTACATATACCAAATGACATTGCAGTTTTCGTAATAAGTCACTTTGGGCAATACGACGCATCATTTTTTGACAAGTTGGCGAATATTCATAAGCGAAAATAAAACGGGTTGGTACTTTAAAGTTCTCACCGATTGTCAAAACTGTACAGTTAGCCCCACGAATAAAGTTTTCAACATTACTACCGATTGGTTTATGCTTTTCTGCGGCTCTTTCCCCGACTCGACCTAAAATGACGATATCATTTTCATGTAAGAGATTAAAACTTTGTTCTAAAAAATCCCCTTTTTCTTGAATTTTTGAACTGGTAATTCCATGTTTTTCTTGAATAAGATCAGAAATATGACGGAGTAAATTATTGCTATAATCTAACGCGAGTTCACTTTGTTTTTGCTCTAGCTCAGCTAACTCTTTTAGCAGCATTGCATTGCTTTCAAAGCCGATTACCCCACTAATTTCACCGAGATGATAACTGGCTGGGTAATAGTCCAGAATTTGTAATAATACAAGTTCCCGTCCGGTTGCTTTAGCAACCCATGCTGCTGCATCAGCAATAGCATTAATACACGGTGATGAGTCAATACACGCAATAACACGGTTCATGTTAGCCTCTCTTCTTCAGGTCTATTGCCTTGGAGATTATTATTAAAACTTAGCTTTAACTTAACATAGATAAAAATTGGTATGTTAAGGTTTATGTATAAAAATCAACTTTTTTGTTTAAAGATCAAACATTTTATTACATTCTTAAGACTGTATTATTCCCTTAAGCGAATAAATTTTGCGGGGTTCCCACCGACAATATGGTACGGCTCAACATCTTTGGTCACCATACTATTCATCCCGACCACAGCATGTTTACCGATTTTAATACCGTCTTTAATACCCACATGTGCCCCCAACCAAACGTCCTGCTCAATTTCAATTCCTTTGGAGCTAACAGGCTGTTGGTAAAGTGGACGGTCTAGCTGCATCCCATGATCAAATGCATATAAATGACAATACGCCGCAATACGGACTTGGTCGTGCAACTTTATGCCCGCTCGTCCACCATCTAAAATACAATGATGGTTAATCGCGACTTCGTTACCGATTTCCAGTGGTCCATGTAATGTACAATCAGCCGCAATAAAACTATTATCCCCAATAATAATTTTGCGGCCTGGTTCAGCAAAAATATGTGCTAGCGGTGAAATAAAACAATTTTCACCAATCTCAACAGTTTCCATATCCATTAAATAAGCTTGATATTCTTTTTGCCACTCTTCAGCCCAAGCACGGTTTTTAGGTTTTAAAGTCCAATATAACCATGGCATATAGTTTAAGCGGTGCTTATGTTGCTCACGATATTTCAGTAAGGAATCAGTCATCTGTTAATTCCTCTTCAATTTTTAATTCTTCACGACCACGTGTTACATCTCTGAGTTTTAAGGCAAGCGGTTCAATTTGATGTATTTGTAGCCTTGCTTCGATATCTACACCTGTTGCCGTGTAGGTTTCCTGATATTCAATCTGTTGTTGAGTCAGCTCATATTGGAATATCGCCCATTCATTAAAATGACACGAAAAGTAAATTGTCTTCTTTGCAATGAGTTCAATACGCTCAGCCAATAATAAACATTGTCCAGCACAGCCACCATATGCTCTCACAAGGCCGCCTGTCCCCAGTTTTATACCGCCATACCAGCGGTTAACCATCACAATAATATTCGTCAGGTCATTCCCTTCAATCGTTGCCAAGATTGGACGCCCTGCTGTTCCTGACGGTTCACCATCATCATTAAAGCGTACGTTATGGCCAATTTTCCACGCCCAACATTGGTGAGTGGTCGAGATATCCTTATTATGTTCTAAAAATTCTTTAACTTGTTGCTCGTTCTCTACTGGTGCAGCGATGGCCTGAAATCTGCTTTTTTTAATTTCTTCTTCAAATGTAATCTGTGATGCGATCGTAAAAGCCATAAATTAAATAAAGCATAATAAAAATCAAATTATAACGTGAATTTAATAGAATCAAACCCATAAAAAAGCCCCGAATCTCTCGGGGCTTTTTTATTATCTTTCTCGTAAAGCTTCTTTGGCTTTATTAAATGGTTTAAGTAAGTAATCCAGTACCGTCTTTTCACCTGTACGAATATCTACTGTTGCCACCATACCTGGTGTAATACCGAATGCTTTACCTTCTTTATTATAAAGCTTGTCAGAATCAGTACGGATATAAACACGATAATAGAATTGATCTTGTTTCACTTCATCACGAATCGTGTCTGGTGAAATAACCGTAACCTTACCTTTTAAACCACCATAAATTGAGTAGTCATAAGCAGTGATCTTAACTAAAGCTTCTTGTCCCGGACGGATAAAGGCAATGTCACGCGGCAAAATTCGCGCTTCAATAAGTAACTGTTCGTCAATCGGTACAATCGTCATTAACTTACCATTTTGTGGAATCACACCACCATGGGTAGTCACTGCAATTTCTTTTACGACACCACGTACCGGTGCCCTGAACACCGCACGATCCAAACTGTCGGTACGACCCAGTACGATTTGTTGTTGCGTTTCAATATCAGTATTCGCTTTCGATAACTCTTCACGAGCCTTAACATAATACTGGTTCTGCGCATCATTCATTTTGTTTCTAAGGTCATTCGCTTCACGACGTAAACGTAGAACTTCGACCTCACTTGCTGCACCTTTCGCAACTAAAGGTTCGGTCATTGCCAATTCTTGTTGCACCAGTTGTAACGCTTGTTTTAAACCTGCAAGCGTTTGCTCAAGATCAGCACGGCGCGAGCGATAGAGTGCTGTTTCTTCATGTACCAGCTTTGGCTCTTTCAGCACAATTTCAGGAAAAGCCAATGGCGTACCATTAACTTCCGCACGTAAACGCGCTGCTGTTGCTTGAGCCGAGATCAGTAAAGATCTTGATTCACCGACATTTGATGCAAAGCGGGTCGGATCGAGTTGTGCAAGAATTTCGCCTTTTTGAACAATATCGCCTTCTTGGACATTCAGCTTAGTTAAAATACCACCTTCTAAAGACTGAATGACCTGCTCTTTAGATGATGGAATGACTTTACCTGTACCGGTCGAAACTTCTTCAAGTTTAAATACCCATGCCCAGATAAAGAAAATGACTAGGCCAATTCCCACAATCCAGATCACTAAACTCGCACGTGGTAATGGTGGTTCACTATAAGAGACATTCATTGAACGGGTAAGTTCTTGTGGTTGTTGTTCGCTCATGAATTGCCCCCTTGGCTTACTTGTTTTTGTTGGGCTGTTGATTGATTAAGGACCTGATCTCTTGGACCATCCATCACGATTTTGCCTTCGTTAACGACAATAATACGGTCCACTAGTTCTAAAACAGCGCGGCGGTGAGTCGCAACAACCAAGGTTCGATGTGCCAACCAACCTTTTAAATGATCAATCAGTTGTTTCTCTGCCACGTCATCAATCGCGGCTGTTGGCTCATCTAACAATAAAATGTTAGGTTGACGAATCAACAATCGAGCCAATAACAAGGCTTGTTTCTGACCACCAGAGAAACCAACACCCCCTTCCAAAATCAGGTGATCCAGCCCTTCTTTTTTCTCTTGAACAAAAGGTAATGCACCCGTCACCACTAACGCACGAAGAATCTCTTCATCCGTTGCAAGCGGTGCACCCAAAGTGAGGTTTTCACGAATCGTACCGTAGAAAAGATGTGCGTTCTGGTTGAGTAAGCCCATATCACGGCGTACATCAGACGGATCAATTAAAGACAGATCCAGACCATCTAAATACACTGCACCTTGAGTTGGAACTTGCATACCAGACAGAAGCTGAAGCAGTGTCGATTTACCTGCACCATTACGGCCTAAAATTGCAATTTTTTCACCAGCACGAATTTTTAATTGACGAATTGCCAAACTTGGTTTCGGGTCTTCTTCACCATATTGGAACAAAACATTTTTTAATTCGTAATCGCCATTTAAAACAGCCTTGTGTACTAGATGCGAACGGTCAGCCTGATCGATCGGGCGTTGCATGAGCTCATCTAAGCTTTGTTTTGCAACTTTTGCTTGCTGCAAACGACCTAAAACACCTGTAATCTGAGCAATCGGCGCTAACATGCGTGAAGATAAAATTGAACAAGCCACTAACGCACCCGTAGTCATTTCACCATCCATCACCGCAAAACATCCCACTAACACCACTATCGCATAGGTCAAGCCTTGTAACATTTGAGTCCAAGCCATTAAGGTACCGACAATTTTACGTTGTCTCATACCAATATCGGCAGAAACTTCGTTCATGTGGTTCCACTGGTTTTGGAAGCGAGACTCAGCACGTAATAGCTTAATGTCTTCGATGCCCTGCACCGCTTCGACAAGAATGGCGTTACGGATTGATGACTCTCTCATACCCTCTTGTGCAAGTTGTGCCAGCTTCTTCTGCACCAAAATACCCGGTAAGATCATAAGCGGTACAACTAGCAACATCACCCAAAACAGCTTGCCACCAATAAGCGCAAAAATAATTAGGAACAAGAAGAAGAACGGGAAATCGGCGATTGCACTAATGGTAGTTGAAGTCACCAGCTCACGAACACCTTCGAGCTCACGAATCTGGGAAATAAAACTACCTGTAGATTTTGAACGGTCTTTATTTTTGATGCGTAAGGCATGGCCAAATACACGGTCAGAAACACGTAAGTCGGCACGTTTACCAATAATATCGGATAGATATACTCGTGATATACGTAAGGTAAACTCAAAAAGTGCTGCAATAAGTACACCGCCTGCCAGCACCCATAACGTCGGGATAGACTGAGATGGGACAACGCGGTCATAGACTTGCATGGAGAAAATAATGGTTGCCAGTGCCAATACATTGGCAATAAGCGAGGCAAACATAATATCAACGTAACGTTTCCAGTCTCTTAGAACAATTGACCAGAACCAGCTTGCTTCGTATGGTTTGATATATTCGTCAATACGCGCATCGGGAATGGATGTTTCAGGACGCAGGATATAGACATTCTTAATTGTTGTTTTTAAGACATCTAGGCTTAAATTCT
>NZ_JABVBF010000169.1 GCF_013344765.1 Acinetobacter lactucae
AGACTGTACCGCTACATTTGAAACATCACCAATCTAGGTAAATAGTAAAAAATAGCAAGTAAAAAAACATTAGATTTTATTGGTGGATTTTGAAATAGAGCATGAATGGCAAAATAGTGCATTGTTTATTTTACGGTTGATTTATTTATGATAGCTTCGTCTTACTTTAAAAAATACAAGGAAAATTACCGTGCCATAATGGACCAACAACTTACAATAGCTGCTAAAGCAAATATTTTTATTTGCATTATTTTTTGCTTGTTTTGGACCATATATTTCGCATGTGCACAAATGTGGCTGATTGTTTATATGGATTTGTTTTTTACACTGATTTCCATTTTTAGCCTTTTTCTTATTTATATAAACCGCATTTCAGCGGGTATTCTTTTGTCTCAAGTCGTTCTACTTGTTTTTCCAGTTATTTTTTGCTTA
Organism: Acinetobacter lactucae; assembly: GCF_013344765.1. GTDB lineage: Bacteria > Pseudomonadota > Gammaproteobacteria > Pseudomonadales > Moraxellaceae > Acinetobacter > Acinetobacter lactucae_A. The sequence continues at coordinate 433 of NZ_JABVBF010000169.1, forward strand.
TTTTTTGATGTAGCTACAAGTGACCGTCCGCAGGTGGCTCATTTATTTTTACCGGCTGGAGCGATATTAGGGTATTTAAATTACCGTAGAAATCCAAGCTTTTTACAAACCATTCTAATTTTATTGTCGATCGGATGCTTTATATTTTTTAGCGGCAGTTCTTTTAATCTTGATAGTGCAATACCTTTGCCGGAAGATATTCGTGACCATGGGGGATGGATTGCAACTTGTGTTGCCACATTGATGATTTGTATTTCAATTTACACCATGCAATTAGAGATACAAACAGAAAATAGTATGGTACAAGAGCTGCGCTTAGCACTTGCGAAGGAACAGTTTAAACTTTTTTATCAGCCACAAGTCAATTCGTCTGAAATGCTTATTGGTGCGGAAGCTTTATTAAGATGGCATCATCCTGTTTTAGGATATGTTCCTACAAAAGATTTTATTCTGGTGGCAGAAAATTTTGGGTTAATGCCTGAGATTGGCGTATGGGTGTTGTCTCAAGCCTGTAAAGTTTTACAAGACTGGAGCAAAAATGAAGAGACCAAAGATCTGACACTTTCAGTCAATATTAGTGCTGATCATTTTATGCAACCTAACTTTGAACAAACTGTGATCGATATGGTTCAGAGGTATAAAGTAAATCCATCTCGGCTCATATTAGAAATCACTGAAAATATTGCTTTAACTAATAGTATAAGCATGATCGAAAAAATGCATTTCCTTTCAAAAAGTGGAATTCAGCTTTCCCTTGATGATTTTGGTACAGGTTATTCATCTTTAAGCTATTTACAAAAAATGCCCATTAGCCAAATCAAAATTGATCGTAGCTTTGTACAGGCGGCTTTGGATGATAAGCGTAGTAATAAACTCGTCACTGGCATTATTAAAATCGGACTGGATCTGAACCTTCGAGTGTTAGTAGAAGGTATTGAAACGACTGAACAATTTAATGCTTTTAAAGACAATGGATGCACTGAGTTTCAAGGTTACTTATGGGGAGTGCCTAAGCCATTAAATGATTTCTTAAATCAGTTATCCCATTTCAAAAAATAGACAAAAGAGCTATTTCAGCATTTAAGTATAAAAAGTAAAAAGAGAGTCCATATTATTTAGAAAAATTTAAATTAATCTAGGATATGTAATAACAGCTAAACATTCATGGTGAAAGATACGGATATTTATTAAACGGGTCACCTCATGTCTAGCTTTAAAATAAATACACTTTTACTTTCTCTTATTTCTTGTTCGGTCTTTTTTACGGGTTGCAATGACAGCAATAGCTCAGATGATAATTCGACAGCAAACCAAGAAATACCCGCAGCACCCAAGGGGGTAGGCTTTGAAGATACTGCTCCTGTCCCATCAAATATCACGACCATTGTAGATTCATGGACGACCAATCAACGTGGTGATGCACGATATGCTACGGCAGAAACAAATGCTGGGGTGCGTGTACTAAGCGGGTTTTTAGATGTATGGACACCATCTAGTTTATTTGTAGATGCAGGCCAATCTGCCGAAGCAAGAGATGGTTTTCCGGCAGTCGTTCAATCAAACTGGACTGGTTTACCAGGTGACAGTACAGACGGTACAAAAAAGAATGCAGATGTATTGAACTACAACATTAATTATTCAATTCAAACTACACAGAAACGTACAGAAGAAGAAGCTATTCGTGCCTATTTGGATGATAGACGTGGCAAAAGTTATAGCGTAACGACAGGGATGGGAGCATTAACCGATCCGTGGCGAAAACTCACTGGGCAGACCACCACAATCAATTCAGTGCCAGCCGATGCCACACAAGTAAAATACGATGACAAAGGCAATAATAGTGGGCTAACCACAGCCGATGGAAATACCAATTTCGGAAAAGTCGTTGAATTTGTTCAAGCGATGGGAAATAACTCATCAACAGAGTCAGCAAAGCGTTTTTATAAATATGCTCGTCCGTGGCGCTGGAGTTCAGAAGTTATTGTAGTACCTAGTTTAGAGCCTGCAAAAAGTAGTACACCTGCAACTGACGGTGGTTTTCCAAGTGGGCATACCGCCGAAGCTGGCCGAAATGCAATTGCGATGGCTTATTTAGTGCCTCAGCGCTATCAGGAACTGATTGCACGTGGTTTAGATTTAGGTGATTCACGTATTATCGCGGGAATGCATTCAGCGATGGACGTGATTGGCGGGCGACTTCAATCGATTGCTGCCGATGTTGCCAACTTAAATGCCATGACTGTAGAGCAACGAAAAGAAGCTTATCTACAAGCTCAAACGCAGCTCATGAAAGAGACCAATAGCTCAACGTTTGAATCCTTTTATAGTTTGGCTAAAACACCTTATGACGCGAATGACCGTTTCGCTGATCTTGAAAAATTAAAACTGCAAGTTAATCACTGGATGACCTATGGTTTTAACCAAATTGGTGATAAAACAAAAATAGCTACGGTGCCCAAAGGGGCTGAGGTTTTATTGGAAACCCGATTCCCTTATTTAACAGCCGATCAACGCCGCGTGGTTTTGAAATCGACTGCGCTTGCTTCGGGTTATCCAGTCATGGATGACGCTGAAGGCTATGGCCGCTTAAACTTGTTTAAAGCTGGTGCAGGTTATGGCACTTTCGATGGCGATGTAAATCTGACCATGGATGCGAGTTTAGGTGGTTTTAATCAATATGATCAGTGGAGTAATGATATTACGGGGGCGGGTAAACTCACCAAATCAGGTACAGGATCTTTAGCGCTGACAGGAAATAATTCGTTTACTGGCGGTATTGATTTAAAACAGGGTGGTTTGGAAATATTGTCTGAGCATGGTGCTGGTCAAGGCGATATTTATATGCGTGAAAATAGCCTATTAAAAACCAACTCAGCTAAAACAGTGACCATTGCGGGCAATTTAACTCAGCTTGCAGGAACGACATTCAACATCACGTTCAAATCGAATGTACTTCCAGCAGTTCAAGTGGCAAATACGGCTACCCTAAATGGAACATTGCAGCTCGTCACAAAAGACAATTTAGCAGCAGGAACATATACGGTGTTATCGGCTAAAAAAGTTCAAGGCACCTATAAAAAAGTGACCTTAAATGGCAAAGATATTACGCCAATCTATCAAAATAATAGCGTTAAGTTTACGGTGTCTTAAGGTAAATTCGCGCAAGCGTTTACTAGATTTATAGCGAAAAATAGTGAAGGTGGAAAAGATATATTTCCACCTTTTTTATAGTTTTTTTAAATCATCTTTTCTCAAAAAATGCTGTTTGTTTGAAAAATATAGATAGAGATTGGGTGCTAACCATGGGTAGAATGATCTCAAGTATTGTATCTACTTTAGTTCTCTGGACATTTCCAAAGTCATAGAAATGATGGTAAAAGCGGCAACTATTAAAGCTCTAAAAAATTATAAGTGATAATTATATTTGCTTTATGAGTTACATCATTATTAATATTTAGGTTTGCTAATAAAGATTGATGAATTATGGAATACTCTACACAATATGCATTGGATTGGTTGAATCAAGGTATTGAAAGTATTAAAAATTCATCTAAAGAGGATATAACAGTTGATTATGCTTTACTTTAGGATATTGGCTTTCTTTATAGCACATTACGTACTTTATTAGTGACTGGTCATATCACACGTGAAGAATATAATAAGCTCCATGCAGAATTAACTGAAATTCGTCAGGCTAGGTTAGATGGATCTAAAATATAAACAAAAAGGGAGAAATGATGAAATCAATAATGATTAAAGTCGTTGATATAAAAGGTGAAGATACATGTGATCTGCTTGCCGAATTAGATCATGATAATAATGTAGTAAAAATATATAACTATTATGGAAACAAGCTAGAGATTGGGCCACAAAATCGAGTGCGTTATAACAAAAAATGGTGGACCTTTGAGAGAAGACAAGAAGGGTAAATTTCTTGTTTTTAGAGTTAAGTGGATATCAATTTGGAATATGCAAATATTCGATAAATTGAACCCGTCAAACAGAATTAAAAATTAAAAAAATCCTCCTGTGTGGGGATTTTTTTAATTCCAACTTCGGGTGTTTCAATACTTAGTGTAAATACTTTATAAATATTAATATTTCTACTCTTTAAATAAATTTGACTTAATCATGAGTGGTAACCCAAGACTACTTAATAAACTCGCTCGAGAATTTGGTACATTCTTACTTTCTAAATTAATAAGCTCGATAAATTCTTTATTAAATTGTTTTCTAGGATATTTTTCTAAAATTTCATTTCTAAAAGATAGGGGAAGTCTATATAGACCGTCACTAATCACATCGCATGACGCACCTTGCTGTAATAGTGTAATTTCTGCTGGGTCAGAATGATCTATATAGCCGTTCATATGTAAGCAGATAGCATCTTTAATTAATTCACTTTTCTTCTCATCAAAGCTATGTTCTTTAGCCTTTTGCTCAAATTGTTTAGCACTCTCATAGGTAAAACAGTTACAACCTTTACTATGAATATGTTGCTCAGTTAATCCAATATCATGAAAAAGTGCGGCTATTAAAAGTGACTCATGATCAAATTGCTGCTTTTGTATATTACCTAAGGCAGCTCCCCAGAAATAAGTTCGCCATGAATGATTGTAGATAGATATATCTGTTTTAGCTTCGAGCTCATTAAGTGCAACTTTAACCATTTGAGTATCGGGTATTACGATCTGATTAATATCAAAATCGCTAGAAGTTTTGAACCGAAAGTAATTTATTTTTATAGAGGCCATAACACTAGGCAGCATAATTTTTTGAATTAACTTAATTTTATCTTTGAAGCTGAGCTGACCATTTGTAGTTTGCATCCAGTGATACGAACCAATTTTTGTAATTTTCATTATTAAATCTCATTTTAGAGTAATTACTCTAAAATATTATCATAGATAATTTTTTGCAAGTTGTATCTCTTAAGACCTCGATAGAGCTTTAATTGATAGAAGTTTTATAAACCCCACTTTAACAATAAATTTTAATTATTTATCCTTACTTTTTAATGATCTATTTTAAAGCAAATGTCATTTTGCGTGCTTGACTGTAAAGGGGTTGGGCACTATCCTTTGCCTGCTGGCCTACATTGCCAGTCGGTTGTCGCAGACCGAATCAAACGTACATTAGAAGTTTCGTGCTTCTAGTGTTGAGCCCTCGTGCCCCCTCTATGGTGGAACGGAGGGGGACACCTTCGGGTGTGCTGGCCACGTTTGACCAGTCTGCGAACCCCTTTCGTTCTGCCACCATAATTTATAATGTCTGGCAGAACTCCCAATAAAAAGGAGTTGGCTTTGTACATTCATCATTTCTTGGCAGCCTTTGCCAAAAGCTATAACGACACAACTTAAACTTTTAAAGCAGTTTGATCGCCGTAAGGTTTTCAAGCTTTAAATCACTTCGTCTAAAAACTTAACTAACAATAAAACTTGAGATGTGCCACGCACAGTCTTACGGCTTTGCTGTGCCTTTTTTTCTCCCGAAAAAGTATCTCATTTTGAAAAACAAGAATTTATAACGGTAAAACTATGCCAAATTTAGTTCTCTCAACGCGTGCTATTCAAGTTATTAATAAGTCGATTCATTTATTTCACCATCACGGGTTTCATACAGTGGGAATCGACAGAATTGTGAAAGAGTCAAACATTCCCAAAGCGACTTTTTATAACTATTTTCATTCGAAAGAACGATTTATTGAAATCTGCCTGATCGTACAAAAAGAACGTCTAAAAGAAAAAGTGATTTCAATTGCTGAGCAAGTAAACCACACGAACGTGATTGACCAATTAAAGAAATTGTATTTTCTACACACCGATTTAGAGGGGCCTTACTATCTATTATTTAAAGCTATTTTTGAAACGAAACTGACCTATCCAAAAGCTTATCAAACCGCAGTGAGATATAGAACTTGGCTCATTAATGAAATTTATAGTCAACTTAGAACACTCAAATCTGATGCGACTTTTCAGGATGCAAAGCTATTTTTATATCTGATTGAGGGCGCAATTATTCAGCTTTTAGGCTCGGATACGGCAATCGAGCAGGAGAGTGTGGTGGATTGTTTTTTGTTCGGATTTCAATAATTTTTTGATTATTTAATAGCCTAAGTGTTGAAGCATGGTATGTCATTTTTAGACAAGATTAATGTCATTAATGCACAAGTCGGACCAATATAATTATGTTGAAATCAGATTTATCAAATAAGGTTGAAATGGGTGAGTAAGCCTAAAATTATCCAGCTAAATAAATGTTGAGCTGAGCTAAAAATAATCATCTTACTAAGTTTTTAAATATAAAAACATAAAGCTAAAAGATGATTAATTATATTTAAAGGAAAGGATTCTATGTATATATCTAAACAAGGATGTATAGGTACACTCGTGCTTTTATATAGCATAAGTGCAAATGCAGAAGTTAGCCTAAAAGACAATTTTAAGTTTACGGCTAATTTTATTGATTTAGCGATGTATAGCCAAGAAAGTGCGGTAGAAGATAATTTTACTAATTCAGCAGGTTTATTTTTAAATACTGAAATTAAATTAGCGAATGAAAATTATGATTTAGGTGTTTTAAAGGCACAATATGTATTTAATGGCTTAAATGATGATGCACAATTAAATACCTCAAACAATTGGTTTGGGGGAGTTGGAAGTTATGTCGGAGGCGCAATTGCTGCCAATGATTTGGCTTCATCCCAACTTAGTTTGTTGACTTGGGATAAGTATTGGAGCGATAAGAAATTATATACTTCTGTTGGACGTACCAACTTAAGAAGATATTTCCTCTATAACAATTGTCAAAATATTTTGTTGTGTACTGACCCGATTAAAGGGGCAATGGGTTCATTACCTACTAACTATGCGTATTGGGGCGGCTATGCTAAATATAATTTTTCAGACAATATCTACATGCATGCAGGAGTTTTTGAGGTCAACACGGATGATTATGTTTATAAAAAGAAAGGATTAGATTTCTCCTTTCATCAGCAACTAGGTTACAGCCAAGTATATGGTGTTGGATATAAAGATAAAAATAGTAAAGCAGAGT
>NZ_JABVBF010000016.1 GCF_013344765.1 Acinetobacter lactucae
CGCTCATCTCTGCTTTTAGCCATTCTAAAAATATGGTTTTGCGTGGATCTTCCTCAAAAGCACTATGAGAAAGTAAAAAATAGGCTGAATTATCTTGAACGATTGGTGAAATTTTCTGTATTGCGTTCCACTCAAGCTCTTTTTCAATCATATAAATTGAGATGACCGTCGCGCCGAGTCCCGCCAAACAGCCTTCTAAACAGAGATAAAAATGCTCGAGTTCAATTTTGGTGTAGCCTTTTAAACACTGCTTTAACTCAGCAATGCGACTCATATTTTTGAAAAAATTTGGTCTAGAGGTCGAGATGAGTACGTCGTTTGTTTCCGATGGCTTGATTGCTTGAACTAGAGCGATATATTCATCGGCAATCTTTTCACTATAGATATGCTCTCCCCAATCAAAATCATTTCTACGAATTGCGATATCAATATTATCTTTTTCAAAGTCGACCACGCCGCCTGCGGTAAGTAGCACAACCTCAAAATCATGACCGAGCTTTTTAAATTTTGATAAACGCGGAATGAGCCATTTCATTGAAAGAGTGGGTTCGCACGACAAAACCAGTTGCTTGTTGTGAGTTTTAGGCTGGCTTAGCTTTATTAAACATTCATCGAGTTGACCAAAAACTTGATGGCAACAACTCAGTAAAATTTCACCCTGCTCGGTCATCACAAGTGTTTTATTTTTACGGTCAAACAAAGTGGTATTTAAAGCTTCTTCTAAATTATAAATCTGTTTACTGACTGCACTTTGCGTCACAAATAATTTCTTTGCAGCTAAAGTGACGCTGCCATACTTCGCCACAAAGTAGAAAAATTTTAGTGAATTCAGCGATATTCTTTCAATCATTCCAAAAACTCATAGATGTGTAGTCGTTTTTATCGATTTTTATTTTTAGGTTTCTGTTCAAAATAAAAATCATCTTGATTAAACCCTATTTTAGATGATGAAAAATATAATGAATATCTATCTTCACAAATGTAAAGCCCTAATCTTTCTCACCAAAAGAATAACAGCTTTCAATAAAACAGCTCTCCTCTCTAATACATTCCAAAAAGTACAGATAAAACCACTCGTTTTTAGTGAGGGTACAAGATAATGGCAGAGTTTATTGCGGTTATTCTCATTACAATTTTAGCGGTGGTAAGCCCCGGCGCTGACTTCGCGATCGTGACGAAAAATAGTTATCTGTATGGCAGAAAAATAGGTGTGTTCACTTCACTAGGAATATCGTTTGGCGTGTTGGTACATGTGACCTATACACTTGTAGCCGTTGCGTTTGTGATGGCTTATACGCCGCAAATTTTGAATATTGTGAAGTACATTGGCGCGCTTTACCTGATCTATATTGGCTATAAAACTTTTACTCAAAAACCAGTTTTAGACGCTGCTGCTTTAACTTCTATAGGTACTTTGCAAGCCATAAAATACGGCTTTTTTACCAACGCCCTGAACCCTAAAACCACGCTATTTGTAATTAGCACCTATACGCAAATTGTGAGTTTAACCACACCTGAAAGCATTCTTATAGCTTATGGCTTTTTTATGTCATTTGCCCATTTTGTATGGTTTTCTCTGGTGGCGGTGCTGTTTTCATCCATGCTACTAAGACAAAAAATGTTAGCCAAACAAGCTCAGATTAATAAGGTAATTGGCTCTATTTTATGTGTATTGGGCGTAGTTCTGCTTTTTACTAATTTTCAGTAGAGCTAGTTCTTTTTAAGAAACTCTATAGTGAAATTATGGTTAATGGACTGAGTGCTTCGTACAGAACTCAGTCCATTTGAGTGAAATAAAAAGCTATGTTTTAACTTTTTGACTCTGATAAATCATTTACGTTCCAACGATTTGCTCTTTTAAAGGTTCCAACATCGTTAAACCGCACTCCCATATCACGCATGACTTTATGGGCAACTGGTGCCGTCATTTGGCGAATGTAGAATGGTTCTTTCACTACAAAATGGTGGATGGCATGCGTTGAACCAAAGTTAAAGCAAAACAATTGGAACGGCATCATCCACCACGGCGTTAATACTTGAGTTTGTTGAATGACATTACCCAGTTCGACATCGCCGTAGTAATGCATATTGCTTGTCACAAAATGCAAGCAAAAGGTACGCAGCACATTCGGTGCAATCCAAACAACGGTCAAAATATTAACCACATGCATGATATTTAAAGTGGTAGCTGACCAAGCAATCGGTGCATTTGCCCAACTTGAAACAGCATCTACTGCATGAAAACCTAAAAAGATATACCACAGCGACCAATGAATAATTCCTAACGGAAAATAAGCCATAAATGCACGTTTAAAAATTACTTTTCTAACCGTCCAATTGCTTGCAGAAATAATACGGAACAAGACCGCCAAGCCGTTATCACCAATCGCGATGAGACGACGTATACTCCACTGCTCTCCATTGGTTAAAGCTCTTTCTTCTAAATCAACTTCGGTGCCTGAGTTTTTATGATGGTTAAAATGCAGCTCACGACGTTTCCACGGGTTAATGGTACTTGGTCGAGCTAACCAGACTAAGCCCATCATTAAATGATGTGCCCATGGTTTCTTTCTAAAATACATCCAGTGAATCAGGTCATGCTCTAACTCATGGGTGAGCGATGCAAAAAAAGCAATAATCGGAATTGCAAACCAAGTTGAAAGTTGATGATTTATATAGAGCACGGCAGTCGCTATCATGCCGACCAAAGATATAAATAGAATCATCGCCCCAATGGCATTTTGATGGTTCAAAATAGGATGGCGTTTGCGTAAAGCCACGCCTTCTGCTGTTACTACTTTTTTAATATATTCCGTTTTTTCGCTATCGGTCATTCCGGCAGGATTTTTATAAATATAGGTCATCCGTTATTCCTCAGTTTTTCATGCCTCTACTTTATTTAGATCACCCTAAGTGTGCTTAGCTCGAAACGCCAATCTATTGGCTATGGATGCCAAAATAAAAAGATTCAGAATAAACAAAAGATTTTTTAGTTTTGAATCTTTTATACTGTTCAGAGGAATATGAATCACAAGTTATAGGACATAACATGCCACAGACAGCAACGGCACTGGCTAGCTGGGTGAAAGCGATTCAAAAAGCGCTCGAAAAAGCCGGTGTTGATAGTCAACCTTTATTACAACAAGCAGGTTTAGATATTCAGGCTCTGAGTAATCCTGATGCACGATATTCATTAAAACAAACAGCAAATTTATGGAAATTAGCCGTTCAGAAAACTCAAGATTCATGTTTTGGCCTTAAAGTTGCCAGCCAAGTCAATCAAAATACTTTTCATGTGTTAGGGCATTCACTGATTACTAGCACTACTCTAAAAGAGATGTTTCTAAGAATTATTCGTTATTTTCGTGTGGTTACGGATATTCCAGAGCTAGAGTTTTATGGGCAAGAAAATAATCATTATTTTGTTATTCATGTTCCCGACGAAGTTCAGCCCGAGTCAATAGATGCATTTATTTCCGTTTTTATTCGCTCAAGTCGTGCTTTACAAGGCTCTGTTTTTTCGCCATTACGCATTGAACTTAGACGTTCAGAACCTGAAGATTTAGAAACATTCCAGAGTATTTTAAAAGCTCCCATCGTCTTTAATGCACCCAAAGACATGATTGTGTTTGATACGGCAACGATAGAACAACCACTAGAAGGTGCAAATCCGACTCTCACTCAAGAATATGATGAAATTATTAATCGTTATCTGGCTCGGCTCGATAAAGAAAATATATTGGCACGAGTGAAAGTAAAATTAATTGAAAAATTATCTACAGGTGATTTTCAACAACAAGACGTTGCGAAAAGTCTGGGCTTAAGCATACGGAGTCTGCAACGCAAACTTTCTGCCGAAAACACCTCTTATAGTGAGTTACTTGATCAGACTCGGCATGAGCTCGCCTTATCGTATATTAAAAACTCAAGCCATAATATTACTGAGATTGCTTATATTCTTGGCTTTACCGATGTCAGTAGTTTTACCCGCGCGTTTCGCCGCTGGACCGATTTATCACCAATCCATTATCGAGAAAAATATCTGGCTTGCTCTTAACTTTTAAAAACTTAGAAAAAAAAGATGCATGTAAGTGCACCTTTTTTTTATGAGTAACTTATTTTTTAGTAAGTAGTTCTAACATCGAAACTGTAGTGACTTTGGCACCAACTGGCAAAGCTTTTAAATCAACAATGTAGTTTGGACTATGTGGAATATAAGGCACAGGTTTGCCTTGCTTGACTGCATTGGCGAACACAACAGGATCTGCTACACCAATAAACATAAAGTTAAACGGAATGTCTTTTTGGTCGCCTAACAAATGGTGAACATCTTCAGACCCCATAACCGCAGGATACTCAGTTAGAACATGTTTATCGCCTAATAATGCTTTTAAAGGCCCGTTTAAACGTGCCGAAAATTCTTTATTGTTAACTACAGGTGTGCTCGAACCTTTAAACGTAAAGGTAGGTAATTGATCTTTACCCATACCCTGCATTTGGGCGGCACCTTCACTCATAGACTTAATATTATTTAACATGGTTTCACGCACTTTTGGATCAAACCAGCGCAAATTCATTTTGACTAATGCCGTAGAAGGAATCACGTTATTCGAGTTTCCAGCCTGAATTGAGCCTATCGATAACACTGCCGCTTGTTGCGGATCAACTGCATTACCCATAATGGTTTGATATTGAGTCACTGCGTTTGCAGCCATGCTAATCGGGTTCTTGGTGAGCATTGGTAATGAGCCATGCCCACCCACACCTTTAAATAAAACATCAAGCTGGTCGGTTCCCGCCATACGTGGTCCCGGTGCATTGATGACCACGCCCACAGGTGCAGGTGTGGTATGCACGGCAAAGAAATAATCAGGTTTTGGTAAGTTATATTTTGTCCATAAGCCATCGGTCACCATAGCTTTTGCACCTGTGATCGGCTCTTCGGCAGGTTGCGCGACTAAAATAATAGTTCCGCTCCATTCCTTTTTTAAAGCCACTAATGTTTTTGCCATGCTGAGCATCCATGTCACATGTGCATCATGACCGCACATATGTGCTACAGGTGTTTCAGTTCCATCATCGAGTTTTACGCGTACTTTACTCGCATATGGTAGACCAGTCGCTTCTTCAACAGTATTGGCATCCATATCGGCACGGTACATGACCGTTGGCCCTTCACCATTTTTTAAAATACCAACTACGCCTGTCTTGGCTATTCCGGTTTTAACGTCAAAACCCAGTGACTTAAGTTCTTTGGCCACAATGGCAGAAGTACGCGTTTCCATAAACCCAAGTTCAGGGTGTTCATGAATGTCTTTATAGACCTTACTTAACCATTCAGTTTGACCATCAATAATAGTTAACGCTTTTTGCGAAACCGCTGGCAAAGTTGTTAGACTTGCTTCCGCATGAAGGAGAGTTCCATAACCTGCAATGAAAGTCGATAATCCTAAAAATAGGCTGTTTTTAATGATTTTATTCATGTAATTAAAACCTTATAAATGACTGATTTAATTTTAAAATTTATATCCAATTTTTAAGCCATAGCTGACTGTGTGGTTATCCTTAAACTCACCTACATAATAGTCACTACCCGCCTGTGCGCCAAGCTGAGCTTTTGCATCGCCTAACCAGTAATACTTCACACCACCAGAAATAAAGTATTGCGATGTCGGGCTATATTGAGCACCCAAGCCCAAGTTGTAATATCCCTTAGTTGGGCCACCCGTTGAGACTTTATCTCCTGCTCCTGAGTCCCATCCAACTGACACAGAACCTAACCATTTTGGCGAAAAGCGTTGTCCTAAACCCAAATTTAAAGACCATTGGTCATCATAATAACGAACCAAATTAAAACCTTCCGGACGGCTTGGCGTTGATAGTACGCCAACAACTTTTGAGATCTCACCGAAGCGATAAGGTTGCAAAGCAAGGTCACTCCAATTTACCCAGCGTAAACTACCAAACAGTAACGTTCCCTGACGAAGTCCTGTCTGGAACTCCAAATTCACTGAATCAGGAGATTTAAATTTTGTTGTACCTGCATCTTCTTGTTCTGGCAAATTGCCAATAATCTGATTTAAGTAAGCTTTCTTTTGTGGAGTCATCTGACCAATAGAAATCATGTAGTCTAGATGCTGATTAACTAAATCACGACCTTGTTGAGTGCTTAACATATCAATGAGTGGGGCATTTTCAGTCGCGTTTACTTTATGGGTAATGGCTGAACGGTAGGTTAATGAGACTTTCACAGCTTTTTCTGGAATCTGGTAGGCAAGCCCTGCTAACCATCCCAAGTCACCTACAGTTTTGGTGTGAAAGTCATAGCCGTTGTAAAGACTAAATACATTACCCCTTAATTCAACCTGACTTTTAAAAGTTTGATAGACTGGCCCCGCATAAAGATTCCAGTTTTTTGTGGGTTGATACCCCAAAATAAAGCTTAAATTTTGTATATCAAATTCTGATTTTGCATTTCCTGTAGGAGCCTGACCAGAAGTAGCATTGGCAAGCCCTGCTGTTGTAATGCCAGGTAACATAACTGTGTCTTTTGGCGTTGCAACAAAGCCATTTAGGCCTGAATATTCTGTGTTGGCACCAAATGGTTGATCGTAAAGCAAGCCAAATGAATACTGCGGTGCTAACTGTAGTTTTAACGCTGCGGTAGGTCGATAATCGGTGTTGGCTATATCTGAAATTGAATGATGTGAAGGGTTGGTGCCCGATTCTACACCACTTAAATCAGCATCTGTGATTCCTAAACTGGCCTCAAAATAGTTACCCGGTTGTAAAAATGCAGCTACAGATTGCCCTGTTTTATCAAATGCAGCCGCATGTAAGGTACTTGTGCAAATTGAAGTTATTCCTAAGATCAATATTTTTTTATTCACAACAAAACTCATGGATCCATCCTGGATATTTTTTATTTTGATTCCTCACTTTATGTAGATTTGAATGCTTCTGCTTAGCTCCAAACGCCAATGATTTGACCGTAGATGCCATATTGAAGAGTTAGGGTTTGTGTAGCTGTAAGCAGAACATCATCTTTTTATTAACCATAAAAATTGATTGGACTTTTAGGCTAGAGAGTGATTTTTTAAGAAACTTTTATATTTTTTGCTGTTAATATTAAAACGCATGATAGATTTCCCAATCCTTCATATCTCTATAAATCAAGGATGATGAGCGAATACATTTATTATGGAAATCAAGCAAATAAAGTATTTTTTGACGGTCGTTGAATCGGGCAGTATTGGTAAAGCTGCCCAAAAACTTGATGTCGGTGCTTCGGCGATTAGTCAGCAAATTAGTAAGCTCGAACAAGAGCTAAGCATTCGCTTATTACAGCGTAATGCTTTTGGCGTGACCCCAACCCCAGCAGGTCTTGCCTTTTTAAAGCACTCGCAACTTATTTTGCGTCAGGTAAATTTTGCCATAGATGCTGCGCATTCGGCACGCTTGTCAGGTCATGTCAGCCTTGGTTTTCCACCGACCATTACCGCTTTGATTGGTATCCCTTTAATGAAACTGATGTCTGAACGCTATCCAGACATTCGCTTAGAGATTGTGGAAACCCTGTCAGGTAATCTCATTCAGTACATTAACTCGCGTCAGCTTGATATTGCCATTATTTTTACTAATGAGATTGATAAGCAATGGTCGATACAGCCCTTGGTACGCGAGCAAATGTATTTAATGGCGCGCAAAGAAGTGCTCGAAAAATACGGTCTAGCAGATTGCATTAAAAGCGGCATTATTCAGTCTCAGCAAATTGGCGATATTCCGTTAGTGTTGCCACGTCAGCGCCATAGCTTACGAAAGCTGCTTGAACACAAGATTGGGCAGCTTAATGTCGTCTATGAAATTGATGGCTTACACTTACTTATGGACAGTCTGATTCACCTTGACCTTGCGAGTGTTCGCCCCGGAAGTGCTTGCTTGCAAGAGTACAAACATAAGCTGCAATTGCTTAAGGTGATTGACCCAGAAGTGGAACGAATTAACTACTTAGTGAGCCTTGCCGAAGAAGAATTATCACCCGCTGCACTTGCTGCCAAGTCAGCCATTAAGGCATGTGTGAAAGAGTTGATTCAAAACCAAATTTGGCCGTGTTCTGAAATTATTGTTTAAAGGGTCATTAATTTTTCTAAATACCTAATTAATTTTCGCCTCTCACTCCTCCCTGCTTTTTAAGATTACATTTTTATCCGAATGATAAGTGGTTTTCTGTTTATCGAAATATAGATGTGTAGTTTTAACTGGAAACAAGGCATCACATTTTCTACCAAGGACACCTTTAAATCTCATCTCTAACCCATTTCCTATTTAGGTTTATTGATTGAATCAATTTACGTCCAAACTTTGAAGATCGTGAATGTTTCCATTTTGTCAGGCCAAGGAGGTCTCCAATGGATGTCGTTAATAACCGTAGGGCTACTTTTAAAAAAATATTAAATGTAACAAGTGGCAATTTTTTAGAACAGTACGATTTTTTTCTTTTTGGTTTCTATGCCACTTATATCGCAGCAAAATTTTTCCACTCTGAAAATGAATATGTCTCTTTAATGATGACATTTACCGTATTTGCTGCGGGCTTTCTTATGCGTCCTCTCGGCGCTATTTTCTTGGGTGCTTATGTCGACAGAATTGGTCGCCGTAAGGGTTTGATTGTGACTTTAAGCCTCATGGCTATTGGTACGATCTTAATTACCTTTGTACCGGGTTATGACACCATCGGTATTATGGCCCCAATTTTGGTGGTCATTGGCCGTCTGTTACAGGGCTTCTCGGCAGGTGTTGAATCTGGCGGTGTGTCTATTTACCTTGCAGAAATTGCAACCGATAAAAACCGTGGTTTTATCACAAGCTGGCAGTCTGGTAGTCAACAAATTGCGGTGGTGTTTGCTGCGTTATTTGGTTATTGGCTCAACACCGTTTTAACTCATGCACAAGTGAGTGAATGGGGCTGGCGTATTCCTTTCTTAATTGGTTGTTTGATCATTCCTTTAATCTTCTTATTCCGTCGTACTTTAGAGGAAACTGAAGCATTTAAAGCACAAAAAACTCACCCTTCAACCAAAGAAATTTTTAGCACACTAGCGAGCAACTGGCGCATTGTACTTGCAGGTATGATGATGAGTGCCATGACCACAACCACGTTCTATTTCATTACGGTTTACACCACAGTATATGCAAAACGTACTTTAGAAATGTCGGTCACAGATAGCCTGTTAGCAACCGTGTTTGTAGGTTTATCGAATTTCTTCTGGTTACCAATGGGTGGCTTACTTTCAGACAAAATTGGTCGCCGTCCAGTGTTAGTGGGTATTACGACACTTGCGATCTTTACCAGTTATCCAGTTTTGAGCTGGTTAGTGAGCGACATTAGTTTTTCAAACTTACTTATCACGCTTGCTTACTTCTCGTTCTTCTTTGGTATGTACAACGGGACTATGGTCGCAACACTTGCCGAAGTAATGCCAAAACGTGTTCGTACCGTTGGCTTCTCTTTAGCGTTTAGTCTTGCAGCCGCTATTTTTGGTGGTATGACGCCAATGGCATGTACTTACCTTGTTGAAAACACAGGCAATGCAAGCACCCCAGCTTTCTGGCTGATGCTCGCTGCGGTATGTAGTCTCATCTCAAGTTTATATCTATGTCGTGGTTCTAAACAGAAGAAAACTGACTCGATTGCTGAAACTGCAAAAATCAGCGCTTAAAACAAAAAACGACCTAACCTGAAATTTTAATGAACAGTACGGCAGACCCTAAGTCTACGTACTGTGCTCTCTTGCAACAAAAGTGAGGCATTATGAAAAAATCCCCTATTCTCATGACCATTTGCCTAGCTGGTGCAGGCTTAGGCTCAACTCTTGCCAACGCAGATACTATCGAAGTGATTAGCTCAGGTGGTTTTTATTCATCTATGGAAAAACTCATTCCATTATTTGAAAAACAAACTAGTCATACTGTTCATCTCTCGTCTGGTTCATCAATGGGTGCATCACCGACTGCAATTCCAAATCGACTTGATCGCGGTGAACGTTTTGATGTGGTGGTCTTGGCTGCTCCTGAACTCAACAAGCTTGCAGAAAAGGGTTATGTAGACCCAAATTCACAAAGTCCTTTAGTAAATTCAAGCATTGGTATGGCTGTTCCAAAAGGCGCGCCAAAGCCAGATATCAGCTCTGCAGAAAAATTTGAAAAAGTTTTATTAAATGCTAAACACATCGGCTATTCAGCAAGTGCGAGCGGTACACATCTTGAAAAAGATGTGTTCCCAAGCTTCCCACCTGTGGAATATAAAATCATTTCAAGCAAGGCTGAAAAAGTAATCGGCGATCGTGTTGCAAAACGCATTGCTGAAGGTCAATTTGATATCGGGTTCCAGCAAATTAGTGAAATCAAACCTTTTACCGGCAAATATGGTCAGGTCGAATTAGTTGGCCCAATCCCAGCACCTTATCAAAAAGTTACCGTATTTGCTGCTGGTATTGGTAAAGGCTCGGAACATGAAAAAGCAGCAAAAGAACTCATCAAATTTGTGAAATCACCTCAAGCCACACATATTATTGAAGAACAGGGTCTTGAGCAGGTTAAAAAATAAAAGCTCTAAAAGGTAACATCTTGAGGTGGTGTTACCTTTATTTTGAGGTTCAGTCAGCATAATAGAATAAAATGTTGAGTGATAAACCAGTGTAGAATTAATCCATAAAGGTTAATGTAGTATTTGCCGTGGAACTCAAACAATTAAAGTATTTTATTGCAGTGATCGAGTCAGGAAGCTTGGGGAAAGCTGCAAAAAATCTCGATATTGGAACGTCTGCATTAAGTCAGCAAATCTCAAAATTAGAAAGCGAGCTTTCTATTCGCCTTTTACAACGTACTGCTTTAGGTACAGTCCCTACCCCTGCGGGTTTAGCTTTTTTTCAACAGGTTCAACTGGCACTTAGGCACTTAGACCATGCAGTAGATTCTGCGCATTCCTCACGTTTAAGTGGTCATGTCACCGTAGGTTTTTCGCCAAGTGTTGCAGCAGTTATTGGCACACACTTTTTAAAACTCATGAGAAATCGTTACCCCGACATTAAAGTCCGTTTAATCGAAGGGTTATCGGGAGATCTCAAAGCTTTGGTTAATGCAAGGCAGCTCGATGTTGCCATCATCTTTAGTGACGATGTCGACCCACAGTGGGCTATACAACCTTTAGTCAAAGAACAAATGTTTTTAATCTCACCAAAAGAAGTGCTGAGTCAGTACGACCTTGAAAGCTGTATCGATACTCAAACCATTACTCATTCGCAGCTTAAAGAACTTCCTCTTATTTTACCGAGCCAACGACATGGACTGCGTTTATTGCTCGAACAGAAAATTCACCAACTTAAAGTGGCCTATGAAATTGATGGGCTACATTTATTAATGGAAAGCATCAGCCAACTCGAAATGGCAACCATTCAACCCGCAGGTGCATCATTAAACTCACGACAAGACTTATGCCTGCTACGCGTTATAGAACCTGCTATTGAGCGTATTAACTATTTAATCAGTCTCTCTGAAGAAGAACTCTCGCCTGCTACTTTAGCCACTAAAGTCGTAATTCGTGCCTGTGTAGCAAACTTGATTAATGAAAGTCGCTGGCCTGGTGCGGAGCTCATAAACACTTAAGCCATTAGTGTTTATTTTTACTAAACACCCATTCAAGCTTAGCCTCTCACTTCACTTTCCCTTTTAAAGCTACATTAGCCCTAGCTGAGAAAGGGAGAAATCAATGCATGATGTGATTGTGATTGGTGGTGGGAATGCTGCACTATGTGCCGCGCTCACAGCAAAGGAAAGTGGTGCTTCTGTGCTGGTAATAGAAGCAGCACCTAAAGAGTGGCGTGGGGGTAACTCACAACACACCCGTAACCTTCGTTGCATGCATGATGCTCCTCAAGACGTATTGGTTGATGCCTACCCCGAAGAAGAATATTGGCAAGACCTGCTTAAAGTGACTGCGGGAAAAACCAATGAACACTTAGCGCGTTTGGTCATTCGTAGCACGGCGACCTGCCGCGACTGGATGCGTAAACATGGTGTGAATTTTCAACCACCGTTATCGGGTGCTTTGCATGTTGCACGTACCAATGCATTTTTTATGGGTGGCGGTAAAGCCCTCATTAATGCGTATTACCGTAGTGCCCAAGAACTTGGCATCGAAATTTTATATAACACAAAAATTAAAGATCTAAAGTTAAACCAAGGGCATTTTGAAGCCGCAATTGCTGAAGATGGTCGTGTATTTAAAGCAAAAAGCTGTGTATTGGCCGCAGGCGGTTTTGAATCAAATCTCGAATGGTTAAGAGAAGCATGGGGACAAAATGAAAACGGCGAATGGCCTGCCGATAATTTCATTATTCGTGGAACCCGCTTTAATCAGGGCAACTTACTCAAATTTATGATAGATCAAGGCGCTGATATTATTGGTGACCCATCACAATCACACTGCGTGGCCGTAGATGCACGAGCACCATTATATGACGGCGGTATTTGTACACGAATTGACTGCGTTTCATTAGGTATTGTGGTCAATAACAAAGCCGAGCGTTTTTACGATGAAGGCGAAGATTTCTGGCCAAAACGTTATGCGATTTGGGGACGTCTTGTAGCCAAACAACCTCAGCAAATTGCCTATTCGATTATTGATTCAAAAGCGATTGGTCGCTTTATGCCGCCTGTGTTTGCAGGTGTAAAAGCTAATAGCATTCAAGAGTTAGCCGAAAAAATCGGACTAGATGCAAAAACCTTATGCCACACGGTAGAAGAATTTAACCAAGCCTGTGTGCAAGGCACCTTTAACCATACCGTTTTAGATGACTGCACCACCCAAAATATTGTTCCCAACAAAACCCACTGGGCCGTTCCTCTCGATCGCCCACCCTTTTATGCCTATGCCCTTAAACCTGGCATTACCTTTACCTATTTAGGCTTAAAAGTCGAAGATGATGCTGCGGTACGTTTTAACAATAAAGCAAGCCCAAACCTATTTGTCGCAGGTGAAATGATGGCAGGTAACGTACTCGGTCAGGGTTATACCGCAGGCGTTGGCATGTCGATCGGAACGACGTTTGGACGCATTGCCGGAAAAAATGCAGCCCACTATGCACTATCACAAGGAGTTGAACATGAATGCTAATAGTAAAGCCCTAATTCCAGTTGTTCAGCTCTCTGATCACGAACAAGAAGTCCAAAGAGCCCTACAGATTTGTAATGCTTGTCGCTACTGTGAATCATTCTGTGCTGTATTTTCGGCTATGACTAAGCGCCTAGAGTTTAACCAAGCCGATATTCATTACATGGCAAACCTCTGCCATAACTGTGGTGCATGTTTACATGCTTGCCAATATGCCCCGCCGCATGAGTTTGGCGTAAATATTCCAAAAGCGATGGCACAAGTACGTTTAGAAACTTATCAAGAGTTTGCGACCCCTCAGTCTCTAGGACGACTTTATAAGTCTGTGGGAATTCCTTTTGTTTCAGTGTTAACACTTATTTTCTTTTTTTGCATGTTAGCCGTGGTGTGGTACAAAGGCACCGACCTATTTGCAGGTTACCAAGGTAATTTCTATGCAATTTTCCCACATAACTTTTTAGCACTACTGTTTGGATTTACCTTTACGGTTGCAATCATTTTACTACTTATTGGGATCAGCAAATTTTGGCGACAAACTTCTAAAGTTATCCATGGCAAAGTTGAAAAACCCGATCTAGTTCAAGCCACCCAAAATGTATTAACGCTTAAATATTTAGATGGTGGACATGGCAAAGGTTGTAATGAACAAGATGACCGTTACACACAAATTCGTCGTGTGTTCCATCACCTGACGTTTTATGGCTTTATGCTTTGCTTTGCAGCCACAGGTGTAGCGACGTTATATCACTATTTTCTTGACTTACACGCACCTTATCCTTATCTAAGCTTGCCCGTTATTTTGGGCACTTTGGGTGGAATTGGCTTAGTCATTGGACCATCTGGCTTGCTCTATTTAAATATTAAACGTCATCCACTGCATGGTGATCGCGAGCAAAAACCTGTAGATCGAGGCTTTATTTTCCTTCTACTTATCGTTAGCGCTTCAGGGCTAGCACTTATGGCATTTCGTAATACCCCTTACATGGCACTTTTACTAATTTTCCATTTAGCTACGGTCATGACCTTCTTTATTACCATGCCATTTGGAAAGTTCGCACATGGTTTTTACCGCAGTGCGTCTTTACTCAAATTTGCTATCGAAGAACGTATTTCAAAGAAATCATAATGTCACTCAAAAGTATTCACTATCTTGGCATAGTGAATACTTTTATTATTTTTAAGCTCAAAACACTTCATGCCATCCCTACTTTTTACTGTTTAAAATTCCTAAACCATACATCGGCCACTTCGTAGTCGCTTTAATATTATTAATCAGCAGCGCCACCAAAACCAAAGACACGGCACCGACCAAAACAGGGAAAATTAAGAAACTCCATTCGTAATGTATGCTGCTCGCGGTAAGCAAAATAACCAAAGGATTAGCTCCAGCAGGTGGATGAACACACTTAAAAATTTGCATGAGCGCTATGGCACAGCCCACTGAAAAAGCAATTGTAAAAATGGAAACACCGACAAATTTTAAAAAAAATAAACCCACAAAAGCTGAGATAAGATGTCCAAATATAATATTTCTGGGCTGTGCCAAAGGTGACTGCGACACGGTATAGAGTAATACACAGGTTGCACCAAACGGTGCCATGATAAAAATATTGTGTGTGAGCTTGCTCAACCACAGAAGTATAAAAATACTGAGCGTCCCCCCAACAAGGCTTCTTAAAACATCAATTTTAGTGGGCGAAGGAGCCAGTTTTTCTTTGCCATAAAAGATCGAGAACATGATTTTTTCCTCAAACAAAAAGTTGCTTTTTAAAAAGCATATAGATAAAATTCTAAATAGTACAGATCTGTACTATTTTATTTTTTGGAAAAGTTTTATGTCAAAATCTGCCTTAAAAATATTAGATACAGCCGAGAAGTTATTTAATGAAAATAGTTTTGTCGGGGTTGGCGTTGACTTGATTCGCGATGAATCCGGTTGTTCCAAAACCACCATGTACACGTACTATAAAAATAAAAATCAACTGGTTCAGTCTGTGCTCGTTGCACGTGATGAAAGGTTTAAGCAAAGTCTTTTAGGCTATGTGGGAGATGCAACGGGGTTAGAGGCCATCAATAAAATTCTGGATTGGCATACCAACTGGTTTAGACAAGATTTTTTTAAGGGCTGTTTATTTGTAAGAGCGGTCGCTGAATCTAACCAAGATGATCAAGACATTATTTCTATTTCTAAAGCCCATAAACAATGGATTAAAGTACTGATTGCAGAAAACTGTAATATGCCTAATGGCGAAGCTTTATCTGAGCTGATCTATACGGTGATTGAAGGATTAATTAGCCGCTTTTTAGTCGATGGTTTCGATGAAACACTTGCGGCAAACATAAAAAATTTTATTAATCAATTATTTAATATTCAACAACATTAGCATGAGAACTTAAAATGGAAGTGGACCATATTTTTATTTGTGTACAATCAGGCGCTCCCGAAGCTGAAACTTTAAAAAAATTCGGTCTAACAGAAGGTTCATCCAATAAGCACCCGGGTCAAGGTACCGAAAACAGGCGCTTTTTCTTTAAAAATAGCTTTATCGAATTAATCTTTTTAAATAATCCAGAAGAAGCCTCAAGCGATCTCACCAAACCAACTCTGCTTTTTGAACGACTCAGTGCTAAAGATAATATCGCATCCCCTTTTGGAATTTGCTTTAGACCTAAAAATAAAGATGATAACGGTGCAAAATTTCCTCATTGGGTTTACAAACCAAGCTATTTACCAGCCAGCTTAGAAGTAAATGTTGCCAAAGATTCTGTTGTATCTGAACCGATGTGGTTCTTCCTCTCATTTGCTTCACGACCAGATCTTGCTGCAAAAGAAAAACAACAACCACTTGTGCATAGCAAAGATTTATCAGAAATCACCGCGATTAAGGTTTCTATTCCAAATCTTGAACAGCACCCTACTTCATTACTGTTCAATTCGCTTGATGATTTTGAAGTAACTGATGGATCGGAGCATTTAATGGAAATTAGTTTTGATCATGAACCTCAAGGAATGATTCATGATTTCAGACCAGAGCTTCCGCTTATTTTTAAATATTAAGAGTCTTATTTTTTAATAAAAAACTGTGATTTATTGCAAATCACAGTTTCCATTTAAATTGAATCACATTAAAAACGACAATAGCTTAAGCAATTTTCCCATCAATAATGCCTTTCTCTTTTAACGTAGCCAGTTCTTCTGCTGTTTTAAATCTCGATAAGATTTGAGCAGTATGTTCACCAAGCTCTGGCGGCGCATGATGATATTCAACTGGAGTATCAGACAGTTTGATGGGTGAACCAATGGTTTGGAAATTTTCATTTAAACGATGAGGAATGTTCACCACCAAATTGCGATGTACGATTTGTGGTTCAGCCAAAGCATCTTCAATAGAGTTGATAACACCTACGGGTACTTTTAAGGCATGAATCATGTCGACCCATTCTTTTGCAGTTTTTTGCAAAAAGTGCTTCGACAATAAAGGAATCAGTTCATCTCGATATTTTACGCGGTCTTGATTACGCACAAACTTTTCATTTTCGAGTAGCTCTGAATAACCAATCGCAATACACAAATCTTTAAACTGTTTGTCATTACCACAAGCAATAATAAATTCTTTGTCTTTAGCCTTAAAAGTTTGATACGGCACAATGCTTGGGTGTTGATTACCCATGCGCTGCGGGGCTTTACCCGAAGCTAAATAATTCATTCCCTGATTTGCCAGTGCCGCGACCTGCACATCCAACAATGACATATCAATATATTGACCACGTCCCGTGTGCGAGCGTGCAATCAAGGCAGCTTGAATGGCAATAGTTGAATACAATCCAGTTTGAATATCTACAACAGCCACACCCACCTTTTGCGCACCACCACCTGCCGCATCATCGGGCTCACCAGTAATGCTCATTAAGCCAGACATACCCTGAATAATAAAATCATAACCGGGTTTTTCTGCACGTGGGCCATCTTGCCCAAAACCCGTAATCGAGCAATACACAATATTTGGGTTCAACTCACTTAATGAAGCATAGTCCAAGCCATATTTAGCCAAAGACCCTGTCTTATAATTTTCAATAACCACATCGGCAGTTTTGGCAATTTCATAAATTAAGGCCTGACCTTCGGGTGTAGTAATGTCCACCGCAACCGAATATTTATTTCGGTTGGTACACTGAAAATAGCCAGATTCACGGGTCATGTTTCCATCTTGATCGGGCATCCATGGTGGTCCCCACATGCGGGTGTCATCACCGACTCGAGGACGTTCAATTTTAATGACTTCTGCGCCAAGGTCTGCCAAGATTTGCCCGCACCATGGCCCCGCAAGTACACGACTTAAATCTAAAACCCGAATTCCTTGTAATGCACCCATAAGCCCCTCCTTGTCTTATAGAAAAGTGCTCTCGAAAGAACACCTCGATCTTTTAAAAATTAATGAGTTAGTTACTAAATGCGGCAATGCCTGTTTGTGCACGACCTAAAATCAAAGCATGAACGTCATGTGTACCTTCGTAAGTATTTACAACTTCAAGATTCACCAAATGACGTGCTACGCCAAACTCGTCACTAATGCCGTTTCCACCCATCATGTCACGTGCCATACGAGCAATATCAAGTGCTTTCCCACAGTTATTGCGCTTAATTAAAGATGTGCCTTCAACTGAGGCAATGCCTTCATCTTTCATACGGCCAAAACGTAAAGCTACTTGCAAGCCTAATGCAATTTCAGTTTGCATATCTGCCAGTTTCTTTTGAATTAACTGATTTGCAGCCAACGGACGGCCAAATTGTTTGCGGTCCATGGTGTATTGATGTGCAGTATGCCAACAGAACTCGGCAGCTCCCATTGCGCCCCATGCAATACCATAACGGGCACTGTTCAAACAGGTAAATGGGCCTTTTAAACCGCGAATTTCAGGGAACGCATTCTCTTCAGGTACAAATACGTTATCCATGACAATTTCACCTGTAATGGAGGCACGTAAACCAACCTTGCCATGAATAGCAGGTGCAGATAGACCTTCCCAACCCTTTTCTAAAATGAAGCCGCGTATGTCACCCACATTACCTTCAGCAGAAACTTCTTTTGCCCAGACCACAAATACATCAGCAATTGGACTGTTGGTAATCCACATTTTTGCGCCAGTTAAACGATAACCACCCTCAACTTTTTTAGCTCGGGTAATCATACTGCCTGGGTCTGAGCCATGATCAGGTTCAGTCAAACCGAAACAACCAATGTATTCACCCGTAGCTAGTTTAGGTAAGTACTTCTGCTTTTGCTCTTCGGTACCAAATTCATGAATCGGAACCATGACCAATGAGCTTTGCACACTCGCCATAGAGCGGTAACCCGAATCCACATATTCAATTTCACGCGCAACCAAACCATAACTCACATAGTTCAAACCCGCGCCGCCATATTGCTCAGGGATGGTTGGACCTAGTAAGCCAAGCTCTCCCATTTCACGGAAAATAGATGGATCTGTTTTTTCATGACGGAATTGTTCAAGTACACGTGGTTGCAAGCGTTCTTGGCAATAGGCATGAGCCACATCACGAATCATACGCTCATCTTCGGTAAGCTGCTGCTCAATTAAAAATGGGTCTTGCCAGTTAAATTGAACTTTTGCTTTTTTTGTTGTCACCATGTGATTCATCGCATCCTCTGCTTGATTTGATCTTCTTTATTTAACTCGATGTTATGCGTGAAAAATGCAGTAATCAAACGATAAATGTTCATGAAGATATGCGACTTACACATATTTAAAATGAGTCACGTTAAATTTAACGATTTAATTCGTTGTATTACATTAAAAATGGTTTATTTTTATACTAAACTTTGATATCTGCATTTAGGTCATATGCTGTTTTGAAATATGATGACAAATAAAAGGATTTATTTATGCGAAGAAGCATCCCGTCCATTCAGGGCCTGATTTGCTTTGAAAGTGCAGCAAAACATCTAAGTTATACCTATGCTGCCCAAGAGCTATGCATTACTCAAAGTGCAGTTTCGCGCCAAATTCAGCAGTTAGAAGATTTCTTGAGTGTCGAACTTTTTATACGTACTCGGCATGGCGTCGAGCTGACCATTGCAGGTCAGCAGTATTTTAAAAGCATTAAACCCTATTTATTAGGTTTAGAGAAATGTACGGCCGATGTGATTTCTCATAAAGGTTTAGGTGGAACATTAAAGTTAGGTGTGGTTCCTACCTTTGCAACGCGCTGGCTGTTACCTAAACTTCATCTTTTAAATCAAAAGTATCCTGAAATTACCGTTCATTTAGAAACCAGTACCAAGCCCTTTTTATTTAATGACAATATTTTTGATGCCGCTATTTTTGCAGGTACGCAGCAACAAATTGACCATTGGCCCGGCATACAAGCACACTATTTAATGGATGAAGAAATTGTACCTGTGTGCTCACCAAGACTCATCGAAAAGTATTTTCCAGATGCGGTAATGATTAATGAAAATACCTATGATCTAAGCCCGGAAGATTTGCTGAAAATTCCCCTACTACAACAAACCACTCGGCCTAGCATTTGGCAAGAATGGTTTTTGACTCATCACATGCAGCACCCGAAACCTTTTGATGGACAACGCCATGAGTTATTTTCAATGCTTGCAGTTGCTGCCAGTCACGACATGGGAATGGCTCTAATTCCGCAAATGTTGATTGAATCTGAACTACAAAAAAAAGAACTGGTGATTGTTTCCAATAAAAAATTAAAAGGCAGCCGAAAGTACTATCTCATTCACTCAAGCCAAGACATCTCACCAACCATTCAGAAATTTGTTGAGTGGATTTACCAAGAACTAGAACAACTAAAGACCAATACAAATTAGCCCACCGAGTTTGATTTATGCCATATATTGCGTTCTATACGCATAAAAAAAGATTGTGATTGATGAAGATCACAACCTTTTAGTTAAACGTAAATAACTTTGAATTAATGACTCATCAATTGAATATCAGAACCACGACGTGTCGGGTCAATCAAAATTTTGGCATGCTGCTCAGGGTCACGTAATGCTTCAAATGCATTGGTAACACCTTCTAAGCCGACAACACCAGTAATGAGCGGTGAGCAGTTCACTTTACCTTCTGCAATCATATGCAGCGCATCTCTAAACTCAAGCGGTGTATAGCCTAACACAAACTGAATTTCTAGCTCTTTATTAATCGCAAGTGCGGGTTCGATTTTGTCACTTTGCATGCACACGCCCACCCCAACAATTCGGGAAAATAAAGGTGCACCTTCAATAATTTGCTGTAAAACACCCGGTACGCCGACACACTCAAAAATAACAGGACGTTTCGGTAAAGCACCCAACTTATCAATCATGCGCCACCCATGCCACCACGGTAAGCGAGTCGCTTGTAACTTATCGAACAGCCCCATGCCCATGTTAATGGCATCAGAAACATTGCCAAGCAAACCAAATTCTTTCCAGTTAGCAAATGGCGATGTCTCTTTAGGGTCTACCACAATATCTGCACCACATTGCTCGGCAAGTTTACGTCGGTTTGGTGAAAAGTCGCTGGCAACTACAGTTTTAACCCCAGCCGCTTTAAGCATTAATATGACACCTAACCCGACAGGACCACAGCCAATCACAATCGCAGGTTCGCTTGTTTTTACACGACTACGGCGAACAGCATGCAATGCAACCGCCATAGGTTCAGTCATGGCAGCACTATCTGCATCTAGACCGTTAGGTACTTCAAACATCAAGCTTGATTGAGCCAATACTTGCTCGGCATAACCACCAGATGCATTTGGAGAAAGCCCTGTAGACAAGTAACCATGCTGATCTACATTTAAAAGCGGCATTGCGCAAACGAGTGTATCGGCTTTAAATTTATGACGTGTTTTTGGGCCGTAGTCTAAAACCTTGCCACAGAACTCATGCCCTAGTACAAATGGGTCTGTAGACTTCGCTAAACCATTAAACCCGACACGTGCAGCCAAATCATGCATGTGGTCGCAGTGGTGCTGCATATGTAAATCTGAACCACAGATCCCGCATCGAACCACTTCTAATAACACCTGTCCTTTTGTAGGAGTTAATTTCGGTTGGTCCACGACTTGCAATGTTGCTTGATGACAAAGTACCGACTTCATTTGAGCGCTTCCTATTTCTTCTTTTTCATTTACTTGCCAGAAATAGATTTCTACAGATAAATTAATCGCTTTATCGGTTTGATCTTTAGCAAGCTTTTATTCATCTTTACAACTAAAAAGCAAAATACCAATGACCATTCTTCAGCCAATCCACTATTGAAGAGTCAACAAAAATAGGCGCAGCGAAATTAAAAACAGTAAAAATCTTAGTACTTGTATCTTACACAGACTGCGTTATCTTCTTAGGCCAGAACAATGTCATCAAAATTAAAACTAATACAAATATATTAAGTTCAAAAAATTCAACTCAACGCTTTTCACAAAAACATAGCAAATCCAAACTTTTATCGGCAGTCCTAAACAGGCATGATGAACGGATACGAACAGATAAGAAGAAATTTATGATTACTAAAACGCTCCCGCTTACAGATATACACCGTCATCTTGATGGCAACATCCGCATTCAAACTATTCTAGATCTGGGGCAACAATACCATTTAGATTTGCCTGCTTACGACATTGAATCTTTGCGACCACACGTACAAGTAATGGATAACCAACCTGACTTATTAAGTTTTCTATCTAAGCTCGATTGGGGCGTAAAAGTATTAGCGAGTTTAGATACCTGTAAGCGTATTGCATTTGAAAATATGCAAGATGCAGCACAACAAGGCCTAGACTATGTAGAGCTACGTTTTTCACCGGGTTATATGGGAATGACACACCAACTCCCACTCGAAGGTGTAGTTGAAGCGGTTATTGCGGGCGTAAAAGAAGGTAGTCAAGCTTACGGGGTAAAAGCGAATTTAATCGGCATTATGAGTCGTACTTTTGGTCAAGAAGCCTGCGAAAAAGAATTAAACGCCCTACTTGCCCATAAAAATGATATTAAAGCATTAGATCTCGCTGGAGATGAGCTTGGTTTTCCGGGCAATTTATTTATTGGTCACTTTAAAAAAGCACGCGATGCAGGTTGGCACATTACGGTACACGCAGGAGAAGCTGCTGGCCCAGAAAGTATTTGGCAAGCTATTGAAGAATTAGGTGCTGAACGAATTGGACATGGTGTTAAAGCAGTTCAAGATTTAAAACTTTTAGATTACTTGGCTAAACATAAGATTGGTATTGAATCTTGCCTCACTTCAAATATTCAAACCAATACAGTACCTTCTTTAGCAGAACACCCATTAAAGACTTTTTTAGAACATGGTGTGCTTGCCACCATTAATACAGATGACCCTGCAGTAGAAGGCATTGAGATACAACATGAATATTTAACTGCTGCCCCACTAGCGGGTTTAAGCCCTGAACAGATTTATACAGCTCAAAAAAACGGTCTTAAAATCGCATTTCTATCAGATCAAGAAAAAGATGAGTTAAGACAGAAATATCAATAACAGAGAACAGAGAACAGAGAACAGAGAACAGAGAACAGAGAACAGAGAACAGAGAACAGAGAACAGAGAACAGAGAACAGAGAACAGAGCTTATATAAAGAAGTCCAAATATTGGAGTATGTATGAATTAAAATTTCGAACTAGAAAACTAAAAAATTCCTTCTATCTGCAAGACTAGAAGAAATAATTTTAATATATTGTATATTTTAGAAAGCTTGAACGCTTTTAAATATGGTCGGAGCAGTAGGATTCGAACCTACGACCCCCTGGTCCCAAACCAGGTGCACTACCAGGCTGTGCTATGCTCCGAAATTGGGGTGAATGACGGGATTCGAACCCGCGACAACTGGAATCACAATCCAGGGCTCTACCAACTGAGCTACATCCACCATCAAATAAGTTCTATGTACCAAGCTACCGAATGGCGCGCCTGACAGGATTCGAACCTGTGACCATCCGCTTAGAAGGCGGATGCTCTATCCAACTGAGCTACAGGCGCTTAACCGATGATGCTTATCATGCGATACTTCGCCGATCTTAAAATATTATTTTAAGTGGTCGGAGCAGTAGGATTCGAACCTACGACCCCCTGGTCCCAAACCAGGTGCACTACCAGGCTGTGCTATGCTCCGATCTATCTCAGCTTTTGCTGTATCGCACATCGTGCGGTACGGTGTGCATTCTAGGCGCGACGCCCTCAGACGTCAACACCTATTGTCAAAAAAAGTTAAAAATCCTTATCAAATGTATATTTAACAAGCATTTTGAGGTTTTTTAACGTTTTAACGATGCGCTAAAGGCTAACATTCGATCTAAAGGCATTTTGGCACGTTCAGCAAGCGCTGGATCAACGTGTATTTCCTGATCACCTTTTTGTAAAACTTCCAAAATTCCGTCGAGTTCATTCATTGCCATCCACGGACAGTGAGCACATGAACGACAAGTTGCACCCTCACCTGCTGTTGGTGCCTCAACTAAAATCTTATTAGGCACCGCTTGCTGCATTTTGTAGAAAATACCGCGGTCTGTTGCCACAATGAGTCTTTCATTTGGCAGAGTCTGCGCAGCTTTAATCAGCTGAGAAGTACTACCTACCGCATCTGCAATTTCTACAACCGACTCTGGTGACTCCGGATGTACTAATACAGCAGCGTCTGGGTACAGTGCTTTCATATTGGCAATGCCACGTGCACGGAATTCTTCATGCACAATACATGCGCCATCCCAAAGCAACATATCTGCACCAGTTTTCTTTTGAATATAGCGACCTAAATGCTGATCTGGTGCCCAAATAATTTTTTCGCCTAAGCTATCTAGATGCTCAACAATTTCGACTGCACAGCTTGAAGTTACCACCCAATCTGCACGTGCCTTAACAGCAGCCGATGTATTGGCATAAACAACTACAGTGTGGTCTGGGTGCTGATCACAAAATGCCGTGAACTCGTCAACTGGACAGCCCAAGTCGAGTGAACAGGTTGCTTCAAGCGTCGGCATTAAAATTGTTTTTTCAGGAGACAGAATTTTAGCTGTTTCTCCCATAAATTTGACCCCAGCAACAACCAGTGTTGAGGCAGCATGATCTCGTCCAAAACGGGCCATTTCTAACGAATCAGAAACGCATCCACCTGTTTTTTCGGCAAGTTCCTGTACTTCAGGGTCGCAATAGTAATGAGCAACAAGGACAGCATCACGTTTTTTGAGCTCTGCTTCGATCTGTGCAAACTTTTGTTGTTTTGCTTCTTCACTTAAGCGATTGTCTTTTGGCTCACCTAAACGGTCTAAATGCGCTTGTACAATGTTTTTTGCATCGTTGGCAATTAAAGTCGCATCACTCATAAAACGTCTTCTCTATCCTTCATGCTGGCATACCTGCTCGCATATAACGTTACTGCTTAAATGATTTATGGATTGAATCATTTAATATCAAAAGATGGGGCTAATAAAAAAGCCTCTTTGTCGAGGCTTGATTATAACTGATATTTAAGAACGGTAATCAGCATTAATTTTGACATAGTCGTAAGATAAGTCACAGGTATATACCGTGTCTTTGGCCTGACCACGTCCTAAATCAACACGAATGGTAATTTCGGTTTGAGCCATAACACGCGCGCCCGCTTCTTCGGTATAGTCCTCAGCTGCGCCGCCGTCTTTACAGATTTGTACGTCATCTAACCATACTTGAATTTTAGACACATCTAAGTCTTTAACTCCTGCATAGCCAATCGCAGCTAAAATACGGCCCCAGTTCGGGTCAGATGCAAAAAGTGCAGTTTTGACGAGTGGTGAATGCGCAATACTATAAGCAATATCGCAACATTCTTGAGTGTTAGCACCGCCTTCTACAGCAACAGTAATAAACTTCGTTGCACCTTCGCCATCACGTACAATTAACTGTGCTAAACGATTCATAACACGAGCCAGTACTTCTAACACTTGAGCATATCGTGCATCGTTAATTGAAGTAATTTCAGCTCCACCCGCCTGACCTGTTGCCACAAAAATACAAGAGTCATTGGTTGAGGTATCGCCATCAATCGTAATACGGTTAAATGAATGCTCAACCGTTGTCTTTAATAAGCTTTGTACTAAATCACGGCTAATAGGTGCGTCTGTAGCTACAAAGCTCAACATGGTTGCCATGTTTGGACGAATCATGCCAGCACCTTTACTAATACCTGTCATAGTATAAGTAATACCATCTATCTCAAATTGTTCAGATGCACCTTTTGGTACTGTATCTGTGGTCATAATGCCAGATGCTGCATCATACCAAGCAGCCTCTTGCAAAGTGTTTAATGCAGGTCGAAGTCCAGCAAGTAAACGCTCCATTGGAAGCTGCTCACCAATCACACCCGTAGAAAATGGAAGAACTTCAAAACTGTTTACTCCAGCAAGCTCCGCTAACTTCGCACAAGTATCCTGAGCATTTTTCAAACCTGTAGGTCCGGTACCCGCATTGGCATTACCTGTGTTAATCACTAAATAACGAGGATTAACTTCGGCAAGATGAGCTTTAGAAACATGAACAGGCGCTGCACAAAATGCATTTTGCGTAAATACACCAGCAACATTTGAACCTTCTGCAAATTCAAAAATGACTAGATCTCGTCGGTTTGGGTAACGTACATATGCTTCTGTTGAGCCAATTTTTACACCTTTTACCACATGCATTTGTGGCATTGTTACGTCACCGACAGCCATTTTTAGAACATCCAAAGTTTGTTGAATAAGATCAATATTTCAAAAAAAGCGATACCATGAAGCACTTTCTTCATGAAATATCATAGTGGACAGCTTAGTAGAAAAGTCTAAAAAAATCGAGCGCAAAAACGGCTCATTTTTGCTCTAGTTTTAATAAAATATCTTTCTTATCAAGCCCACCAGCAAAACCAACTAAAGCACCACCCGCACCAATGACTCGGTGACAAGGTGCAATAATTGAAATCGGGTTTTTGCCATTTGCAGCGCCAACTGCTCGCACCGCTTTTTCATTGCCAATTTGGACAGCAATCTCTTTATAACTTATTGTTTCACCATAAGGGATGGTCAATAAAGCAGACCAGACCTGCTTTTGAAATGCAGTCCCCTCAAAATCTAGTGGTAATGTAAACTCACGGCGTTTGCCTTCAAAATATTCTTTTAGTTGTTGTTCGGTCTTTAATAAAACTGGATGTTCAAGTTGTTCGACTAGCTCGGCTAGCCGAACACGTTTTGGATTTTCATTGTCCCATAGTACTGCCATCAAAGCATTTTCATTCGCAACTAGCTTTAATTGCCCAACAGGCGAATTGATATACTTATAAGACAGCAACATAGTTTATTCTCTTAGGACGGCGATGAAATTTTCATTAAAACCAAACCTGACACAATTAATACAGCGGCAATCATTCGTATAGCCCCAATAGGCTCATGAAGAAAAAATATACCTACGAGAAATGACCCAATCGCGCCAATTCCTGTCCAAACCGTATAGGCAGTGCCAAGGGGTAAAGTTTTCATTGAAATTGAAAGTAGAACTACACTCAAAATCATAAAAACTATGGTAATAATACTAGGGGTTAAACGGGTAAAACCTTCGGACATTTTCATAGAATATGCCCAAATGATTTCGAATACACCTGCTAAAATTAAAATAGCCCAAGCCATAACATTCACTAATTTTTATAGCGTCAGGTCGTCCCGACATGATGACCCATTATGGGGGAGGTCGTTCCTCCTTTATGTGAAGACTCAGTTTACTTTAAAATAAAAAATGAAGGCAAACCCTATCTAAAGCTTGCCTGTCATAGAAGATATTATTCGTTTTTTAACTGTAAAATTTTTCGTGCACCGTTTAAAACGAACAAAACAATTATTAATCCAATCATTAAATCAGGGTAACGCGAACCTGTGATGGCAACCAATATTCCCGCAACAATGACACCCAAGTTTACGATGACATCATTTGCAGAAAAGATATAACTCGCCTTCATATGTGCCCCGCTCTCCTTATGGTCTCTCATTAAATAAAGGCAACTAATATTGGCCGCAAGAGCTAATCCGCCAATTAAAATCATGAGAATTGAAATAGGTTCACTGCCATAAATAAAACGGCGCAACACATCGATTAACACAATCATGGCTAAGCCAAACTGCAACCACCCCGAAAGATGTGCAGCCCTTAATTGCGCATTTAGATTTTTACCCACCACAAATAAAGCAATGCCATAAATTGCAGCATCGGCAAACATATCGAGCGAATCGGCGATTAAACCTGTCGATGAAGCAATAATGCCTGCCATCAATTCAATGACAAACATGACCCCATTAATCAGTAACAACCATTGTAAAACTTGTTTTTGTGCTGCATTCGTTGAAGAACTGGCTCGAACCTTTTTAGGTTTTTCAACAGGTTCATAATGTGGTTGCGTTTGTTGTAACTCGGCTCCTAATCCTAAACGTTGTAGGCTTTGGGTAATCATTTCAGCTTGAGCACTGTGATAAATCGCCAAATGGCGTGCGGGCAAGTCAAAATGAAGCTCTTGGATATCGTCAGCGTATGAGGCTAAAGCCATCCGTACCATTTGCTCTTCGGCTGCACAATCCATGCGAGGAATATGATAATAACTTACCCATTGACTCTTTTTAGCCACAGGTTCACTAGGCGTGAAACACTCCTGAGACGACATGCTTGAGCATCCGCAGTTAGAGCTATTTTTACTTAAATGTATTTGATTCTGTTGTTTTTCTAAAGCCATCTTTGCACCATAACTGACACAAAAAAACAATGCCATTAGTATAAACCAATGGCATGTCATTAAGCTTACTTTTTGTTCTGCAATTAGAACTTAAGTGTTAACCCTGCTCCATAATACCAACCATGTTCAGAGTCGGTTCCAGTTTGCCAAGCAGTTTGTTTTAAACCTTTTTCATAGCCGTAACCAACATCAATAAATGGCATCACTTTTTTGTTGATTTCATAACGGGTTTGAAAACCAGCTTGTAAACTTGATAAACCTGTTTTACTTGCATAGCGAGATTCATCTTGCAAAATAACATCTGCTTTTAAATAAGGTTTACCAATTAACTTTTGGGTAAAGAGTAAGTCCCTTTCCGTTTCTAAACTTAGCTTCCATAGCTGATCTTCACCTGCATAGAGATAAGCATCTGTTTCAAAAAAGTAAGGTGCCATGCCATGTAAACCTACTACACCAGCCCAGCGATCTTGCTTGTTGTCTGCTCGCTGTAAACGCTCGTAGTTTACCCCAGCCTGTACATCCCAATAATCAGCTACATTTCGACTGTAAAGTACCGAACCACCGTAATTAGCATCTTCGGACTCGGCTTTATCAACATGGGCTTTAATGAACAATTTGTTTTCATCGGTTCCCACCCAAGTTTCTAATTCCGAAGAAAAACGACCTTCTCCTTCTTCATTTTGGGTCCAGTCAGTATCAATTTTTGTTGCCTGATAGATCTGTCCACCATGTTCGCGTAAATGATCATGTGTTAAAGGTTCTTGAGCAAAAGTAAATATAGAAATGCCAGAGAAAACACCGCAACATATCATTTGAGAAAATAACTTAATGATGCGCATGACTAGCTCCTTTTTCATTTTCAGATTGAACAGGTGCTTGAGATGGATCTACTGCTCCATCATTCACTTGAGCCACAATTAATTTATTCATCATTCCAGCACTCATGTGATAAAGCAGATGGCAATGAATCGCCCACTCTCCTAAAGCATCGGCTGTCAATAACGCAGTAACTGTCTTTCCTGGTGGAACAATAACGGCATGTTTATTTGGCAAGTTTTCAGCTTGTTGACCATTTTCCAATTGCATGAACATGCCATGTAAATGCATTGGGTGAGCCATCATGCTGTCATTCACGAACTTCAAGCGAATACGTTCACCATACTTAACTTGTAATGGCTCAGCTTCGCTAAATTTCTTGCCATTAATAGTCCAGATATAACGCTCCATATTGCCACCTAAACGAATGACTAACTCTCGCTCTGGCGCACGTGTATCCGGTTGAGGACTTAAAGACTGCAAATCGCTATATTGCAGTGCTTTCATACCTTCTGGTGTCGAAGCATTTGCCCAGCCATAAACGGGCTCATCCTTTTTAGACTTATTCTCAGATTGCACAGGCATCTCATGCTTCATTTGCATCATAGAATGATCATGTTCTTCAGATGACATATTTTTCATGTCATGATCCATGTTCATCATTGCATGATCATGTTTAGTCTGGCTCTCTTCTTTTTTCATTTCAGGCATAGCCGACATGTCGTGTTGCATGTTCATTTGATGTCCAGCATGTTCATCACTCGTCCGATTGCCATGACTCATGCCCATATCGTCCATAGTCAATAAAGCGCGTGGACGTGGCTCTGGCATTTGAACTGGACCAACCACCTGAGTATTTTCATCATGCAAAGTACCGATAGCAAAACCACTGCGATCAATAGACTCTGCTTCAATCTGATAATTTGCTTGTTTAGGTTCTACAATCACATCGTAAGTTTCAGCTGTACCAATACGAAACTCGTCAATTGCAACCGGCTTAACTGGCTGCCCGTCTGCACTCACGACTGTCATTTTCAAATTTGGAATTCTGACATCAAAAAATGACATTGCTGATGCATTAATGAAACGTAATCGAACCTTATCGCCCGCTTTAAAATTACCTGTCCAGTTTTGCTGAGGTGTCTTGCCGTTAACTAAGAAGGTGTAGCCCGTCACATCAGACATATCGGTTTTTAACATCCGCATCTGATTCCACATCGAACGATCTTGCCAAGTTGCTTTTAAGCCTTGTGCTTTAACTTGCTTCCAGACATCAGCTACGGTTTCACGGCGGTTTTGATAATATTCAGGAGATTTCTTCAAATTCTTCATAATACTATCGCTAGAAGAATGATGAAAATCTGAAAGCATCACCACATAATCACGATCAGTTTTTTCATGAGCAGCTACGGGTATTTTCCCTTTCGGGTAAATCACCAGCGGCCCATATAAACCATCTTGCTCTTGGCCTTTACTATGGGCGTGATACCAATAGGTACCGTTTTGTTTCACCTTAAAACGGTAGACAAAATCTCCGTTTGGCGCGATTCCTTTAAAACCATTGAAACCAGGTACACCATCCATTAATCCTGGCAATAACAAACCATGCCAGTGTAAAGACGTGTCTTGATTCTTTAATTGATTATGAACATGAATCACAGCCTCATCTCCCTCCTCAAATTCAAGGAGTGGTGCTGTAAACTTGCCATTTACGGTAATTCGTTTGAGCGACTGACCCGTAATATTGACCTGTTGTTCATTAATATTAAGGTGATATTCCTTAATTGCTGCGAGCGTCCATGGTGAAACCAATAGACCAAATACAGCGACGAAGCTGCTAATTGTTTTATGAGACATTGCTGTAATCCTTTGAACTAAAAAAATAAGTAAGAAAGGATTAAGCTTTTGGAGGACGTAAAATTTCTTGCCAGTATCCGGCTAAATGCTGAGCCTGATAAATACTGCTAAATTGAGACGAGATAGGAATGAATTGCGAGTCAATATCTGGTACAGCTTGCTGTAATGCCAAATTCACAATTTGACAATGGACTGGATTACAGTCCTGACAATGTTCACCATGCGAGTGAAAAGACTGTGTCATATTTTGATGACATGCAGTCTGATCATCTGTTTGAACATGCATATTCTTATGCGAAGTTTTGTCACTATGACACGGCATAGTATGAAGATCATGCTGCATAGGCGTCTGAGCAATAGACACACCACTCCACCCAATGACCAAAGTCATTAGGAACACAAACCAAGCATACTTGTGTAGGTGTTGTAGGGCCATTGTCGTTTATTGCCTAGAGCAAACGGATAATCTTAGTAGTACTAGCATAACCAAGTTTCTACTGATATACAATTTTCAACTCTAGGCAATTGATCTTCATCAATTAAGAAAATGGAGATTGACGCTGAAGTACTAAATCGATTACCTGTAATGCACCTTCTTGTTCATTACTTACAGTGGTATAAGGTGCCACTGCTTTTAATGCTTCTACTGCATTTTCAACTGCAAACCCATAACCTACAGCTTTAATCATCTGCATATCATTGTTGTTATCACCAATCGCAACCACTTGATCAGCTTTAACTTGCCATTTTTGTAGTAACAACTTCAAACCATGTGCTTTATGCTGGTCGGGAAGAATCAAATCGATAAAATTAAAACCACTTGAAACTGGTACCAAAACTTTATCTGCTACAAAACTTTGCTTCTGAAAATGTTCAAAAATCGCAAAACTTTCGTTTTCCTGAGCCGTAAAAGTAATTTTGCACACTAAGTCATCTAGTGCATAAAAGTCATCTACAACCGTCAGCTTTTCAAAATATCTCGCAACTTTAGCATAGTCTTCTGCCTTCATACTTCTATGCACGTAAGCACTTTGTTTTCCACAGATCACCATTGTTGAGGTATACGCTGGGTCAATCGCTTTTAAAATCTCAAGGTACTGTTGATGACTTAAATGAGCAAAAGCTAACTCTTGTCCAGCATCTACAACATGTGCGCCATTTTCTGCAATAAAAGCAATCTCATGATTAATTTCTGGAAAATAGGTAACAAGTTTTGCAAGTTGATTACCACTGGCTACCACAAAATGAATATTATTTTGTTTTAGTTGTTCGTATTGTTTTAAAAAACGTGCTTTGTTGTACTGCTTTTTGGAATTAAGAAAAGTCCCATCCATATCTACCGCTAAAATTTTTACTGTCATTAATGATCTAGGTCTCTGA